>JAUXUM010000024.1 GCA_030680995.1 Devosia sp.
CACCGCCAGCACTTCCTCGAAAAGCGGTTTGAGCTTCGCCGCGCGCTCCGGCTTCCAGGCCCAGACTGCCGGAGCGACGTAGAGCAGCAGCGGCGTATGGACACCCGCCGCTTTGACCCGTCGGGCGACAAGCGCGGAAAACACTTGCGCGTCGACCAATACCGCGACGTCCGGTCGTGTGCGGATGATCGCTTGGGCGGTCTGATGCACACGCCAGAGCAACCTGGGTAACCGGGGCAGGACATCAACCCAGCCCATGACCGAAAGCTCATCCATGGGAAAGAGCGGGTTGATCCCTGCCGCCTCGAGTTCCGGACCACCTACGCCCGTCACCTCGAGCTCGGTACGTTTCCGCAGCCGCCGCACCAGGTCGGCACCGATCCGATCGCCGGACGGTTCTCCCGCGAGAATGAAGAGCTTGAGGGGCTTAGGCATCCGAAGCAGCGAGGCCGACCAGCGCAATGCCTGCCGCCGTGGCCGCTTCAACAAGCCGGGTTCGGCCGATGAGCAGAGATTTTCCCGCCTGCACCGCTATCGCCTCGACGCCGGCGCCGACGGCGTGGTCGATCGTGTCTGGGCCAATGACAGGCAGATCAACGAACATCGGCTGCTGCGGCTTTGCTGCCTTGGCCAACACGACCGAGGAGGCGCCATCCGTGGCGAAGCCACGCTGCCGATACTGCGCGACCCGCATCAGCAGGGCGTCGGTGCCCCCCACATCTTCCACCGCGATCACCCTCCTACCAGCGACGACCACCGCCTGACCGATGTCAAGCGCACCTATCTTGCGGGCGAGGTCCAAGGCAAAGCGGGCGGTCTCGAGTTGCGCATCGGTGAGTGGAGGTCCGGCCAGTTGACCCTCCGGCGCAAGCAAGTCAGGCGCGACCTCATGCGGGCCAACGAGCTGGGCCCCGGTCATCTGCGAGAGTGCGACAGCCAGGCCCGACAGCACCCCATCGCCCGCCGACGCCGCGCCATGGGCGAGCCCTCCTCCGGCAAACCGGGCAAGTCCCTCCCGAGCGGCATCGGAGATATGCAAACCACCGGCCATGGTGACGTGCGTCGCACCAAAGGCGCGGATGGCCGAGATAATGGACTGCGGCTGGCCCAGATCGATCCGGATCGTGTCATAGTCGGCAAGATCGTCACGGTTGCCGAGCGAGAGGACCTGGAGATCGAAGCCAGCGGCTCGCGCTGCGTCAATCACGTGCGGGACCAGCGCGCCGGACCCGGCGATGAGGCTTAGCTTGTTGGCCATCTACTCCTCGCTGGCGCCGTTCCGCGGCAGACAAAGCGGACGATCGCTGGCCGAGGATATGAAATTGACCACGTCCTGGACCAGCGGCTCATTCTTGAACAGCGTCGCCGCATCTTCCACCCGTTCGCGCAGCGTGCCTTCGCTCGAGAACACCATCCGGTACGCCGTCCGCAGCGTGTGAATCGCTTCGCGGTCGAACTTGCGGCGCTTCAGGCCGACGAGATTGAGTCCTGCCAAGCGGGCGCGGTTGCCCACGGCCATGCCGTAGGGAATGACATCGGCATCGATCATGCTCTGCGCACCGATGAAAGCGTGTGAACCGATGCGGACAAACTGGTGGACGGCGCACATGCCGCCGAAGGCGACGTAGTCCCCGATCACCGTGTGGCCTGCGAGCCCCACATAGTTTGCGAGCACGACATTGTTGCCGACCTTGCAGTCATGCGCGACGTGCGAACAGGCCATCAGTAGACAATCGTTGCCGATACGGGTTTCCATGCCGCCGCCACGCGTCCCCGGATTGATGGTGACGTTTTCGCGAATGACGCAGCGTTCCCCGATCACCAGCCGGCTGGGTTCCCCCTCATACTTCAAATCCTGCGGCTGATGCCCGATCGACGTGAAGGGAAAGATGCGCGTTTGCGCTCCAATCTCCGACCGCCCCGCGACCACCACGTGGGAGACAAGTTCAACCCCGTCATGCAGTACCGCATCGTCGCCGACGATCGAATACGGTCCGATCCTGACATTGGCGCCAATGCGCGCATTGGGACTGACAACGGCCGTCGGATGGACCTCAAGGTGGCCCACCGTCATGCACCGGGAACGATCATGGCGCCGACCTCGGCCTCGGCGATCAGGACGCCGTCAACCATGGCCTTGGCTTCGTAGCGCCCTACCGTACGCCGACGATGAATCTTCCTGATATGGAACTCGATCTGGTCGCCAGGTCCGGCCGGTTTGCGGAACTTGGCCTTGTCGATGGTGAGCATGAGGACGATGCTTTTGCTTGCGCCGGTGGCAGCGTCGTGAGCGATGACGATAGCACCTGCGGTCTGGGCCATGGCTTCAATAATGAGCACTCCCGGAAAGACCGGCTTGCCGGGGAAATGGCCCTGGAATATCGGCTCGTTGAAAGAGACGTTCTTGATGCCGATCGCTGAATCGTCGCCGTCGATCTCGATGATTTTGTCGATCATCAGGAAGGGGTAGCGGTGCGGCAAGCACTTCAAGATGTCATCGATCTCAAGGGTTATGAGCTGTCGCCCTTCTGGTTTTTTGACCGCAACAGTGTCCATTACCGCTGTTCCCCTTTACTCATTCGCCGCAACATGGCCGCTTCGCGCCAGTATTCCTTGATGTCCCTGGCCGGAGCGCCAAACAATTTCGAGCCGGCTGGCCAGCTCTTGGAGACCCCTGCCCTTCCATAGACCACGGAGCCGGTTCCGATGGTCAGATGACCGCCGGTACCACTGCCCCCGCCCATCAATACGCCATCCTCCAGCACAGTCGATCCCGACAGGCCCGATTGCGCCGCGATCAGGCAGTATCGGCCGATGCGGCAATTGTGGCCAATCTGAACCAGATTGTCGATCTTGGTGCCCTCGCCGATGACCGTATCACCGAGCGCCCCCCGATCGACGGTGGAATTGGCACCAATCTCCACACCATCCTGAATGATGATGCGGCCAAGCTGCGGGATTTTGCGGTTGGACCTTCCGAAGTCGAGCCACCCAAACCCCTCGCAGCCGACGCGCACGCCGGCATGCAGCACGACATCGCTGCCCAGATAGGCGCAATCGATCGTGCAATTGCTGGCGATCGTGCAGTTGCGCCCAATGGCGACACCGGCTCCGATAACCGTATTGGCGCCGATGACGGTTCCGCTGCCAATTTCCACGCCTGGCCCAATCACAACATTGGCCCCCAACCAGACGTCGGGCTCGAACTGGGGCTCGGTGGCCGCCGTGTCGTGAAAGCCACCGATGCCGCCGCGCGTGCCGCCGGGATAGAGCTGATCGAGCAGATCTGCGAAAACCTCATGTGGACGGTCGACGACCACTGCAACGCTCGAAGCCGGAACATCTTCTCGCAGCTCCGCCGAGACGATGACCGCTCCGGCCGACGTGGACTTCAGATCTTCCAGATAATTTTTATGCGCTGCCAGTGAAATATGGCCGGGGCCGGCGAACGCCAGCTCTTCCGCTCCGGTGACGATCAGCGCACGGACCCGCTCGTCATCAATGGTTACTGTCGACGGCAGCGCGCTGAACAACGCCCCGAGTGGTGACGGTCCGGAACCAATATGAAAGCGTGTATCGACCATAATGATATTTCAGGAACAACGAAGCCGCAGTGCAACCGCACCGCGGCTTTTCAGAATGTCTCACGCTAACAAGCCTGGAGCAAGCTCCGTAGTTTAAAGCAGGTTCTGGATCGTCAACTGGAAGATCTGGGTCCTGTCGTCGGTGGCCTTGCTGATGACGTAGCCAAAATCGCCACGCAGGGGACCAAACGGACTATCCCAGATGATCGAGGCACCGACCGAGGACTTGAACGGGTTGTCCACGCTGGTCGCGGTCGGCGGCAAGACACCGGCCGCCCCGTCAATCCAGGCCGCGTCCGCCCAAACCGCGCCGCGAAGTCCGTATGACTCAGGCAGAACCGGGATCGGGAACTCGAGTTCCGCGGAGGCTGCCGCGTACATCGTCGTTCCAATCATTTCGCCGGTCCCCAGGCGCGGACCAAACTGGCGGGCTTCGAAGCCGCGGACCAGTGTCGGTCCATGATGGAAAGCCTCCAACGGGCTGACCGTGCCGCTGAGCGCGTTGATAATGCCTGCCTGTCCCCTGACGCTTGCGACAAGCCCCGAGTCGTCGAGCAGCGGCATGAAGAAACGCGCCTTCGCTTCGGTCTTCACATAGTTGAAGTCCAGGCCGACATATTGCTGCGTCAGCGTGGCGTAGAGGCCCTCGGTCGGGCGCTTGATGTCGTCCAGGCCGTTATAGGCCAAGGTATAGCCGACCCAGAATTTATTCCGTGTCTCGCCGTCTAGCACGAAACTCGAGTCGGTCGGGCTGTTGTCGACGAACGTCTTCGTCTCGAGACCGGTGAAGACCGTGGTGGTGACATCGCGCGTGATGGGCAACCCGAACCGCACCTGCCCGCCTGTCGCGGTGGAGCCGTAGAAGTTGGTTGAGGTTTCATCGACGATCCGGTGATAGATGTCGATGCCGGACGACATCTTGAGCCCCATGAAGCGCGGTTCGGTGAACGAGAAATCGAAGCTTTTGCCCGATCCCGACGCACCCACCGCAGCGCGCACATATTGCCCGCGGCCAAGGAAATTGCGCTCCGTGATCGAAACTTCGCCAAGAATGCCTTGTTCCGAAGAATAGCCCACCGTTGCGCCGTAGTCGCCTGTGGAACCTTCCACCACGGCAACATTGATGACCACCTTATCGGCGGCGCTGCCCGGCTCCATGCTCACATCGACCCGGTCGAAGAAGCCGAGAGCCTCGATAGCAATCTTGCCCCGCTGCACGATGGCGCGATTGAAGGGGTCTCCTTCAGCAAAGCCCAGTTCGCGGCGGATCACGTAATCACGCGTCTTGTTGTTGCCGGTGATATTGACCCGCTCGACATAGATACGCGGCCCCTGATCCACGAGATAGGTGACGTGGAACGTGTTCGTGCTCATGTCGCGGTCAAGGCGCGGACGCACATCGGCAAAAGCGTAGCCCTGCGACGTCGCTTCGAAAGCCATATCCGCCTGGGTCTTCTCGAGATCGGCGAGAGAGTAGCGGCTGCCCTGGCGGGTCCGGATAGTCCCGGTCAGGGCGTCCGCGTTCAGACCCGCGATGCTGGTCTCAACGCTGACGGAGCCAAATTCGTAGCGCTCGCCCTCGGAAATAGTGAAATTGATGAAGTAGCCGTTGCGGCCAGCATCATACTCGGCCACCGCGGAAGTCACCACAGCATCGGGGAAGCCGCGATTTGCGTAGTAGATGCGGATCAATTCCCGATCGATGCTGAGCTTTTCCTCGCTATAGGCATCGTCCCGGAACAGCCAGCTGAGGATATGGGTCTCGCGGGTTTTGATGACGCCCTTGAGCGCACCCGAATTGATGGAATTGTTGCCGGCAAAATTGATGGCGGCAATGCCAGCGCGAACGCCCTCGTCAATCACGAAGACGATGCGGACACGACCGCTCTCGGTCACTTCCTGCCGCGCCGTCACGCTGACGTTGGTGTAGCCCTTCTCGACGTAGGCCAAGCGGATGCTTT
>JAUXUM010000026.1 GCA_030680995.1 Devosia sp.
CGGCGTCACCTGGCTGTTCGCCATGATGTAATTGTCGGGATGACCGAGGATGTCGGGCGCAAAGAACACGAACCAGGCGAACGGGATCATGAACACCACGATCGCGAACAGATCCTTCATCGTGTAGTAGGGATGGAACGGCACGGTGTCGCGGCCCGATTTCACCTCGACCCCGATCGGGTTGCTGTTGCCCGGCACGTGCAGGGCCCAGATATGGAGCGCCACCACCGCCGCAATCACGAAGGGCAGGAGGTAGTGCAGCGAGAAGAAGCGGTTAAGGGTGGCGTTGTCGACCGCGAAACCGCCGCGCAGGAGTTGCAGGATCGGATCGCCCAGCACCGGGATCGCCTGGAAGATGTTGGTGATCACGGTAGCGGCCCAGAAGCTCATCTGCCCCCAGGGCAGCACATAGCCCATGAAGGCGGTGGCCATCATCAGGACGAAGATCAGGACGCCCAGGATCCAGAGGATCTCGCGCGGCGCCTTGTAGGAGCCGAAATAGAGGCCGCGGAAGATGTGGATATAGACGGCGGCAAAGAACATCGAGCCACCGACCGCATGCACCGCCTGCAGGACGCGGCCGCCATTGACGTTGCGCCGGATATGCTCGACCGAGTCGAAGGCCATCGCGATGTTGGGGGTGTAGTGCATCGCCAGAACGACGCCGGTGACGATTTGCACCACCAGCATCACCGCGAGGATCGCGCCGAATGTCCACCAGTAGTTGAGGTTCTTGGGGGTTGGGAAGTCCATCAAGTGTTCTTTGGACCACCGGACGATCGGCAGGCGGTCGTCGAGCCACTTCTCGACCGCCGAACCGGGGGTGTAGGCAGGAATATTGCTGGCCATGTAGAAGGTTCCCCTTAACCGATCTGCACGAGCGTATCGGAAACAAATTCGTAGGGCGGCAGCACCAGGTTCTTGGGCGCCGGGCCTTTGCGGATGCGGCCGGCGGTATCGTAGTGCGACCCGTGGCATGGACAGAACCAGCCGTCGAATTCCCCCGCCTCGCCCACCGGAACGCAGCCCAGATGCGTGCAGTTGGCGATCATGATCAGCCACTGCTCGTAGCCGGACTTGGTGCGCTGCTCGTCGGTTTCGGGATCCTTGAGGTCGTTGAGCGGAACCGCCCTGGCCTCCTCGATCTCGGCCGCGGTGCGGTAGCGCACGAAGACAGGTAGGCCGCGCCATTTGATGGTGACCGACTGGCCTTCCTCGATCGAGGAGAGATCGAATTCGATCGAGGCCAAAGCCAGAACGGACGCGTCCGGATTCATCTGGTTGATGAGCGGCCAGACCGCCCCGGCGACCCCGACGGTTCCGACCGCGCCCGCGGCGACGTAAAGGAAGTCCCGCCGCGTCTGTTGCGGGGCAGCCGGATGTGACAGATTGGATTGCTTGGCCAAGGTTAAGCTTCCGTATCTCGAGCCCTGATCCGCACCGCAGATCGCCGCAGCTGCCTGGGACGCAGCGTTGAAGGCGACCGCGTTCAACGGCGCGTGATTTTGCGGTTCTTTTTGCACTCTCCTCCGCACTTGTCCAGCCTAGGCAGAGGTGACATCGCGGGTGTGCGACACTATACCCACTCCCGATGCGGTGCAGCCTCGGCAAGGAGCCGAAAATCCCGGTAGAACTCGCGCTCTATCAGCCCGATATCCCCCAGAACACCGGTGCAGTGCTGCGGCTGGGTGCGTGTCTGGGCATGCGCGTTCATATCATCCATCCGACCGGGTTCCTGTTCTCCAGGCAGGCGATGAGGCGCGGCGGCCTCGACTATCTCGACCACGCCGATTTCGTCGAGCATGCGAGCTATCGGGACTTCTCCCTTTGGCGGCGCCAGGCGGACAGGCGCATGGTGCTGCTCAGCACCAAGGCAACGCGGTCTGCCTATGGCATCGGCTACGGAGCGGACGACGTGCTGATGGTCGGGCGGGAAAGCGCCGGTGTGCCCGAGGACGTGGCGGCGGATGCCGATCTCCGCGTCCGCATCCCGATGCGGCAAGATATGCGCTCGCTCAACGTGGCCATTGCCATGAGCCTTGTGCTAGGGGAGGCATTGCGACAGACGGGTGGATTCTCGGCGCTTACATGACCCTGCCAGCCGACATCGAGAGCAAGAAACAGAAGGCCAGCGCCTGGTTCCGGCAGCTGCGCGACGGGTTGTGCGTGGAATTCGAGACCCTCGAGAGGCAGGTCAAGGGTCCGCATGCGGACCGCGCGCCCGGACGCTTCGTCCGCGAACCCTGGAAACGGGCAGACTCTGCCGGTGCGGAGGGTGGCGGCGGCGAGATGTCGATGATGCATGGCCGCGTGTTCGAAAAGATCGGCGTGCATATTTCCACCGTCCACGGCCAGTTTTCGCCCGAATTCGCCAAGCAGATGCCGGGGGCCGAGGAAAACGCCGGCTTCTGGGCCTCAGGCATCTCGCTGATCGCGCACCCGTGGAACCCCAATGTGCCGGCCGTGCACATGAATACCCGCATGGTGGTCACCTCCAAATGGTGGTTCGGCGGCGGTGCCGACCTCACCCCGGTGCTCGACCGCCGGCGCGCCCCGACAGACCAGGACAGCATCGACTTCCATGCGGCGATGCGAACCGTTTGCGACGCGCATGCGGACGTCGACTACCAGCGCTACAAGGCCTGGTGCGATGAGTATTTCTATCTGGCGCACCGCAAGGAACCGCGCGGCATCGGCGG
>JAUXUM010000030.1 GCA_030680995.1 Devosia sp.
GATCAACGACAAGGGCGAGCAGGTCAAGGAAGCCGGGCCGTCGATCCCGGTCGAGGTTCTGGGCTTCACCGGCGTGCCGAGCGCGGGCGACCGCTTCTCGGTGGTTGAGACCGAAGCCCGGGCCCGCGAAGTCACCGAATACCGCCAGCGCCTCGTCCGCGAGAAGGTCGAGGGCGGCGGCGCCACCTCGCTCGAGCAGATGATGAACCAGCTCAAGGCCTCGGGCATCGCCAAGTTCCCGCTGATCATCAAGGGCGACGTGCAGGGCTCGGTCGAGGCGATCAACGCCTCGCTCAACAAGCTCTCCACCGAGGAAGTCTCCGCCCAGATCCTGATGTCGGGCGTCGGCGGCATCACCGAAAGCGACGTGACCCTGGCGACGGCATCGAACGCCATCATCATCGGCTTCAACGTGCGCGCCAACAAGCAGGCGGCCGAGCTTGCCACCCGCGACGGCATCGAAATCCGCTACTACAACATCATCTACGATCTGGTGGACGACGTTAAGGCGGCGATGTCTGGGCTGTTGAAACCCGAACGGCGCGAGACCTTCATCGGCAACGCCGCGATCCTGGAAGTGTTCAACATCTCCAAGGTCGGCAAGGTCGCCGGCTGCCGGGTCACCGACGGCATCGTCGAGCGCGGCGCCGGAGTGCGCCTCATCCGCGACAACGTCGTCATCCACGAGGGCAAGCTTTCGACGCTCAAGCGCTTCAAGGACGAGGTCAAGGAAGTGCAGGCCGGCCAGGAATGCGGCATGGCCTTCGAAAAATACGAGGACATGCGTGCCGGCGATGTCATCGAATGCTTCCGCGTCGAGAGCGTGCAGCGGACGCTGTAACCGCCATTTGCCGGGAAATAGCTGGAAGGCGCGGGGTATCTCCCGCGCCTCGATTTTCGGCTATTCCCGGGCCTGCAAGCCCAAGGCGACCGGCATCTTCTACTTCGGCAAGGAAACACCCAACTTCTTTCCCGCGCTGGGTTTCGTCTGCGGGGGCTACCGCGACGACATCCAGCCGCTCAAGGGCCAGGGCAAGATCATGGTCCCGGTTTTCCGCAAGACCGATGCCGGGGTGGCCGTGGTCTACGAGGAGTGGAAGGGGCCGGCATTCGATCCTTCCGATCCGAGACCTGGCCGGT
>JAUXUM010000034.1 GCA_030680995.1 Devosia sp.
ACCGGCCACAGCTACATCGTCTATGGCCCCCTGGCGAACGGGGCGACGACGCTAATGTTCGAGGGCATCCCCACCTATCCCGACCCCAGCCGGTTCTGGCAGGTGATCGACAAGCACAAGGTCAACATCTTTTATACCGCGCCCACGGCAATCCGGGCGCTGATGGGCGCCGGACCGGATTGGGTCGACAAGAACGACCTCTCCTCGCTGCGGCTGCTCGGCACGGTGGGCGAACCGATCAATCCGGAAGCCTGGCTCTGGTACCACAAGCATGTGGGCAAGGGCCGCTGCGAGATCGTCGACACCTGGTGGCAGACCGAGACCGGCGGCATCCTGATCACGCCGCTGCCGGGCGCCATCGCAGCCAAGCCGGGCTCGGCGACCAAGCCCTTTTTCGGGGTACAGCCGGTGGTGCTCTCGCCCGAAGGCCGCCTGCAGGAGCAGACCAAGGCCGAGGGCGTGCTCTGCCTCAAGGACAGCTGGCCCGGGCAGATGCGCACCGTCTATGGCGACCACCAGCGCTTCGTCTCGACCTATTTCGAGACCTACAAGGGCTATTATTTCACCGGCGACGGCTGCCGCCGCGACGTGGACGGCTACTATTGGATCACCGGCCGCGTCGACGACGTGCTCAATGTCTCCGGCCACCGGCTGGGCACCGCCGAGATCGAAAGCGCGCTGGTCGCCCATCCCAAGGTCTCGGAAGCGGCGGTGGTGGGCTATCCGCACCATCTCAAGGGCCAAGGCATCTATTCTTACGTTACGCTGATGGCCGGCGAAGCTGCGGACGAGAGTCTGAAAGCCGAGCTAAAGGCTTGGGTGCGCAAGGAAATAGGCCCGATCGCAACGCCGGACCTGATCCAGTTCACGCCGGGGCTGCCCAAGACCCGGTCGGGCAAGATCATGCGCCGCATCCTGCGCAAGGTGGCCGAGAACGACTATGGCTCGCTCGGCGACACCTCGACGCTGGCCGATCCAGGGGTGGTCAACGAGCTGATCGAGAACCGCGAGAACAAATAGAAGCCGGCGTGGAGCGTGCCGTTTCGGCCGGGTTTGGCGGGCGCCGGCAAGGTTTTGATTACCTTTGTCGCGATTTTGATTGGCCGTTAAGCGTTCCGGCCTAGGATCGGCGCCACTATGTCAGCGCCATCTTTCCGGGTGGCCATGCAATGGCTCAGGACGCTTGATGCCGAACATACGGCAGCTCCGAACGGCAATACGCTCCGCCTGGCGGTCAATGACCGGGACGGGAGCGGCCCCGCGCGACCTCATCGAGACGATCCTCGAAGACAATTTCGATGGGCTGCTGGTCATCGATGAAAGCGGGCAAGTACTTGCCGCCAGCCGCGTGGCGGACGAGTTGCTGCTCCGCCCGGGCGGCGGTACGCTGGTTGGCCGCAGGGTGGGACAGGTGCTCCCCGAAAAGATCGTGCAGACGGTGGAGCAGGTCTTCTCGACCGGCCGACCGGCCGAACCTACCCCGACGGCCCCGGCGACCCTGCACGCGGGGTCTCCGGGCAATGAGCTGATCGTCCTCTACGTGGTCACGCTTTCGAGACTGGATGACGGATCCGGCCCGCGGCCGGTGGTCTGCCTCACCTTCTGGAACGAGACTGAAAAGCGTCGCGGCGGGGAGGAACTCGCCTATCTGGCGACGCATGACCCGCTGACCGGCGCGTACTCCCGCAGCGAGCTGATCAAGATCGTGCATGCGACGCTTGCCGGCGACCGGCGGCGCGAGGCCGGCCTGACCATGCTGGTGGCCGATCTGTCGCGGTTCAAGACCGTGAACGACGCGCTGGGCCATTCCTACGGCGATATGGTGCTCAAGCAGGCGGTAAGCAGGCTCAGGGCGGCGGGTATCGAAACGGTGGCGCGGCTGGGCAGCGATGTATTCGCCCTGATCCAGCCGGGGCGGCCGAGCGAGGCGGAAGCGCAGTCGTTCTGCCGGAGCCTGATCGAGCGGCTGGTGCTGCCCTACACTCTTGCCGGCCACCGCGCCATCATCGGCGCCTGTGTCGGCTTCACCCATACCGATCGTTCCGGCTACGAGCCGGAGGTGCTGCTCCGCCATGCCGATATGGCGCTGTCGGCCGCAAAGGCTTCGCCCGGCAACAATTTTGCGCGCTTCACCCAGCACATGGACGATCGGCTCAAGGAAAAGCAGGACATGGAGGTCGACCTGCGGCAGGCGATCGAGCGCGGCCAGTTCACGATCACCTATCAGCCGCAGATGGCGCTCGAGAGCGGCGAACTGGTGGGCGTGGAGGCCCTGGCGCGATGGGAGCATCCGGTTCTAGGCATCGTCGCGCCGGACAAATTCATTCCGGCCGCAGAGGAAACCGGCCAGATCATCGAACTGGGCGGCTGGGTTCTGGAAACGGCGTGCCGCGACGTGGCCTCGTGGCCTTTTCCGACCCGGCTGGCGGTCAATGTCTCGCCGATCCAGTTCGAGCTGGTCGATGTGGTGAGCGAGGTGCGCGCCGCCCTGCGCAGTTCCGGTCTGCCGGCGCATCGCCTCGATATCGAGATCACCGAGGGCATCTTCATGTCGAACGCAGGCTTCGTGACCGAAGCGCTGCAGCGGCTGCGGGATTTGGGCGTGGGCATCGCGCTCGACGATTTCGGCACCGGCTATTCGTCGCTCAGCTATCTGGGGCGGCTGCCGGTGGACAAGATCAAGATCGACAGGAGCTTCGTGCGCAGCCTGCCGGGCGATGCGGAAGCCGGCGCCATCATCCGCGCGGTGATGACGCTTTCGGAAACCCTCAACAAGGTGGTGATCGCCGAGGGTATCGAGAATGCCGATCAGGCCTGGATGCTGCGCATGATGGGCTGCCGGATCGGACAGGGCTATCATTTCGGCCGGCCGCGGAGCAGCGCCGAGATGGCGCGCTGGTTCAGCGATGCCGTGACCCGCCGTTCGCTCGCAGGCTAAGTCATCATCCGGCCTCATTGTTTTCGCCGCAGTGGCGGGGCATGCTGGCGCAATTCCCTTGCACGAGAGTGTTCCTTGAGCTTTTCCGTAATGAAGACCGTCTTGGCGGCGCTGCTTTTCGGCGCCCTTTCCCTCGCACCGCCGGCGCTGGCTCAGTCGCTCGAGGAAATGGCCGGCCAGATGATCGTCGTCGGCTTTGCCGGCAACACGGCCGGGGCCAGGCAGGTCAAGGCGTTGCGCGCCGAGATCGCCGCCGGTGGGATCGGCGGCGTGATGTTCCTGCGGAGTAATGTCTCCAGCCTTGCGGCGGTCAGGGCCATGAACGCGGCGTTCCGTGCCGCCTCGCCGGAACTGCCTCCGTTCATCGCCCTGGATCAGGAGGGCGGGGCGGTCGAGCGGCTGACCGCGGGGGTCGGCTTCAAGGAGGTCGCCAATGCCGAAACCATCGCCGCCAACAACAGCCCCGAACGCGCCGGGCTGGTCTATGGCGAGATGGCCAGGAGCGTTGCCGAACTGGGCTTCACGGTGAATTTCGGTCCGGTGGTCGATCTCAATCTCAATCCCGGCAACCAGATCATCGCCAAATACGGCCGGGCCTTCGGTAAGAACCCCAAGACGGTGATCCCCTATGCCGAGGCCTTCATCAAGGCGCATCGGAAGGCCGGCCTGATCACCGCGCTCAAGCATTTCCCGGGGCACGGCTCCAGCACCGCGGACAGCCATGAAGGCTTTGTCGACATAACAAGGACCTGGCAGGAGAACGAACTGCTGCCCTACAAGGCGCTGATCGGCGCCGGGCTCGCCGATTTGGTGATGGTCGGGCACCTGTACCATTCGGGCTATTCGGCCGGTGACCTGCAACTGCCCTCGAGCCTTTCGCCCGAGTGGATCACCGGGGTCCTGCGCGGCGAACTCGGCTATGAGGGCGTCGTCATCAGCGACGATCTGGAGATGGGCGCCATCCGCGAGCATTTTTCGCTCGAGGAGACGGTGACGCGGGCGGTGCGGGCGGGCATGGACGTGCTGCTGTTCTCCAACACCGCCAATCCTCGCGCCTCCCTCGGCGGCGAAATTCGCGCCATCCTTGTCGCCGAGGCCGAGGCCGATCCCGAATTCCGCGCGCGCATCGAGGAGAGTTACCGGCGGATCGTGGCGCTGAAGCAGAGGATCGGCGGGTAGGGGCCATTGGTGTCGTTCAACTAACCGCGGCGT
>JAUXUM010000037.1 GCA_030680995.1 Devosia sp.
TTTACCGGTGAAAAGCGCCGGTGGAGCCTTGCAAGCGAGCAAGGCCATGAAAGCTGCGCTCGAATGGCGGGGTGGGCGCCTAGCGCTTGCCCTCGGCCAGGAGGATGGTCGCGGCAAAGGCGGCAAAGACGCCGGCAAAGCTCCAGTTCAGCGCCCGTTCGACCCATCTGCTCCTGGTGAACGCCCGCGTCAGCCATTCGGCGCCGTAGATCATGGCCACGGTGAAGGGGAGCGAGACGAGAATGAACTCGCCGCCGAGGAAGAACAGCTTGCCGGGCGCGTCCGGGTCCCCGGCGGTGACGAACTGGGGCAGGAAGGTCACGAAGAACAGGACCACCTTGGGGTTCAAGAGATTGATGCCGACGGCCGTCGCATAGCTCTCCCGGAGCGTCGGGGGGCGCCTGGCCGGCGCGGCGAGCCGGAGGCCGCCGCCCGAGCGGATCGCCTGCCAGGCGAGCCAAAGCAGATAGACGGCGCCGGCGACTTTCAAGACCATGAAAGCGGCCGGGGCGGCAACGATCAGGATGGAGATGCCGAGCGCGGCAAGGCTGGTGTGGGCGACAAGCCCGGTGATCGCCCCGGCAAGCGTGGCAAAGCCGTGCGAGCGGCCATGGTTGATGGCGCGCGACAGCTGCAGCGCCATGTCGGGACCGGGGGTGATGGTGAGGATGAAGGCGGCGACCGCAAAGGCGAGGATGACCGGCAGGTCGGGAACGAAGGCGGGCATGGAGGGCTCTCGAAATTTCGGCGCGGCGACAATTGCACGCGGGCCGTCGCTTGAATAGGGTGCGCGCCAACGCGCCGGGGCCCCGGCATCCTCAAGCGAACGCGCAAAGACCAATGAAAAAAGACATCAAGAAAGTGGTGCTCGCCTATTCGGGCGGGCTGGATACCTCGATCATTCTGAAGTGGCTGCAGACCGAATATGGCTGCGAGGTGGTGACTTTCACCGCCGATCTGGGGCAGGGGGGCGAGCTCGAGCCGGCCCGCAAGCGCGCCGAGATGATGGGGATCAGGGACATCCGCATCGAGGATCTGCGCGAGGAGTTCGTCCGCGATTTCGTCTTCCCGATGTTCCGCGCCAACACCGTCTATGAGGGTCAGTATCTGCTTGGTACCTCGATCGCGCGGCCGCTCATCGCCAAGCGGCTGGTCGAGATCGCCGCCGAAACCGGGGCCGATGCCATCTCCCACGGCGCCACCGGCAAGGGCAACGACCAGGTGCGGTTCGAGCTGAGCGCCTATGCGCTCAATCCCGCCATCAAGGTGATCGCGCCGTGGCGCGAATGGGATCTGCAGAGCCGCACAAGGCTCATCGAGTTCGCCGAACTCAACCAGATCCCGGTGCCCAAGGACAAGCGCGGCGACGCGCCTTTCTCGGTCGACGCCAACCTCCTCCACACCTCTTCGGAAGGCAAGGTGCTCGAAGACCCGGCCGAGCCGGCGCCCGACTACGTCTATCAGCGGACGGTCGATCCCGAGCGGGCGCCCGATACGCCCGAGATCGTCACCATCGGCTTCGAGCGCGGCGACGCGGTCTCGGTCAATGGCCAGAAACTCTCGCCGGCGGCGCTGCTGACCAGGCTCAACGAGCTTGGCGGCAAGCACGGCGTCGGCCGGCTCGATCTGGTCGAGAACCGCTTCGTCGGCATGAAGTCGCGCGGCATCTACGAGACCCCTGGCGGCACCATCCTGCTGGTGGCGCATCGCGGCATCGAGTCGATCACGCTCGATCGCGGCGCGGCGCATCTCAAGGACGAGCTGATGCCCAAATATGCCGAGCTCATTTACAACGGCTTCTGGTTCTCGCCGGAGCGCGAGATGCTGCAGGCGATGATCGACAGGAGCCAGGAATTCGTCTCCGGCGAGGTGACGGTCAAGCTCTACAAGGGCTCGGCCACGGTGGTGTCGCGATCCTCGCCGCATTCGCTCTACTCGATGGACCTCGTCACCTTCGAGGAGGGCTCGGGCAGCTACGACCACCACGACGCCGAAGGTTTCATCAAATTGAATGCTCTGCGGCTCAAGACCTATGCGGCCAGAAACCGCCGCGCTGCGAAATAGGCGTCGCCGGTTAGCCGGGCTGGTTCGGCTTGTTTAAAGGGGTTCTTAAGGACGAAGCGGTAGCGTCCGGCATACTTTGGGCATAATCCAGAGGCGTACCAGATTGAAAGCAAAGACCACGGACGCCGACATCCAGTCCGGCAACGCCCTGTTGCTCGACGCGGCCCTCGAAAGCATACCCTACGGCTTTTGCGTCTGGAGCGATGCGTTCCGCCTGGTGATGTGGAACAAGCACTATCGCGACATCTACGGATTTCCGCCGCGCCGCATCAGGAAGGGCATGACCCTCGAAGCCGTCGTCAAGCTCAGCGCCGCGCTCGGCAATCATCCCGATCAGTCACCGGCCGAATTTCTCGCGGCATACAAGGCCGAGCTGGGCAACAACCGCGGCGGGGCGCGCGCCAAGGTCCGCGAACTGGTCACCGGCGGGCGCACCATCGAGACCGCGCACGTCTATTCGCCGGGACTCGGCTGGGTGGTCACGCATGAGGACTTGACCGAGGCAATCGCTTCGAGCGAGATCGCGCAAAGACGCAAGCGCGAACTCGAACGGCAAAACATCCGGCTCGACGCGGCGGTCAACAACATCTCGCAAGGGCTGTGCATGTTCGACGCCAAGGGGCGCCTGGTCATCTGCAACGAGCCCTATGCGCGCATCTACGACCTGCCCCCGCACCTGATCAGACCCGGCGCCCAGCTCGACGACATTCTGGGTCACCTGTTCGAACAGGGGATGAACGCGGGCGGCTCCAGGGAAGACTATATCATCTGGCGCAAGGACGTCATCGCTCGCGGCGAGTACGGCAAGAACATACACGAGCTCGACGGCCGCACCATTCTGATGCAGCACCATCCGATGAAGGATGGTGGTTTTGTCTCGACCCACGAAGACATCACCGAACAGCGCCAGCAGGAGGCGCGCATCCGGCATATGGCGCGGCACGACGCGCTGACCGAACTGCCCAACCGCACCCAGTTCATCGAAGAACTGGCGGGGACGGAAGCGGGCTTGGGGCGGGGCGAACAGGCCGCGGTCCTGTGCATCGACCTCGATCACTTCAAGGCCGTGAACGAGACGCTGGGCCACGCCATCGGCGACAAGGTCCTGAAGCAGGTTTCGGCCCGGCTGTGGGGAACGACGCGCGAGACCGATGTCGTCGCGCGGCTCGGCGGCGATGAGTTCTCGGTGCTGCTCCGGCCCATCGACAAGCCCGCCGATGCCGCGGGTCTGGCCGAAAGAATCGTCAAGACCATGTCCTCTCCCTTCTCCATCGACGGGCACCAGATCGTCATCGGCGCCAGCGTCGGCATCGCCTTGGCCCCCGCCGACGGCGGCACCACCGACACGCTGATGAAGAATGCGGATCTGGCGCTCTACCGCGCCAAGAGCAAAGGCCGCTCGACCTATCATTTCTTCGAGCCGGGGATGGATGCGGCGATCCAGCAGCGGCGGGCGATCGAATCGGGTCTGCGCCAGGCTCTCGCCAGGAACGAATTGCGGCTCGTCTTCCAGCCGCTGGTGGGCCTCGAGGAGAACCGCGTCACCTGTCTCGAAGCGCTGCTGCGCTGGGACCACGCGGAGCGGGGCGCCATCCCGCCGGCCGAGTTCATCCCGATCGCGGAAGAAACCGCGCTCATCGTGCCGATAGGCGAATGGGTCCTTCGGGAGGCCTGCAGAGCGGCGGTGGCCTGGCCCACCGATGCGCGCGTCGCGGTCAATCTCTCGCCCGTCCAGTTCAAGAGCCACAAGCTGTTCGAAACCGTGCAGGCCGCCCTGCACGAATCCGGTCTGCCGCCGACGCGGCTGGAGCTGGAAATCACCGAATCGCTGCTCCTGGCCGAGAACGAGCCAACGCTGCAGACGCTGCACCGGCTGCGGGCGCTCGGGGTCCGCATCTCGATGGACGATTTCGGCTCGGGCTTTTCGTCGTTGAGCTATCTGCGCAGCTTCCCGTTCGACAAGATCAAGATCGACCGCTCGTTCATGCGCGATCTCGACTCCAAGGGCGACAGCATGGCCATCATCAAGGCGGTGATCGGGCTGGGTCACAGCCTGGGCATGTCGACCACGGCCGAAGGGGTCGAAACCGAGGAGCAGCTCGAGGCGGTGCGCGGGCACGGCTGCAACGAGGTGCAGGGTTTCTATTTCTCGCCGCCGCTGCCGCCCGCGGAGGTGCACGAATTGCTCAGGGCCGAACTGGCGCCGCGCCTGCGGCGGGTATTCTGAGGTCCTGGTTTGTCGCGCTATCGGTCACG
>JAUXUM010000045.1 GCA_030680995.1 Devosia sp.
GTCGAACGGCTTCATCATGTAGTCGCTGGCCCCGGACTTGAGCGCCAGCGCGATCTGGCCGATATCGTTCTCGGTGACGCAGAACACCACCCGCGCCTTGTCGCCGCCGACATAGGCGCGCAGCAATTTCAAGAACTCGAGCCCGCCCATGATCGGCATGTGCCAATCGAGCAGGATCGCGTCGGGCATCTCCTGCCGGCACTTGTCGAAGGCTTCCTGCCCGTCCTCGGCCTCGTCGACGATGAAATCCATATCCTCGAGGATGCGGCGCGCCACTTTGCGCACGACGCTCGAATCGTCGACGACCAGGCAGGATTTCATCGGGCGCGTTCCAGATCGAGTTCCTCGGTCGGGTAACCGGGCCAAAGCCGTGGAACCCGAACCCTATCCACATTATGGGGCCAAAAGTCCGTATGAATGGTTAGCGAAACGATAAAAATGTCGGGCCGGTAATGCTGCGGCCGTCGTCGCCGGGTGTCACCCCCGCGCCATGGCGGCCCGGCCGGCGCTCCGCCTGCATGCCTCGCCGCCCCCTACGCCGCGGCAGCGGCGGCCTTCGGCCTCGCCGTGAACACGAAGACCTCGTTCTCGATGCCGATCGAAAGCTCCATATCGGTCATCCGCGCCAAAATCCCGGTGTAGAAGGGCTGGATGCCCCGCGCGTCGACCCCGCCTTCGGGCGCCCCCGACAGCAGTTCCTCGGCGCCCGAGGGCATCAGCGTCTTCTGCCGCTTCTCCGGATCGCTCCTCGAGATCAAACGGAAGTTCTCGTTGCCTGCCGTCCCTTCGACCGTGACCGTCACCACGCCGCCGCGAGGCACCGCCTGCGCCGCGATCAGCAGCATGTTCATCAGGAGCTTGGCCTTGTGCTTGGGCAGAAGGATCAGCGGCGCCTGCCAGTCGAGATCGGCCTTCTCGATCTCGAACAGGAGCCGCGCCACGCGCTCGCACTCCCGCGTGTCGAAATCGGTGCCCGCGGTCGAGGAGGCGCCGTAGGCGAGCCGCGCGAATTCGAGCTTGGCCCGCGCATGCTTGGCCGAATTGGCGATCAGCTCCTGCGCGCCCTCGGCCATCGCCCCCTGCGTGGGGTCGGACAAGACTTCCAGCCCGTTGCCGATTGCCCCCACCGGGTTGATGAGATCGTGGCACACGCGCGAACACAGCATTGCCGCCAGGTCCGTCGCCTTGAGCTCGATGATTTCCGCCATGGGGACCGTCTCCGATAAATTGAGAATCATTTGAACGAACGATAACCCTTCGCCGCCTCGGGCTCTACGGTTTCGCCGGAGGGCCTGAAAGCTGGGCGGCGAAGGCCGGCCAGTTGGCGGAGGCGCGCGCGATCGCGTCGTCCTTGCTCAGCAGGAAAGCTTCGCGGTTGGCGGCCGAATAGAAGAGATGGAGTTGCATCTTCTCGATCGCATAGATGCGCGGCTTGCCGTCCGAGAGGTAGCCGCGCGCCAGGCTCATCGAGCAATGCCCGCCATATTGCGGCGCGTAGACTTCCGGCGCCCGCATGAACACGTCGCGGTTGGCCTCCGAGACGAAATACCAGGGCACCCCGCCCCAGTAATATTCGAAATCCGGCGATCCCGGCTGCGGCTCGGCCTCGGTGAAATAGGTGACGGGGTCAAATCCATCGATGGCGACCCCGGTCAGCGGGTCCGCGACGATCGCCGTCACCAGCGACGCGGCCGCGGCCGGCGCGGCGCAAAGTCCGGCGGCCACAAGGCCCACGAGTCCCATGGTTAAGATTTGTTTACGGATTTGCCGCATCATCGCCGTCATGACCGCCTAGATTCCCGGGCTGGCGAACCAGGCCGAAGCCTAGCTCATCTTAGGTGAGCGCTTCGTAAATGGCCGCATCCCGCGGAACCGCCCCACCCACTTGGAGTGCCGGAATGCCAAAACGCGTCGTCTTCAGTCTCCTGCTGCTGTTCGGCCTCGCCATGGCCCCGCAGCCCGCGCTGGCACAAGGGTCCCTGACCGATAGCTATTCGAGCGACGAACTGGTGACCAAGGGCGCCGAGTTCTTCGGCTCGGTGGCCCAGGGTCTGGCCTCGCTGGTCGAGCGCGCCGTGAGCCAGTTCGGCCTGCCCAACGCCTATATCCTGGGCGAGGAGGCGGGCGGCGCCATCTTCGCCGGCGCCCGCTACGGCGAAGGCACCATGTATACCCGCAACCAGGGCGAGCATCCGCTGTTCTGGCAGGGCCCCACGGTCGGGCTCGATTTCGGCGGCGATGGCAGTAAGGTGATGATGCTGGTCTACAACCTCGGATCGATCGGCGAGGTCTATGGCCGCTATCCCGGCGTCGACGGCTCCGCCTATTTCGTGGGCGGCCTCGGCATGACGGTGATCAAGTATCGCGACGTGATCATGGTGCCGATCCGCTCCGGCGTCGGGCTGCGCGCCGGCCTCAATGTCGGCTATCTCAAGTTCACCCAGGAGCCGACCTGGAACCCATTCTGAGCCCCATCGCTCCGCACCGGGGCGGTCTGAGAACTTTCGAGCCGCATATCGCGCGGATCTGCCGTTCACTATCCATTCATCCACGTGGCGAAATGGTGTCGCACGCGCCCGCTTCGTCTCGTGACCGCCGCTCGTCTTTCCGGTAAGGTTAATCATTGGCAAAGGCGGCCGGGCCCGGCCGTTGCTGTCATGCTCCGGTCCGCGGGTTGCGTTATGGACCCGTGGCCCGTGTTGGCGGAGTTGTGCCATGGTCATTGAAAACATTATGTATTTTGTTCTTGGCGTGCTGTCTTCCGGGCTCGTTGCACTGATTGTGATGCCTGCCGTCTGGAAGCGCGCCGTGCGCCTCACCAGAAAGCGCATCGAAGCCGCCACCCCCATCACCATGGCCGAATTCCGCGCCGACAAGGATCAGCTCCGCGCCGAATTCGCCTTGTCCACCAGACGCTTGGAGATGAACGTCGAGGCCCTGCGCCGCCGCCTTTCCGATCAGCTGCGCGACATCAACCGCAAGAAGACCGAGCTGGGCGGCATGAAGGGCGAGCGCGACAGCCACCTCACCATCGTCCGCGAGCTCGAGGAGCGCGAAGGCGAATTGCGCCGCAGAATCCTCGAGTTGGAGAAGGAGAGCGTCGATCTCGCCCAGCGCCTGCGCATGCGCGACCGGGAATTTGCCGACAAGGTCACCCAGCTCGAAGCCGCCCGCGAGACCCTGCGCGGCAACGCCCCGCGCGGTTTCGATGTCGATGGCAAGACCCTTTCGGGCGACTACAATACCGATGTCGACGAACTGCTGCAAAAGCTTGAAATCGAACGCAAAAGGGCGAGCTTCCTGGAAACGCAGAACCGTACCCTGATCACCCAGCTCGAATCCTCCGACCGCCGCTCCGCCGAAGCCACGGCCACAGCCGCGCAGCTGAGGGAGACCCTGGCACGCGAACAGGATGCCGAAGCGGAGGCCGGCAGCGATCTGATAACGGCCGAGGCGCGGATCGCCGACGCCGAAAGCCGGGTCAACGCGCTGCTCGAAGAGACCACCAAGCTGGTCGAGGGCGGCGAGCGGAAGCATAGCCAGCTGCTGGCCGAGAAGCTGTCGCTCGAGGAAGAGCTCGAGAGGCTGCGCACCAAGGTGATGACAGTCGAAGCCACGGTGATGGCCGACTGGGACAGCGACCGCATCGAAGAATCCCATCTGCGGGAGCGTCTCAACGACATCGCCTCGGACGTGAGCAGGCTGGTCTATGCCGTCGAGGGCCACGGCATCCCGGACAGCGAGGAAAGCCTCTTCGACCGGGTGCAGCGCTATTCGGATGACGGCGCGCCGGTCGAGGAGTTCCCGGTGCGCAGCGCTTTGGAGGCCAAGCAGACGGCAACCGGCGATAGCCGGTCTGCTGGCCGCGCCGTCTCCGACCGGCTGACCGCCCTCAAGGAAATTCAGGACGGCAATTAGGCGCTCGCTCCCGCCGGCGGCGGCATCGCCTTATTCGCTCACCACCGGGATTTCGCGGATCATCTCGCCGCTCCTGCCGTCGAAGATGCGCACGCTGGTCATCGATCCGGCCCGGTAGGTAATGGTGAGTTGCCCGTCGGCGGCGACCGCCGAGATGACTTCGGCACCGGCCGGTATCTTCAGCGAGGCGATGATGTAGTCCGCGCCCGATGGCGATCCGCCGCTCTGCGATGCGCGGTAGACAAGCACCCCGCCGATGGCGATAAAGCCCACTAGCAAGAGCCCGATCGAAATTAGGAACGACCGGCGCGCCCGGCCGATCAGCGCCTTCGCATCGGGCGACAATTCCTGGGTTTCGGCATTTTGAGGATCGCTCATGCAGGATTTTTCCAGTGAGGATATCGAATGGGAAGTCGTGGTGGACGCCGAAACGGCTGGCGGACGCCTCGATGCGGTGCTCGCCCGGGCGGTTCCCGTCTTCTCCCGCAACCGCATCAAGGACCTGATACTGTCAGGCAGCGTGACGATCAATGGCCAAACGCTGGATGAACCCAAATACAAGGTCAAGGCTGGCGAGACCATCACACTCCTGGCCCCCGAGCCGGTCGAGGCCAAGCCGGTGCCCGAGGACATCCCGCTCGACATCCTCTACGAGGACAAGCACCTGATCGTTATCAACAAGCCGGTCGGGATGGTGGTCCACCCCGCCCCGGGCAGCCTCACCGGTACGCTGGTCAATGCCCTGCTCCACCATTGCGGCGAAAGCCTTGCCGGCATCGGCGGCGTCAGACGGCCGGGCATCGTGCACCGGCTCGACAAGGACACCTCCGGTGTCATGGTCGTCGCCAAGACCGAACAGGCCCACAACCACCTTGCGGCCCAGTTCGCCGATCACGGCCGTACCGGGCCGCTGCACCGCGCCTACATCGCCTATGTCTGGGGCCACACCCAGCAGGCCCGTGGCACGGTCGACGCGCCGCTGGGCCGCGATCCGAATACCAGGCTCAAGCAGGCCGTGCGGCGCGACGGCCGGCAGGCGATCACCCACTACGCGGTCGAGGCCCGCTTCGGCGGTGAAGGCTGGGACATCACGCGGCTCAAGTGCCGGCTGGAGACCGGCCGCACTCATCAAATTCGCGTGCACATGACCCATATCGGCCATCCCCTCGTGGCCGACTCCACTTACGCGCCGGGCTTCGCCACCAAGGTCAATCGCCTGCCGGAAGCGCCGAAATCCGCGGTTCTGGCACTCGGCAGGCAAGCACTGCACGCCGCCGAACTGGGCTTCGAACACCCCGCGACCGGCGAGGAAATGATCTTCGCGGCGCCCCTGCCGCACGATCTTGCGGAACTCGAAGCGGCCCTTGCGCCTTATGCTAATGTGCGCGGTGGCAACCGCGCGAGAACTTGAACCCGTCGCGCGGTAGCAGCGCGGCGAGGCGGTCTTATCATTGCCCGATTTCGACCTATATAAGCACCCATCCCCTGCCCCGTGCCGTGAGGACGGGGTCGGGTATCCGCCCACTCGCGGGGGAACGATAAGGGGACAGCATGGCCCAATCCAATTTGCCGATCTTGTCCGCCGAGGGTGGACTCTCCCGCTATCTGCAAGAGATTCGCCGGTTCCCGATGCTGGAGCCGGACGAAGAATTCATGCTCGCCAAGCGCTACAAGGAGCATGGCGACCCTGGAGCCGCCCAGAAGCTGATCACCTCGCATCTTCGGCTTGTAGCCAAGATCGCCATGGGTTACCGCGGCTATGGCCTGCCGATCGCCGAAGTCATCTCGGAGGGCAATGTCGGCCTCATGCACGCGGTCAAGCGCTTCGAGCCCGACAAGGGCTTCCGGCTCGCAACCTACGCCATGTGGTGGATCCGGGCTGCCATTCAGGAATACGTGCTGCGCTCGTGGTCGCTGGTCAAGATCGGCACCACCGCCGCGCAGAAGCGCCTGTTCTTCAACCTGCGCAGGATCAAGGGGCAGATCGCGGCCCTCGACGACGGCAATCTGCATCCCGACCAGATCAAGCAGATCGCCACGACGCTTTCGGTCACCGAGGAAGACGTGGTCTCGATGAACCAGCGGCTGACGGGGGACGCCTCCCTCAACGCTCCGATGCGCGCCGACGAGGGCACCTCCGAATGGCAGGATTGGCTGATCGACGACACGCCGGATCAGGAGACCACGCTTGGCAATTCCGAGGAGTACAACCAGCGCATGGCTCTGCTCGGCAACGCCATGGAAGATCTCAACGAGCGCGAAAAGGCCATCTTCCAGGCCCGCCGGCTGCGCGAAAGCCCGGCAACGCTCGAAGAGCTGGCGCAGGAATACAATGTGAGCCGCGAGCGCATCCGCCAGATTGAAGTCCGCGCCTTCGAGAAGGTACAGGAAGCGGTCCAGCAGGCCGCCCGCGCCAAGGCGAGGGAAGAGGCTTAGGCTACTTTCGGCTCATGACGGTCGACTTCGGAACGCCGCCCCGCTCACGCCGGGCGGCGATCCTATTTTGAAGCCGTCTCAGGCGGTTGCCTCGGCTTCGACCTTGTCCTTCTCGCGCGTCACCGTCCATTTCCGCTCGGTGCGACCATGGCATTTGAAGCACTCGTCGACGGCGGTGACCTCGTACTTTTCCTCGGTCCAGGTGATGGTGCGGTTGGCTGCGGCGTCGACCTTGGTCGCCGGCTTCACCTGCTCCACCTTCCTGCGCTGCTCCGATGAGAGGAGCTGCTCCGAGCGCGACACTTCGCGGATACCGAAGGCGGTACCGCAATTCTTGCACACCGCCTTGGCCACTCCGGAACTGTAAAGCCAGCGATAGGTGAAATATCCCGCCGCCGGTCCAAGGACGATCGTGCCGATCCAGCGGATCAGGTCGCCCGCATTGCCCAGGAGCCAGAAGGCGGCCAGCGCGACGGCGACGCCCGCCACCACGCCCCAAACGATGGCGCTGGTGGCGATCTTGCCCTTCAGCGCCTGCTGTTCCGATGATAACCCGTCCATATCTCGACCTCCCTAACTAGCCTTCAGCGCCTCGATCAGCGCCAGCAGATGCCCCCGCTCGACGATCAGCAGGTAGGGGGCATGGATACCTTCTTCCGGCACGATGGCAAACCGGCCGTCTATGGCCTCGTTCGACGTCCCCGTCCTCACCCCCGGCGCCAGCCTGACCGCGTCGAGCGGGTACTTGAGCCCGTCCGAGCGTCGGAAGGTGATGGGTGCGAGAGGATGCACCGATACCCGCTCGCCGGGAGCCACCGTGAATGAGAACGCCTCGGTCAGCGCCACGGCGACATCGTGCTCGTCGACCAGGATGATGTTGCGCCGCTGTGCGTGGCGGGCCACGGTGTCGAGCGCCGCAAGGGTATGGTCGAAGCGTCTGCCGGTCATCCCGAGCGCCACCGTGACCGGAGCGCGCGTCGAATAGAGCGCCTTCTCGAAATCCGTGGTTTCCTGCTCGGAAATCTGTATCAGCCGGGTCTTGCCCAGCCATTTGAGCGGGTCTTGGAGCGAGTCGAAATCGCCGATGATGATCTCCGGCTTCAGCCCCGCGGCGACGATCTGGTCGGCGCCGCCGTCGGCGCCCACCAGGCGGCCGCCCGAAGCATAAAGCTCGCGCAACAGATCGCCGTCGACCGTGCCGCCGCCGACGATCACCAGCACGTCCTCGAAGATGGCAACCGGAGTCTGGGAAGGCTGCACTTGCACGGCGGGAAAACTCTGTCTATGTCTGAGGCGTCTCGCTGGGGTGTTCCGAAGTTTCGGAACTGAGAATTACCCATTGAACCTGAACCAGGTCATGCTGGCGGAGGAAGTTCGAGATGGCAAGGGCTTGGCTGCCCGGCGCCATTGATGCATTCCCTGCACATCCATGGCCGCAATCGAAAAGGGATGACCAATGGTCACGTCTGCCCGCCTTGCGCTTGCGGCTCTTCTCGGTCTTGCCGCCTTGCCGGCGAGTGCCGAGGAAGTGCCGATCCTGCGTATTTATACCTATGATAGCTTCGCCTCCGAGTGGGGCCCGGGCCCGGCCCTGAAAGCCGGCTTCGAGCAAACCTGCGTCTGCGTGGTTGAATTCACCACCTCCGAAGACGCCATTTCCACCTTGCGCAAGGTCCAGCTCGAGGGCACCGCCACGCGGGCGGATATGATCGTCGGGCTGGATACCGCGGTCGCCGGCGAGGCACGCGCCACCGGACTCTTTGCTCCGCATGGCCTGGAACTCTCCGGTCTCGACCTGCCCTCACCCTGGACCGATCCGGACTTCGTGCCCTTCGACTACGGCTACTTCGCCTATGTCTACAACAAGGAGAAAGTGCCCAATCCGCCGGTCTCCTTCGAGGCCTTGATCGCCCTCCCCGCGACCTTCAAGATCGTCATCCAGGACCCGCGCTCGTCTACGCCCGGGCTGGGCAACGTACTCTGGGTGCAGGCCGCCTACGGCGAACGTGCGCCCGAGATCTGGGCCGGCCTCAAGCCGCATATCCTCACCGTGACCCGCGGCTGGTCCGAAGCCTATGGCCTCTTCCTCGACGGCGAGGCCGATATGGTTCTCTCCTACACCACCTCGCCCGTCTATCACGCGGTGGCGGAAGACGATCATCGCTTTGCCGCCGCCAGTTTCGAGGAGGGTCACGTCGCCCAGATCGAGGTCGCCGGCATCCTGAAATCCTCCGAAAAGCAGACACTGGCGAAGGAGTTCCTCACCTATCTGACGTCCGCCGAAGGACAGAAGGAAATCCCCACCACCAACTGGATGTATCCGGTGGTCGATCTGGGTGCCGACCTGCCGCCGGAGTTCGCGGCGCAACCGAAGCCCGAAAAGCTGCTCGAGATCGACGAACAGACGATCACGGCGAACAGCCGGGCCTGGATCGATGCCGCGCTTGACGCCCTCAAATAGGGCGCGATCGGCCAAAGTTGAAGGACTTTGGCGGTTCGTGAGCGCGACCAGGCGGAAACCCGGAGCCCCATTCCGATTCAATCGGAATGGATCGGGCTCCATCGTTCTGCCGCCTCGCCCGCTCCGCCTCGCCGGCGGGGCGGGCATCGCGCTCGCCATTGCCGCGCTGGTCGTCCTAATCCTGTGGTCGATCGCCGCGGCGGCGTCCGTCGAGCCGGAAACGGCGCGCACCGCGATCGACATCCCGCATCTTCTGGCCATGACGTCGATCCAGGCCGGATTGACGGCCGTGCTCTCGATCACCGTCGGAACGGCGCTGGCCTGGGCGCTCAACCGGCTGCGTTTCCCCGGTCGCGACCTCGTGGTCGGGCTCTTCGCCTCCGCCATCGTCACCCCTGGCATCGTCGTCGCCTTCGGGCTGCTCGCCGTCTGGGGCCGCTCGGGCTGGGTCAACGCCCTCGCCCAGGCCGTGTTCGGCGCCCCGCTCGACATTCCGGTGTTCGGGCTGGGCGGCATTCTTGCCGCGCATCTGATCCTCGACGGCGCCTTCGCCGCCCGCATCCTCCTGACCCGGCTCGACGCGATCCCCGCGGCCCGGATCAAGACCGGCCAGAGCCTCGCGCTTTCCGCCTGGCAGCGCTTTGCCGTCATCGACTGGCCGGCCATCCGCGGCACGATCCCGGGCCTGGCGGCAATCATCTTTCTTCTCGCCTTCACCAGCTTTCCGGTGGTGCTGCTCCTGGGCGGCGGCCCCGCCAACCAGACGCTGGAGGTCGCGATCTATACCGCCGTGCGCCTCGATTTCGATCTTTACGGCGCCGTGATCCTGGCGCTGGTGCAAATCGGCGTCTGCGCCACCGTGGTGCTCGCCGCCGCCGCCCTCGCGCCGATCCCGCCGAGCCTTGGCCCCTCGCGCGGCCAGCGCTGGTCCGATGCGCCCCCGGCACGACTGGTGCAGCGGCTCGTCCTGTTCCTCTGTGTCCTCGGCTTCGCCCTGCCGCTTGCCGCCATCCTTCTCGATGGTCTCGGCGGCGGACTGGCGGCCCTGCTGCAGCGCCCCGCCTTCTGGCGCGCGGCCGGCACCAGCCTCGTCATCGCGACGCTGTCGGCGGCGCTCGCATTGCTTCTGGCGCTCATCCTCTGTCTCGGCCGGGCCGCGACGCCGGGTCTGGCGCTCCGGACCGGCATTGGCGTCCCCGCCTACGCCTATCTTGCCGTCCCCGCCGTCGTCCTCGCACTCGGCTTCTTCCTCCTCGTCCGCCGCCTCGGGCTCGATCCGGCGGCGGCGGCGCCCATGGTCGTCGTTCTCGCCAATGCACTGCTCGCCCTGCCCTTCGCGGTCGCCACTCTCGGCCCCCCGCTCGACGCCATCGCGCGGAGCCGCGCCCGCCTGATCCGTTCGCTCGGGCTCTCGGGCACCCGCCAGTTCACTCATATCGAATGGCCGCTGATCGGCCGCGACGCAGGGGTCGTTCTTGCCCTCGCCTTCTGCTTCTCGCTGGGCGACCTCGGAGTCATCGCGCTGTTCGGCACGCAGGATTTCGCCACCCTGCCGCTCCTGATGGTGCGGGCGCTCGGCGCCTACCGCACCAACGATGCCGCCGCCATCGCCGCCCTCATGCTCTGCCTGACCATCGCCGCCTTCGTCATTATCCCCCGCCTGTTCGGAAGCGCCGCCGATGCTCGCGCTTGAGGACCTCGCCTACGCGCATCGGGGCCAGACGGCGCCGTACCGCTTTTCCATGCACGCGGCCTCCGGCGAAGTGACCGCGATCAGCGGCCCGAGCGGCTCGGGCAAGTCCACCCTGCTCGATCTGATCGCCGGTTTCCTCGTGCCCACCGCCGGCACCATGACCCTTGACGGCGCCGATCTCCTGGTGCTGCCGCCCGAGGCACGGCCGGTCTCGATCCTCTTCCAGTCCGAGACACTGTTCGAGCATTTGACCGCTACCCATAATGTCGCGCTGGGGCTGCCGCGAGGCACAGCCAGGGACGAAGCGCGGCGGAAGGTGGACGCAGCGCTCGCCGAAGTGGGTCTGCCCGGCGTGGGACAACAGCGGGCCGATACCCTTTCGGGCGGCCAGAAGCAGCGCGTGGCGCTGGCGCGTACGCTGTTGCGCAACCGCCCGGTGCTGCTGCTCGACGAGCCGTTTTCCGCGCTCGACGACGAGAGCCGGGCCGCAACGCGCGCGCTGGTCAAATCCTTGACTGCCGCCCACGACTGGATCACCGTGCTGGTGAGCCATCACAAAGACGACATCGCCGCGCTTGCGGCGCGGCGATACGATCTCCGGGAAGGGCGGCTTCTCTCACTGCCCTGAGGCGGTCTGGCTCCAGGCGGCGAACACTTCCTTGAACATCGCCTCGGCCTGCGCGTCCTTCTCCAGCGTGATGATGGCCCGCTTGCCGGTCGCGTAGATCAGGGCGAGGTCCATCCACTTGCGGCTGGTCAAGAGCGTGTTGTTGGCCGCCATGTCCTCCGGCGAGGCACTGAGCGCGAAGAGGAAGGAGTTGCCCACCACGCGGGCCGAAGCCCCGACCAGCGGGGCGCCCTGCACCAGTTCCTCGTTCTTGAGCAGCACGCCCGGCAGCCCGGCCACCGAACCGCCGATGAAGCTGTCCGAGACCCGGAAGTTGATCTCCATCAGGTGGCTGGCCGGCAGGCTGGGGTCGGAGTTTTTGCGGATCAGCACGTCGACGCCCAGATTGCGCGCCGGGATGCTCGCCTTGCCGATCAGCGTCGGCAGGCCGGTCTCGTCGGTACCCTTGGACCAATCCACCGTGCCCGAGAACGGCACCGCGCCGGTGGTGCCGTCGTCCGAGGCCTCGAGCAGCAGCGACTGGCTGCCCGCAAGGTTGACCGGATTGAACGCCGCGACGGCGGCCTCGGCGTTCTCGGCCGGCTCGCCATTGGCGGCGGTCCCCAGGCGCTGTTCGCTCCTGCCGTCCTCGCCGGTCGCCTGCAGCGCCAGTGGCCCGGCGCCGGTGAGCGCCGGTTCCGGCGTCAGCCGCTCCTCGGCCTTGAGTTCCGTGACCGGCGCTGGCGTCTCGGCCGGCGCGGCCGTATTGCCGGGGCCGGTCGCCGGTGCCGTCGCTTCGGCTACCGCCGGCTGCGTCGCGACGGGCGCGGCCTGTGCCGCCGGGCGGCCGCCGAACATTGCCTGCAGGTCGATGTAGCCCTGGTTCACCGCCCAGAAGCCGGCGCCGCCGGCACCGGCCAGGAGCACGGCGAAGACGACGAGAAAGATGGTGACCGCACCGGTCCCCTCGCCGGCGGCTTCCGGCCGCGCGCGCGGAAATCCAGTCTCCGCGAAGGTGACTTCGCGGTTGCCGCGGCCCTTCGCGGGCCGTGCCTCGCGCGCCGGCTTGGCTGGTTTGGTCCGCCGTCCCGGCTTGGCGGCGGGCTCGGCCCCGCGACCGCCGGGGAACATCTTGCCGATGCCTTTCTTGCGGGCCTGCGGCGCGACGGGCGCATCGTCCTCGTCCATCTCGACGTCGAAACCGTTGACGGCCGGAGCCGCTTCGCCCCGCGCCTCGCGATCGAGCGTCGCGATGGCCCGGTCGATCGCGCCCTGTGGATCGGCCGGCTGCGGCTCGACCTCCACTTCGCGCACTGCCGACATCGCGGCCGCGACTTGCGGGCGTTCCATGAACGCCGCGGGCTCGGCCACCTGCTGGCGGGCGACCGCCTGCGCTCCGCGGGCGGCGGGTTCGAGCCGCGGCCCGTCGCGGCGCGGCTCCAGCGTCGGGCCACGACGCGGCGCGTCATAGGGCTTTTCCGCGGACATGCCGAAGACGGTTGAAACCGGGCGCCCCCTGGCGGCCTCGGCGCGCGCGACGATCGAGGGGAGCGGCCGGCCGTCCGGTCGTGTCGCCGGCTTGGGCGGAAGCACTTCCTGTGCATCCTCTTCGGGCTCGGCGCCGGGCTCGGGCTCCCGGCGCGGCGAGGAGGCCAGACGTACCGGGACCGGCTTGGCCACGGCCCTGGTCGCCGGCTCGGGCTGCTTCTGCTCTCCGGTATCGGTATTGGCCGCGAGGATAATATCCTCGATCGTCCCGCCCGCCGGCAGCGGCTTGGGCGGCCCCTTGCCCGCGGGCACAGGCTTGGCTGGCGTGCGGCTGGCGGCGGGCAGTGCCTTGGCCGCCGGGGCCTCGAAATAGACTGGCGGCGGTGGCGCCGCCTCGTGGTTGCTCATGCCGGCGATGACGGCCTCGCTGGCTTCCTGCTCAACCTGCCGGATGCAATCTTCGAGCTGCAGCCGGTGCGTGGTGATGTCGCGCGCCGCCAACGGCGGACTGATGGCACGCAATTGCCCGACGAGAGCGGCGCGCGCCTTCTCGTAGACCGCGCGCCGTGCAGCGCCATTGTTCTCGGGCAGAGCTTCTACCGCCCTACGTAACAGCTCTTTGTAGTCCGCCATTCCCTACTTAACACTCGTGATTTGCCGGGACCTTTTAACAAAAAAACTCAGTCTTGGAACGGGTCATGAACCAGTATGGTATCCAGGCGCTCCGGGCTGGTGGACAGCATTGCCACAGGTGCCCCGATCAGTTCCTCGATATACCGGACATATTTGACCGCCTGTGCTGGCAATTCGGCCCAGCTTCGCGCCCCAGCTGTCGTTTCTGACCATCCCTCCAACGTTTCGTAGATCGGCTTAACAGCAGCTTGTGCCCCCATTGAGGCAGGCAGGTAGTCAATTTGTGACCCGTTCAGTTCATAGCCGACGCACACTTTGATCTCTTTGAGCCCGTCGAGCACATCGAGCTTGGTCAGCGCGATCCCGGTGATCCCCGAGGTTCTCACGGTCTGGCGGACCAGCACCGCGTCGAACCAGCCGCATCGCCGCTTGCGCCCGGTGACTGTGCCAAATTCATGACCACGTTGTCCAAGGAAGTCGCCGATCTCTCCGAAATCTTCAGTGGGAAACGGCCCCTCGCCCACTCTGGTCGTATACGCCTTGGTGATTCCGAGCACATATCCGACTGCGGTCGGCCCCAGTCCCGAGCCTGCGGCCGCCTGTCCGGCGACGGTGTTCGAAGAGGTGACGAACGGATAGGTGCCATGGTCATTGTCCAGCAGCGCCCCTTGCGCACCCTCGAACAGGATCCGCGCGCCGGCCCGCCGCTTCTCGTCGAGCAGCCGCCAGACCTGATCGACGAACGGCAGGATCGCGTCCTTGACCTGCATCAGTTCATCATAGAGTGCCTGCGGATCGAGCTCGCTGAGCCCCATGCCCCGGCGCAGCGCATTGTGATGAGTGAGCAGCCGCTCGATCTTGGCCATGAGCGTATCCGGCTCCGCCAGATCGCACAGGCGGATCGCCCGGCGCCCCACCTTGTCTTCATAGGCCGGCCCGATCCCGCGCTTGGTCGTGCCGATCTTGAGGCCCGAATTGGCGTTCTCGCGGATGGCGTCGAGTTCCCGATGCAGCGACAGGATGAGCGGCGCGTTCTCCGCGATACGCAGTGTTTCGGGCGTCACGTGCACGCCCTGGGCGCCGAGCTTTTCCAGCTCTGCGACGAAATGATGCGGGTCGACGACGACGCCGTTGCCGATGACGCTGAGCTTGCCGCGCACCACGCCCGAAGGTAACAGACTGAGCTTGTAGCTCACCCCGTCGATCACCAGCGTATGGCCGGCATTGTGGCCGCCCTGGTAGCGCACCACCACATCGGCACGCTCACTCAGCCAGTCGACGATCTTGCCTTTGCCCTCGTCGCCCCACTGGCTGCCGACGACCACCACATTTGCCATGGATATTCGTTCCCGCTCCCGGCAGCGACGCACAAGGCACCCTTGGCGCTGGAAAGTCGCTGCAAAAACCTGTCTAAGTCTGGCGCCAACCAGGTGGAAAGTCCGGTCCGAACCCGCCCAAATCGCTGGAAAGGCGATGACCCTTAGACCAGAAGCAGACCAATGACAAATCCGCCCGCCGCTCCTGGCGGCCATCTCTTTACCGCATTGATGCACCGGCCCTATCTGGTGCTGGTTTTGACCACGCTCTTCTGGGGCGGCAACGTGGTCGCCGGCAAGCTGGCGGTCGGTCATATCGATCCGCACGCGCTGATGATCCTGCGGTGGAGCGGTGCCCTGCTGGCGGTACTGCCCTTTTCCATCGCGCCGCTCAGGCGCGACTGGCCGGCCATCCGCGGCAACTGGCCGCTTCTGCTCTTCTACGGCGCGGTCGGCTACGCCACCTTCAACGTCCTCGTCTATCTCGCGGCTCACCTCACCTCGGGCGTCAACATCGCCATCGAGCAGGTGGCGGTGAACATCTTCGTCATGCTGCTGAACTTCGCGGTCTTCCGCACCCATGTCCGGGCGCTGCAGCTGCTGGGCGTGGCGCTGACCATCCTCGGCGTCGCCATCACCGCCACCCACGGCGATCTCGGCCGCATCTTGACCCTCGACGTCAATCTCGGCGATGCCCTGGTGCTGCTGGCCTGCCTGGCCTATGCGGTCTATTCGCTGACCCTGCGCTACCGGCCCGTCACCAACTGGCTGAGTTTCCTCGTCGTCACCTTTGTGGGGGCGATCATTGCCTCTTTCCTGTTCCAGGCGGTGATCGGCGGCGGCCCGCGGGCGCTTCTTTCCGCGTTCGGGGCGATCACCTGGCAGGGGTGGCTGATCGCCCTCTACACGGTCTTCTTCCCCTCGGTGATCTCGCAGATGCTCTATGTGCGCGGGGTCGAACTGATCGGCCCCAACCGCGCCAGCCTCTTCGTCAACCTGATCCCGCTCTTTGGCACCATCGGGTCGGTGCTCATCCTGGGCGAACGGCTGGAGACATCGCACCTGATCGCCGCCAGTCTCATCATCGTCGGCATCGTGCTGGCCGAGTGGTCGGCGCGGCGGGGGTAGTGCCCGGATAGCGCTTGCACCCAAATATGTTATCCCCGCCCTCTCCACGCCCTGTAGACTCCCCCCATTCCGCGCCGATACGGGCGAAGTCGCGACGAACGGCTTGGCGCGGGACAACCGGGGGATGGGGAGTCGTCCCCGCCCGGGCTGCGCATGAGCCTGACCTGATCGGGAGCAGGCGCTGGGGAGGGGAGCCGTCGGCGCCCCGCCATGACCCAGCGCCGCTCGCCGGCTGCTTGGGCTCCACGGCCGAAAATCCCGGTACCCGGGGCGCGTGAG
>JAUXUM010000046.1 GCA_030680995.1 Devosia sp.
CCGCCAAGGAAGCCTGCGCCAAGGCGCTCGGCACCGGCCTTAGTTTCGGCGTCTATTGGCGCGACATGGGTGTCGTGAACCTGCCTTCGGGCAAGCCGACCATGAATTTGACCAATGGGGCGGCCAGGGTGCTGGCCCACCTTGTGCCCAGGGGACACACCCCACATATCCATCTCACCATCACCGACGATGGCGGCATCGCGCAGGCTTTTGTCATCATTGAAGCGCTGGCTGTTGACCCCACAATGGTGCTCCCGTAACCACATTGCCGCACAGACCAGGGACCGAAATGAGCCAATCCATGCCGAAAGCCGAGAAGAAGGCTCAGAAGAGCGAACTGCGGGAGACGATTGTGGTGATCGTGGAGGCGCTGATCATCGCGCTCCTCTTTCGCACATTTCTCTATCAGCCCTTCTCCATCCCGACTGCATCGATGCAGTCGACCCTCATGATCGGCGATTACTTCATCTCCTCCAAGTTCACCTGGGGCTACGGCAAATACTCGTTCCCGCTGCCGTTACCCTTCAACGGCCGTCTGCTCATGCTCAGCGAACCCCAGCGCGGTGACGTCGCGGTCTTCCGCAATGAGATCACCGACGAGGACTATATCAAGCGCGTGATCGGGCTGCCCGGGGACCGTATTCAGATGAAGGCGGGCCGCCTCTACATCAACGGCACGATGGTCGAGCGCGAGCAGATCGGGACCGGCGAGGACGTCGACAGCGACAGACGCGCGGTGCCGGTGACGATCTACACCGAAACGCTGCCCAACGGCGTCACCCACACCATTCAGGAAGTCTCGGACAGCCAGCCGCTCGATGACACCGCCGAGTATGTCGTCCCGGCAGGCCACTACTTCATGATGGGCGACAATCGCGACCGTTCGGCCGACAGCCGCGTCTTGAGCCAGGTTGGCTATGTCGCGCTCGGCAACTTGATCGGCAAGGCCGAGGCGCGCTTCTTCTCGATCAACAACAATATCCCGCCCTGGCAGCTCTGGGAGTGGCCGGCCAATGTCCGCTGGGACCGGATGTTCCAGTCAGTCTATCCCTGATGCACAAGGGCCGGGCGCACGAAAGGCTGGAGGCCCGTCTGGGCTATCGCTTTGCGGACCCGGATCTGCTCGACCGCGCCCTGACGCATTCGAGTGCCGTATCGCCGGGCAAGCGGATCGAACGTTCGTATCAGCGGCTCGAGTTCCTGGGCGACCGCGTGCTCGGGCTGGTCGTCGCCGACATGCTCTATCGCAAGTTCCCCAAGGCCAATGAGGGCGAACTGTCCCGCTCGCTCAATACCCTGGTCCGCAAGGAAACCTGCGCCGCGATCGCCCGGCAGCTCGATCTCGGCTCCGAACTCAATCTGGGCGAAAGCGAAGCCCGCACCGGCGGCGCCAAGAAGGAGGCGATCCTGGGCGACGTCGCCGAAGCAGTGATCGGCGCCATCTATTGCGACGGCGGGCTGGGCCGCGCCTTCGAACTGGTCGAGCGGCTGTTCGGCGAGCACATCAGCCAGGCCGGCACCGAACGG
>JAUXUM010000065.1 GCA_030680995.1 Devosia sp.
GGCGTCAAAGGATAGTTACGTGGCAGAAGTTCGCCTCGAAAAGGTCGTCAAGCGCTACGGCAAGCTGGAGATCGTGCACGGCATCGATCTGGAGGTCGCGCACAATGAATTCGTCGTGCTGGTCGGCCCCTCCGGCTGCGGTAAATCGACGACGCTGCGGATGATCGCCGGGCTCGAGGAGATTTCCGACGGCATCATCCGGATCGGGGACCGCGTGGTGAACGATCTGCCGCCCCGCTCTCGAAACATCTCGATGGTTTTCCAGTCCTATGCGCTCTATCCGCATATGAGCGTTCGCGAAAATCTCGGCTTCGGACTCAAGATCGCCAGGCAGTCGGACAGCGAGATCGTCAAACGAGTCGAGGAGGCTGCCGAAATCCTCGGGCTGGGGCCCTATATGGACCGGCTGCCGCAGCACCTTTCGGGTGGTCAGCGCCAGCGCGTCGCCATGGGCCGCGCCATCGTCCGCAACCCGGATGTGTTCCTCTTCGACGAGCCGCTCAGCAACCTCGATGCCAAGCTGCGCGGGCAGATGCGGGTCGAGATCAAGAAGCTGCACCAGCGGGTGAAAACCACGGTCATCTACGTGACGCACGACCAGATCGAAGCGATGACGCTGGCCGACCGCATCGTCATCATGCGCGACGGCCACGTGGAACAGGTGGGCACGCCGAGCGAGGTTTTCGACAGGCCGGCCAATGTCTTCGTCGCGGGGTTCATCGGTTCCCCGCCAATGAACCAGCTCGATGCGACGGTTGCGGGCGATGGCGGCAGGCCAGTGGCGAAACTGAGCGGTGGCGTCGCCGTGCCGCTGCCCGCCGATATCGCCGGCAAGGTTTCGGAAGGACAGAGCATCGTGCTCGGCTTCCGGCCGGAAAGCTTCGCGCCCAAGGGGCATTCGCTGCATGGCGCCGAGCAGTCGCTGATCGTCAGTCGAGCAGTGACGATCGCCGAGCCGCTGGGCACCGAGACCATCCTCTTCGCCGAACTGGGCGGCAAGGAAGTGCAGGGCAAAATGCTCAATCCGCGGGTGGTGACGCCCGGCGAGACGCTGGAGTTCACCCTCGATCTGGCGCGGCTGCACGTGTTCGACGGGGAAAGCGGGAAGAGCCTCAGGGCATAGAAATGGCTAAGATCACCCACGTCGAAATCCTGATGGTCGACCTCAAGCCCAAGGTCAAACGGGTCGACGCCATCCAGTCCTTCGTCAGCCAGGAGACCCCGATCGTCCGCATCACCGATGCCGACGGCGTTGTGGGCACCGGCTACAGCTATACGATCGGTACCGGCGGGCACTCGGTAATGGCGCTGCTCGAGCGTACGCTGGCGCCGGCGCTGATCGGGCGCGAGGCCTATGAGATCGAACGCATCTGGCGCGACCTCTTGTTCCTCACCCATGCGACTTCGGTGGGCGCCATCACCTCGATCGCGCTTGCCGCCATCGACACGGCGCTCTGGGATCTGAAGGCCGTGAAGCTCGGCCTGCCGCTGCACCTGCTCGCCGGTGGGGCGCAACGCGAGATTCCGCTTTACACCACCGAGGGCGGGTGGCTGCACCTCGATGCTTCGGCGCTGGTCGAGGATGCGGCGCGCGCCAAGGCCGACGGGTTCGGTGGCTGCAAGCTCAAAGTCGGGCGCCCGATCCACGAAGACGTGGCGCGCATTTCGGCGGTACGCGAGGCGGTGGGTCCCGGCTTCGAAATCTTCACCGACGCCAACCAAGCCTTCAACGTCGATGAGGCGATCCGCCGGGCGCGGGCGTACGAGCCGCTCGATATCGGCTGGTTCGAGGAACCGCTGACGGCAGATGACATCGAAGGCCACGTCCGGCTCCTGGCCCATACCTCGATCCCCATCGCGGTCGGAGAAAGCCTTTACTCGCATCTGCATTTCCGCGAATATCTCGAGCGCCATGCCTGCTCGATCGTGCAGGTCGATGTGGGCCGGGTCGGCGGCATCACGCCCTGGCTGAAGGTCGCCCATATGGCGGAAGCTTTCAACATCGCGGTCTGCCCGCATTTCCTTATGGAGCTGCATATCTCGCTTTGCGCTGCTGTTCCCAATGCGCGCTGGGTCGAGTACATCCCGCAACTGGACGAGATCACGACCAAGCAGATGACCATAGGCGGCGGCAAGGCCATTCCAAGCGACGCACCCGGCCTTGGCATTGCCTGGGATTTCGACGCCATCGCCCGGCAGACGGTCGATGGCTCGCGATCCATCCATTCGTAACGACCGGAGACCAAAATGGCCGATCTCAGCGGCAAGATCATTTTCATCACCGCCGCGGCACAGGGCATTGGGCTCGCCTCGGTTCACGCCTTCGTGGCAGCCGGCGCCACGGTGATCGCCACCGACATCAATGCCGAAAAGCTCAAGGAGCTGGACGGAGTGCCCAATGTAACGACGCGGGTGCTCAACGTTCTGGACACCGAGGCGGTCAACATGGCTGTGGCCGAAATCGGGCGCATCGACGTGCTGTTCAATTGCGCCGGTGTCGTGCACAGCGGCACCATCCTCGAGTGCAGCGACGAGGACCTCGAATTTGCCCTCAACCTCAACCTCAAGGCGCAGGTCCGCACCATCAAGGCCGTCCTGCCGCAGATGCTCGAACGCGGCGACGGCGCCATCGTCAACATGGCGACGGTGGCTTCCTCGGTGAAGGGCGTGCCCAACCGCTTCGCCTATTCGGCGTCGAAGGCGGCGGTGATCGGGCTCACCAAGTCGGTCGCGGCCGACTACGTGACCAAGGGCATCCGCTGCAACGCCATCTGCCCGGGCACCGTCGACAGCCCCTCGCTGCACGAGCGCTGGAAGGCGACGGGGGACTTCGAAGCGGCGAAGAAGGCCTTCATCGCGCGGCAGCCGATCGGCCGCATCGCCCGGCCCGAAGAAGTCGCGGACCTCGCCGTCTATCTCGCTGGCGCCACCTACACCACCGGCCAGATCCATATCATCGACGGCGGCTGGACGGCATAATCGATGAAGATCACCGGCCTTCGTACCCACGACCTGCGCTTCCCCACGTCCGCGTCGCTGGACGGTTCCGACGCCATGAATCCGGACCCCGACTATTCGGCGGCATACGTCATCCTCGAGACGGACGGCGCGCATCAGGGGCACGGGCTGACCTTCACCATCGGCCGCGGCAACGAGGTGGTGGTGGCGGCGATCCGGGCGCTGGAAGGCCGCATTGTCGGGCTCGACCTCGACTGGATCCGGCGGAACCCGGGGCGCTTCTGGCACCATGTAACGGGCGACAGCCAGTTGCGCTGGATCGGACCCGACAAGGGGGCCATGCATCTGGCGACCGGAGCGGTGGTCAACGCCGTCTGGGATCTGCTGGCGAAGGAAGCGGGCAAGCCGGTCTGGCAGCTGGTCGGCGAGATGAGCCCGGAAGAGTTGGTCTCCATCATCGACTTCCGCTACCTGACCGACTGCATTACGCCGGAAGAGGCCCTCGCTATTTTCCGCAAGACGGAGGCCGGCAAGGCCGAACGCATCGCTACCCTCAAGGCGGAGGGCTATTCCTGCTACACGACCTCGGCGGGCTGGTTGGGCTACTCCAACGAGAAGCTCAGGCGGCTGGCGCAGGAAGCGGTCGATGCCGGCTTCAACCACATCAAGATGAAGGTCGGCCGCGATATTCATGACGACGTCCGGCGGCTGTCGATCGTGCGCGAGATCATGGGGCCCGACCGGTTCCTGATGATCGACGCCAACCAGGTCTGGGAGGTCGATCAGGCGATCGACTGGGTGCGCGAGCTGAAGCCCTTCAACCCCTATTTCATCGAGGAGCCGACCAGCCCCGACGATGTCGAGGGCCACCGCAAGATCCGCGAGGGGGTAGCGCCGGTCAAGGTCGCGACCGGCGAGATGTGCCAGAACCGCATCCTCTTCAAGCAGTTCATCATGCGTGGCGCCATCGACATCGTGCAGATCGATGCGTGCCGCATCGGCGGGCTCAACGAGGTGCTGGCGGTGCTGCTGATGGCGGCCAAGTACAAGCTGCCGGTGTGGCCGCATGCCGGCGGCGTAGGCCTGTGCGAATATGTGCAACACCTCTCGATGATCGACTATCTTTGCGTCTCAGGCACCAAGGAGGGTAGGGTGATCGAATATGTCGACCATTTGCACGAGCATTTCGTCGAGCCCTGCGACATCCGCGACGCGGCCTACATGCCGCCGACGCGGCCGGGCTTTTCGATCGAGATGAAGCCGGAGTCGATCAAGGCCCACGAGTTCAGGCCGGCCTAGCGCTTGTGGGGACAGCGCCGACAGGAATCGAGTCCGCGCAACGAATTGCATGGCTTTCAAAGCCCTTGCCACCTCGGGCGAAGTCGGCCACCTTCGCTGCATCGTCAACAATCGAGAGGAGGTGGTCCAATGTCTCAAACGAAATCGCTGATTTCCGCAGGTCTTGGATTCTCGCGCCTCGTGGCGGAGCAGCCTCTGTCATAAGCGGAGGGTCCGGGCAGATGCCGGACCCGTGCGAAATCACGAAATCGGGAAGGGCCGCCCCTGAGGCGGCCCTTCTTTTTTGGCAGGAGAGAGCTGCAACTTTGCATTCGCCGGCCGGAGCGATTATGTAGGCGCCAAATCCCTAGTTCACCGAGCATTCCCATGAACGCCCTGACCGCCACGGCGCCGGCCGAGAAATTGCTGCCCTATCAGTCCCGCCGGACGTTTGCGATCATCTCGCACCCGGATGCCGGCAAGACGACGCTGACCGAAAAGTTGCTGGCCGCTTCGGGCGCCATCCAGCAGGCCGGCGCGGTGCGCGGCCGCGCCAGCCAGCGCGCCACGCGCTCGGACTGGATGGAGATCGAGCAGCAGCGCGGGATCTCGATCACCTCCTCGGTGATGACCTTCGAGCACCTGGGGCTCACCTTCAACCTCCTCGATACGCCGGGCCACTCGGACTTTTCCGAGGATACGTACCGCACGCTCACCGCGGTCGACGCGGCGGTGATGGTGATCGACGTCGCCAAGGGCATCGAGGCGCAGACGTTGAAACTGTTCGAGGTGTGCCGGCTGCGCGACATCCCGATCGTCACCTTTGCCAACAAGGTGGACCGGGAGGGCAAGGACCCGCTCGAAATCCTCGACGAGATTGCCGATACGCTGGCGCTGGACGTGACGCCGGTGGTCTGGCCGCTGGGGCAGGGGGTGGATTTCAGGGGCACGGTCGATCTCGTCGGCAGGCGGGTGCTGAACAACAAGGGCGAGCTGGTGCGCGAGTTCGGCGATCTCGACGATCTGCTGCTCGACGACAAGCTGACGGCCGATCCCGTGGTCAAGGCGTCGCTCGAAAACCTCGAGCTGGCGCGGGCCGGGTTGCCGGCATTCGATCTCGAAACCTATCGCGCCGGGCATCTGACGCCGGTAATCTTCGGCTCGGCGCTGAAGAGTGTCTCGGTGCCGGAGTTGCTGCTGGCGCTGGGCGCCTGGGCGCCCGAACCGCGGCCGCAACCGGCCGAACCGCGCCCGATCCTGCCGTCCGAACCCAAGGTCACCGGCTTCGTGTTCAAGGTGCAGGCCAATATGGACGCCAATCACCGCGACCGCATCGCCTTCGTGCGGCTGTCGTCGGGCAGCTTCCGGCGCGGCATGAAGCTCAGGAACGTGCGGACCGGCAAGGACCTGGCGGTAACCAACCCGATGTTCTTTTTCGGGCACGACCGAGAGCTGGCGGAGGAGGCGGTGGCGGGCGATATCGTCGGCATCCCCAATCACGGTACGCTGAGCGTCGGCGACACGCTGACCGAAGGCGCGGCGACAAAGGTGACGGGCATTCCGAACTTCGCGCCCGAAATCATCCGTCGTGTCCGGCTGGTCGACCCGATCAAGGCCAAGCAGCTTTCCAAGGCGCTCTCCGACCTCGCCGAAGAGGGCGTGGCGCAGGTCTTTCGCCGCATGGTGGGAGCTGACTGGATCGTGGGCGTGGTCGGACCGCTGCAGCTCGAGGTGCTGGCCGCGCGCATCGCCAAGGAATATAGCGTGCCGATCACCTTCGAGAGTATCAATTTCGAGATGGCGCGCTGGGTGGGAAGCGAGGATCGTAAGGAACTCGACCGCTTTATTGTGGCCGCCAAGATGGAACTGGCCGAGGACAAGGACGGCGATCCGGTGTACCTGGCGCGGAGCGCCTGGTGGCTGGCGCGCACGCAGAAGGACTGGCCGAAGATCGAGTTCTTCGCGACCAAGGAACGGCACTAGCAGTCGGCGCCCTCTCCCCTTGTGGGAGAGGGTGGTCCGCAGGACCGGGCGAGGGGCGATACGCCCGGTTCCAGCTGTGTGCACGAGCGCAAAACCCCTCACCGGTCTCATCCCCCGGGCGGGCGTCAGCGAGTGCCGGTGGACCCGGCGGCGGCGCTCGCGGTGGCAGCCCGCGGGCCAGCGAATTCTGCCCTACTCAGGGCGAGGATAAATGGACTTCCGGCCGGTGTTAACCGACGCTATCTAGTGTCGAACGCATGTGGAGAGCGAAATGCAGCATAGAGTACTGGGCAAGACCGGCTACGAGGTTTCGGAAATCGGCCTCGGCTGCTGGCAGCTGGGCGGCGACTTCGGGCCGGTGGGCGACGAAACGGCGCGGCAGATCCTCGGGAAGGCGCGCTCGCTGGACGTCAATTTCTGGGACACCGCCGACGTCTATGGCGGGGGCGAGAGCGAAAGCCGGATCGGCGCCTTCAAGGACAAGACGGGCGTCTTCGTCGCCACCAAGCTGGGGCGCAACGGCGACATCTTCCCCGGGATGACCGGCTATACGCGCAAGAACGTCAAGGAGAGCCTTTCCCGCTCGCTGAAGCGGCTCGGCGGCGAGACGCTCGATCTGGCCCAGCTCCACTGCATTCCCACTGCGGTGCTGCGCGACGGCGAAATCTTCAACATCATGGACGACCTGCGCAGCGAAGGGCTGCTGCGGCACTACGGGGCCAGCATCGAGACCATCGAGGAAGGCCTGCTCTGCCTCCGGCATCAGGGCATCGCGACGCTGCAGATCATCTTCAACCTGTTCCGCCAGGACGCCGTGACCGAACTGCTGCCCAGGGCGCAGAGCCAGAACGTCGGCATCATCGTGCGGCTGCCGCTGGCCAGCGGGCTCTTGTCGGGCAAATTCCGCAAGGACACGCAGTTCACCGCGCGGGACCACCGCAGCTACAATCGCGACGGCCAGGCATTCTCGGTGGGCGAGACGTTCTCGGGGCTGCCGTTCGAGAAGGGGGTGGAACTCGCCGACGAGCTCACGGGGCTGGTGCCCCAGGGCATGCCGATGAGCCAGTTTGCGCTGCGCTGGCTGCTCGACCAGCCGGCGGTTTCGACCATCATCGCGGGGGTCACCAAGCCGGCCCAACTGGCGGACAATGTCGAGGCCACCAAGCGCGATCCGCTGGAGCCGGAGCTGATCGAGGAGTTGCGCGACTGGTACGAGCGCAAGGTGCGCTCGCAGGTGCGGGGGCGTATCTGAGACGCGGAGTCTTGGTCGTCTCCCTCCCCCTTGCGGGGATGGATCAAGGATGGGGGGCGACTGGGCATCCTGAGCGTGGGGCAACTCCCACCATAGCCCTGCGCGCGTAGCGCTACGGGCGTTCTTCGCCGGCAAAGGTCCACTGGACCTTTGCGTGGGCGGCTCATCACTCTCACGACGGACTTCGCAAACGCTAAGTCCTGCTCGACTGCCCCTCCCCGCAAGGGGGAGGGTGGCCCGACTGAGAGGCCGTGCGCGGATAGACCTCATGACCCTAGCGGACGGCGCCGATCATCCCTAAATCTGTGACTCCATCAAAAGGACGAGTATGGCCGATGTCGGACGCGTTTGAACTGGTTCGCGAGCAGCAAATCCCGGAGGTGAATTCGCTGGCGCGGCTCTACCGGCACAAGAAAACCGGCGCCGAAGTGCTGAGCCTCATCAACGACGACGAGAACAAGGTATTCGGCATCACCTTCAAGACGCCGCCGGAGGATTCGACCGGGGTCGCCCATATCCTCGAGCATTCGGTGCTCTGCGGCAGCCGCAAATATCCGGTGAAGAAGCCGTTCGTGGAGCTGCTCAAGGGCTCGCTCCATACCTTCCTCAACGCCATGACTTTCCCCGACAAGACCGCCTATCCGGTGGCGAGCCAGAATCTTCAGGATTTCTACAACCTGGTCGACGTGTATTTGGACGCGGTGTTCTTCCCGCTGATCAGCGAGGACATTTTCCGGCAGGAGGGCTGGCACCATGAGCTCGAGGCCACCCAGGCGCCTATCGTCTACAAGGGCGTGGTGTTCAACGAGATGAAGGGCGCGTACTCGTCGGCCGCGGCGGTGCTGGGGAAGGTAAGCCAGCTGTCGCTCTATCCGGATTCCACCTATGGGGTGAATTCGGGGGGGGACCCGAAGGCGATCCCCAATCTCACCTACGAATACTTCAAGAATTTCCACGCCAAGTACTATCACCCCTCCAATTCGCGGATCGTGTTCTATGGCGACGACGATCCGGAGCAGCGGCTGTCGATTCTCGACCAATATCTCGGGCAGTTCGACCGCATCGAGGTGCAGGCCGACGTGACCGTGCAGAAGCGGTTCGAGGCGCCGAAGAAGCTCACCGAAACCTATGCGGCGAACGAAGCCGAGGCCGGCAAGAAGACCTCGATGGTGACGGTGAACTGGATGCTCGACCAGATCACCGACCCGCAGATCATGCTGGCTCTGGGGGTGCTCGAATTCATCCTCGTGGGCACCTCGGCGGCGCCGCTGCGCAAGGCGCTGATCGATTCGGGGCTGGGCGAGGGATTGACCGGCAGCGGGCTGGCCGAGGACTTCCGGCAGCCGTACTTCACCGTGGGATTGAAGGGGATCGATGAGGCGGATGCCGATAAGGTTGAGGCGCTGATCCTTGCGACGCTGGAAAAGCTCAGCAAGGACGGGATCGACCCGCAGACCATCGAAGCGGCGATCAACACCGCCGAATTCCAGATGCGGGAAAACAATACCGGCTCGTTCCCGCGCGGCATCGCGCTGATGTTCCGCTCGATGCGCGCCTGGCTGCACGGCGGCGATCCGTTCGAGCCGCTGGCCTTCGAGGCGCCGCTGGCCGCGCTCAAGGGGCATATCGCGGCGGGCGCGCGGGTGTTCGAGACGCTGATCGAGCAGCACCTCATCGGCAATCGGCACCGCACCACCGTGCTGCTCAAGGCCGACACCGGCCAGGCGGCGCGCGAGGCGGCCGAGGAGCGGGCGCGGCTCGATGCGGCGCAGGCGGCGATGAGTGCGGCGGAACTGGCGGAGGTGGCCGAGACCACGCGCAAGCTCAAGGAGCTGCAGGAACTGCCGGACCCGCCCGAGGCGCTGGCCAGGATTCCGACGCTGACGCTCGGCGACCTGCCGCGGCAGGGCAAACCGATCCCGATCGAGCGGGAAGCGCTCGAAGGCGTGCGGCTCTTTACCCATAGGCTGGAGACCAGCGGGGTGATTTATCTCGATCTCGGTTTCGATCTGCGGAGTGTGCCCGGTGAACTGCTGCCGCTGCTTCCGATCTTTTCGCGCGCGCTGTTGCAGACCGGCACGGCCAGGGAAGACTTCGTTTCGCTGACCCAGCGGATCGGGCGGTCGACCGGCGGTATCGGCCCGCAGCGCTGGAATTCGACCAGGCGCGACGGCAAGGAGACCGCCGCCTGGCTGTTCCTGCGCGGCAAGGCGGTACCGGAAAAGGCGGACGAACTGCTCGCCATCTTGCACGATGTGCTGACGACCGCACGGCTCGACAACCGCGAGCGCATCCGGCAGATGGTGCTCGAATCCAAGGCCGGGTTCGAGAGTTCGCTGGCCGGGATGGGCAACGGCATCGTCTCGATGCGGCTCAAGGCGCAGTTCTCGGAAAGCGACTGGCTCAGCGAGCAACTGGGCGGGGTGAGCCACTATTTCTTCCTGCGCGAGCTGGCCAAGGAGATCGACGGCGACTGGCCGGCGGTGCAGGCAAGGCTGGAAGCGATCCGTGACGTCCTGCTCAACCGGGCCAGCATGGTGGCCAACGTCACCGCCGACGCCGGCATTGTCGAAGCCTTCCGGCCGCGGCTTGCCGATTTCCTGCGCGGCCTGCCGCAGGGGAACGCCGGTGGCGCCGGTTGGGGCTTTGCCCAACGGCCGCGGTCGGAGGGGCTGACCTTTCCGGGCCAGGTCAACTATGTCGCCAAGGGCGCTAACCTCATCGAATTCGGGCTCAAGCCGGGCGGCGGCCTGGCGGTTGCCATCAAGCATCTCAACACCACCTATCTCTGGGACAAGATCCGGGTGCAGGGTGGGGCCTATGGCGGCTCGTCGAGCTTCGATCCGTTCTCGGGCGGGTTCGCCTTCACCTCGTACCGCGATCCCAATCTGCTCGGCACGATCGAGAACTACGACAAGGCGGCGGCGTTCCTGCGGCAGAAGGTGGGCGGGCAGGAGCTGACGCGCTCGATCATCGGGGTGATCGGCGCTATCGACACCTACCGGCTGCCCGACGCCAAGGGTTTCGTCTCCATGCTCTACGAGCTGATGGACGATACCGACGAGGCGCGGCAGCAGCGGCGCGACGAGGTGCTGGGCGTCACCCAGAAGGACTTCGCGGCGCTGGCCGATGCGATCGAGGAAGTGGCCAGGCGCGGCCAGGTGGTGGTGCTGGGCTCGGAGACGGCGATCAAGGCGGCCAATGACGAGCGCGGCAAGTTCCTGGAAGTGACGAAGGTGCTCTGAAACCGGCTTGATCGCGATCAAGTCGCAACGTGCGAATGGAGGCAGATTGGCACCATGAGTGAAACCAACATCCATATCGTCTGTCCCAATTGCGCTGGCACGAATCGCATTGCCGCGGGGAAGCCGGTGGCCGAGGCCAAGTGCGGGCGATGCGGGGAGGCGCTGTTTTCAGGCCACCCCGCGCTGGCCAGTGCGGCGCAGTTCGACAAGCAGGTCGGCCGCAGCGATGTGCCGGTGGTGGTGGATTTCTGGGCCGACTGGTGCGGGCCCTGCCACGCCATGGCGCCGATCTACGAGCAGGTGGCGCAGGAACTGGAGCCGCGCTTCCGATTTTTGAAGCTTGATACCGAAGCCGAGCCGGGGATTGCCGCGCGCTACAACATCCGTGGCATCCCGACGCTGATGGTGTTCAAGGGCGGCAAGGTGCTGGCGCAGCGCGCCGGCGTGCAGGACCGCCAGAGCCTCAAGGCCTGGCTGGCGCCGTTCGCGGCGTGAACCGGTTTCGCGCGGCCCGCGTCACAGCGGCGCCGACCTTCAGGAACGTCAAGCCCGCGGCGCCGCGGGACGGGGTGACAAGCGAGGCCGATCCCCATCGCTTCGCCCTCAGCTACGATTATGTCGGCGACCTCGGCGACCCCACCGCGCTGATCTGACCGCATCACGGCGGACCGGAGGAATTGCCGTCGCCGGCGACGCAGATCGAGGGTCGCTACGCTCCCACCTCACCATGAGACCAGGCGAGCGCGACGAACCTCGAAGGACGAGGCATAAGGAGCAAGTCCATGTCCCTGATCGCCATCGAGCGCAAGATCGCGGCGCTGGAGCAGCAGATGCGCCAGGCGGCGGAGGCCGAGGATTTCGAGGCGGCGGCGCGGCTGCGCAACGAGATCGCCGAGCTCAAGGGTCTGGAGGCGCCGCAGCTGGCGCGCAAGCCGCCCCCGGGCCAGATGGGGCTCGGCACGCATCTGCCGGTCGTCGCGCCGCCGAAGGGCTGGAAGCGGCCGAACAAGCCCGATCCAATGACCAGCCGCACCACCAAAGGCCGCATCCCAAGCAAGGAATAAGCCATTGCCGGGCAACACTTCTTCAACCATGCACCGGGTCGTTGCCGAGTTGTTTATCATTGCAATGGGCAAGTAACGGGTTTGTTCATGATTGGGCGGCAAAACGTGGGCCAGTCCGGCGTGCAGCGGAGGGCGCTTAGCCGGGCCAAATTGCGAGAGCGCAAATGGGCGAGAAAGCCGGGGCTTTCACCGCAAATGCTCAGGAGGAGCTACGTCTGCTCACGTTGGCAGTGAACGAGACCGAACGCGCCGTCTACGTGACCGACGCCCATGGCATCCTTATCTACGCCAACCGCACCTTTTCAGAAATATTCGGCCATGCGACCGAAGAGGTCCTGGGCCGGCCGGTGCTCGAACTGCTCGGACAGAGCGACTACGACGCCGCGACCATGGATCGCCTGCTGGCACTGGTGCGCCGGGGAAGGACGTTTCAGGAGGAGGTCTGGGCCCACGACAGGCTGGGCAATGAACTCTGGCTGCTGGCCACGGTGCGACCGGTCCTCAGCATGCAGGGGCAGCTCGAAAACCTCGTCTGCGTACTCGAAAATACCACCGAGAGCCGGCAAATCCAGACGTTGCAGCGCGATGTGCTGGAAGCGGTGGCGCAGGATCTGCCGCTGCGGCAGGTCGCGAACCTGATCTGCAAGCGCGTCGAAAAGATTTTCCCGGAGGTCGTTTCTTCGATCCTCTCCATCGATCCGGACAAGCGGCTGCGGCCGCTGGCGCTACCGTCGCTACCCCAGTACTACGCGCAGGCGATCGACGGGCTGCCGATCGGTCCGGATGTCGGCTCGTGCGGCACATCGGCCTATCGGGGCGTGCCGGTGGTCACCGAGGACATCGAAACCGATCCGCTCTGGGCCGACTACCGGGGGCTGGTGCTGCCGCTCGGGCTCCATGCCTGCTGGTCGAGCCCGATCAAGCTGCGCGACGGCCGGGTGGCCGGCACCTTCGCCTTCTACTTCCGGCAGAAGCGCGGGCCGAGCAACTGGCACGAGCACATCGTCGCGGCCTGCCTGCATCTATGCGTGGTGGCGTTCGAGCGGCACGAAGCCAAGGAGCGGATCGACAAGCTCGCCTATTACGACACGCTGACGGGGCTGCCCAACCGGGCGCTGCTGCGCGAGCAGATCGATGCCGCCTTCCGCAATGCCCGGCCTGACCGGCAGATGGCGTTCCTGTTCCTCGATGTCGACAACTTCAAGGATGTCAACGACACGCTCGGGCATTCGGTAGGCGACGAACTGCTGGTCGAGATCGCCAAGCGGCTGCGCGAGCAGTTGCGGCCCGGCGATCTGGTGAGCCGGCACGGCGGCGACGAATTCGTGATCATGCTGGACAATTGCGACGGGGATCGCGCGGGCCTCACGGCCGACGGCATCCTCGATGCCCTGCTCAGACCCCTTCACATCAACGGCTTATCGCTGCCGGTCACGGCCAGCATCGGTATCAGTCTCCACCCCGAAGATGGCACCGACAGCGATACGCTGCTCAAGAACGCCGACGCCGCGATGTATCAGGCGAAATCGGAGAGACGGGCCACGCATCGGTTCTTCAACCGGCAGATGAACCAGATGGGGCAGGACCGGGTGCTGCTCGGCGCGGCCCTGCGAGAGGCGGTCGCAGAACACGCATTGCACCTTCGCTACCAGCCGCAGATTTCGGCACGGGACGGCAAGCTGCTGGGGGTCGAGGCGCTGGCGCGCTGGACCCATCCGGCGCTCGGCGAGATCGTCCCCGACCGTTTCATCCGCCTCGCCGAGCAATCGGGGTTGATCGAGGCGATCGGCGAATGGGCGCTGGAAGAGGCGTGCCGCCAGCTCAAGGCCTGGGATGCGCGGGACCTGAAGATTCCATGCGTGTCGGTCAACATCTCGCCGATCCATTTCCGCAATCGCGAGTTGCTGCCCGTGGTTGCGGCAACGCTGCAGCGGCACGGACTCTCTGCCGACCGGCTGCTGATCGAGATCACCGAGGGTGTGGTCATGGACGGTTGCCCGATCGCCATGGAGAACACGCGGGCGCTCCAGTCGCTCGGTATCCGCCTCTCCATGGACGATTTCGGCACCGGCTATTCAAGCCTCAGCCATCTGGCGAGACTGCCGGTCACCGAACTCAAGATCGACCGCAGCTTCATCACCGAGCTCGAGGAGAGCGTGAATGCGCAGACGCTCGTGACCGCGGTCATCCGCATCGGCCAGAGCCTCGGGCTGACGATGGTCGCGGAAGGCGTCGAGACCGAGGCGCAACGCCGCTTCCTGCAGGCGCTGGAATGCGACGTGCTGCAGGGGTTCCTGTTCTCCAAGGCGCTGCCGCCGAGCGAGTTCGAGAGCTGGTTCGCGGCCTATGAAGCGGGGCCGGCCAGCGACAAGGTGCGCGGGGCGGCTTAGGCGGACTTGAAACTACAATCGCGGAAGTCTCGGCGGCGGTAGTGGTAGCGGCATTGCGCGACGACGAGATTTCCTGCGTCCATCCGGCGGGCGGGCCGATGGCGTAGCGATTCAGCCAGCCTGCGCGACGCGTTCGGTGGCCAGCTTGCGGATTTCCCTGAGTTCGGCGACGGTGGTCTGCAGGTCGGTCATCTGCCGTTCGAGCAGGGCCAGGCGCTGGTCCACCATCTCGATCAGCAGGTTCACCTGCGCGGTGTGCGAATGGGCGTCGTAGAGACTGAGATAATCGGAAATGTCGCGCAGCGAGAAGCCCAGCCGCTTGCCGCGCAGGATCAGGATCAACCGGGCTCGGTCGCGGCGGCGGAAGACGCGGGTGCCCCCGACCCGGCCAGGCTTGAGCAGACCCTTGGACTCGTAGAAACGGATGGCGCGCGTCGAAATTCCGAACTCGCGGGCGAGGTCGGCGATCGCGAAGAGGTCACGGTTCTCTGGTTCAGGCCGGTTCACTCTTGCGTTCTTTCTGCTTGTATTCTTCCCGCAGCTCCTTCTTGGAGAGCTTGCCGATCAACGTCTTGGGCAGTGCATCCTTGAAGATGATCTCGCGCGGTATTTCGAGCTTGTTGAGCTTTTTCTCAAGAAAGGTCTTGAGTTCGTCCTCGGTCGCCGCAGCGCCCTTCTTGAGTTTGACGAAGGCAACGGGCACCTCGCCGCGATGCTCGTCCGGCACGCCGATGACGTTATTTTCGTCTACCGCCGGGTGCTCGGCAAGCGCTTCCTCGATGATGCGCGGATAGACGTTGAAGCCCGAGGAGATAATCAGGTCCTTGATGCGGTCGACGAGGAAGACGTAGCCGTCACCATCCATGTAGCCGACGTCGCCGGTGCGGAGCCAGCCGTCCATGAAGGCGTCCCTGGTGGCCTCGTCGTCGTTGAAATATCCCAGCATCACCTGCGGCCCCCTGACCTGCAGTTCGCCGCGTTCGCCGAGCGGCACCGGCTTATTGGTGTCGATATCGATGAAGCGGATGTCGGTGGCGGGCAGCGGCTGGCCGATCGACATCGGCTTGGACGGCACGCGCAGCGCGGCGCAGCAGACGACGGGCGAGGCCTCGGTCAGGCCGTAGCCTTCGGCCAGAAGGGCCTTGGAGACCTTGCCGAAGGCGGCGCGGGTCTCGTTCGGCAGCGCGGCGCCGCCGGAAATCACGACCTCGAGCGAACTCAGATGCGCCTCCGCCTGCTTGCCGGCCTTGGCGAGGGCGTTGATCAGCGTCGGCACCGCAGGCAGGATGTTGGCGCCGGTGCGGGTCAGCAGGTTGAGCAGAGCCTTGAGCTCGAAGCGCGGCAGCATCACCACCTGCGAGCCGTTGCCGAGCGGCACGTTCATGCAGACGGTCATCGCGAAGATATGGAAGAAGGGCAATACGGCGACCACCCGCGAGGGCGGATAGAAGATGCCGCAACCCCATGCGTTGATCTGGCTCGTATTGGCCGCAACGTTGGCGTGGCTGAGCATGGCGCCCCTGGGAATGCCCGTGGTGCCGCCGGTATACTGCTGCACCGCCACGTCCTTGAGCGGATCCACGCTGACCGGCGCGGGAGTCTCGTTGCGCGCCGTCATGTCCTTGTAGAGCGTGACCTTGGCGGCGATGCGCGAGTCCTTGACCTTGGCGAGGTCCCTGCGTTTCACCAGCTTGAACAGCAGCTTCTTTATGCCCGGCAGCGCATCGGGGAAGTGGCAGACGATCACCGATTTGACGTGGCCGGCCTCAGTCAGGGCTTGCGCCTTGTCGAACAGCTGCTTCAGGTCGAGCGTGATCATCAATTCGGCGCCGGCATTGGCGGCGATATGGGTGAGCTCGTGCACCGTGTAGAGCGGGTTGCAGTTGACCACGGTGGCGCCGGTCCGCAGCACGGCGTAATAGGCGATAACGTAGAAAGGGGTATTGGGCAGCAGCAGCGCCACCCGCGTCCCCTTGCGGACACCGAATTGAGTTTGCAGGGCGCCCGCAAAGGCGTTGATGGCCTTGGCGAGTTCACCGAACTTGGTTTTGTGACCAAGGAAATCGAGGGCGTCGGCCTCGGGGGTGCGGGCGCAGGCCATCAGCACCTGCTCGAAGACCGGCGTGGTGTTGATCGGCGCATCCCAGCTTATGTTCTCGGGATAGTGGTCGATCCACGGACGCGGGACATCAGCAGTCGCTGCCTTGGCCATCTCGTTTCCTCCTCGGGCTTATTTGCTGCCCCTTTCGGCAGACTATCCCACGGCTTGACGTTAGCGTCAAACCACGGACCCGACCGCAATTGACACCAACGGGTGCTTCGTTGACGTATACGTCAATCACCCTTATTGTTGCTGGAAACCAAGGGGTAGCAGGCTTAATGTGCCGCCTCATTGCCGAATCCAAGGGAGGCCGACGTGATCCTGGCGCTCATCGCAATCGGTGTCGTCGCATTCGCCGTGCTGAGCATGCGCAGAGCGCCGCTCTGGAAGTGGGCGATCGCGGTGGCGATCCTGGGCGCGCTCACCCGTTTCGGCTTCGATGCCGGCGGGTTTGGCGTCCATGTCGACGTCGCCGGCTGGATCGGCGCGCTGCTGCCGGCCGCCATT
>JAUXUM010000068.1 GCA_030680995.1 Devosia sp.
TGGCGGCGGCGATCTCCTCGCGCTTGTAGGTTTCGATGCGGGAGAGGATATCGGGCATCTGGGTCCCTTGGGCTAGCCGTTGGAGATGGTAACGAGCTTGGCGAGAGTCTGTCCGGCGCGGCCGGAATCGATCTCGGCTTCCGCTAACTGCACGCCCTCTTTGAGGTCGCCGGCCCTGTCGGCGACGATGAAGGCGGCCGCCGCATTGAGCAGCACGATGTCGCGGTAGGGGGTCCGGGTGCCTTCGAGCAGGGCGTGCAGGGCCGCCGCGTTGTACTGCGGGTCACCCCCCTTGAGGCCGGCGAGCGTGGCCCGCGGCAGGCCCGCCTGCTCGGGCGTCACCTCGAAACTGGTAAGGTTACCCCCCTTGATCTGGGCGACGAATGTCGGACCTGTGGTCGAAATCTCGTCCAGCCCGTCGTGGCCATGCACCACCCAGGCCGAGATCGCGCGGTTGGCGAGGAGCGCGGCCGCAACCGGCTCCACCCACTCCCGGGCATAGACGCCGAGCAGGTACCGCCGCGCGCCCGCCGGGTTGGACTGCGGCCCGAGCAGGTTGAACATGGTGCGGGTGCCCAATTCCATGCGCACCGGCCCAACATGCTTCATCGCCGGGTGATGTGCGGGCGCGAACATGAAGCCGATGCCGGCCTCGCGGATGCAGCGGCTGATCTGGTCCGGCGTCAGGTCTATCTTGATCCCCAGCGCCTGCAGCACGTCGGAGGCGCCCGACTTCGAGGACAACGCGCGATTGCCTTGCTTGGCGACCGGCACGCCGGCGGCTGCGACGACAATCGAAGTGGCGGTCGAGATGTTGAGCGTTTCCGCCCCGTCGCCGCCGGTACCGACGATGTCGATGGCTTCGTCGGGTGCTTCGACCGGCACCATCTTCTCACGCAGGATCGACACCGCGGCCGCGATTTCGCCCACCGTCTCGCCCTTGACACGCATGCCGATGAGGAAAGCGCCGATCTGGGCCGGCGTCGCTTCGCCCGACATGATGATGTTCATGACCGAGCGCATTTCCTCGCCGGTCAGATCGGCGCCCGAACCTATGCGCTGCAGCGCGCCCTTGATATCCATCAGGCGGCCTTCCCGAGATGGAAATCGCGGGTGATGTTGAGGAAGTTCTGGAGCAGGGCGTGTCCGTTTTCCGAGGCGATGCTTTCGGGGTGGAACTGCACCCCGTGCAGGGGCAGGCTACGATGCTGCAGGCCCATGATCACGCCGTCATCGGTGGTCGCCGTGACTTCGAGCACAGAGGGGAGCGTCTCAGGCTTCACCGTCAGCGAGTGGTAGCGGGTGGCTTCGAAACCTGAGTTCAACCCGCGGAACAGGCCCTTGCCGGTGTGGTTGATGCGGCTGGTCTTGCCATGCATCAACGCGGGTGCGCGGATCACGTCGCCGCCCATGGCCTGGCCGATCGCCTGGTGGCCGAGGCAGACCCCCAGGATCGGCGTCTCTGCCTTGAAGCGGTCGATCAGGCTCAGGCAGATGCCGGCTTCGTTCGGCGTGCAGGGACCCGGGGACAGCACGATTCCCTCCGGCGCCATCGCCGCGATCTCATCGAGCGTGATCTTGTCGTTGCGGAAGACGGTCAGCTCCGCCCCCAACTCGCCCAGGAAGTGGACGAGATTGTAGGTAAAGCTGTCGTAGTTATCGATGACCAGCAGTCTCATTGGCCGACCTTCGCTTCACCCGCGTAACGTAATGCTTCCTCTGCCGCGCTGAAAAGGGCGCGCGCCTTGTTTTCGCATTCGAGCTGCTCGAGTTCCGGCTTGCTGTCGGCGACGATCCCGGCGCCCGCCTGCACATAGATCTTGCCGTTGTGGACGATCGCGGTGCGCAGGATGATGCAGGTGTCCATCGTGCCGTCGGCGCCAAAATAGCCGACGCAGCCGCCATAGATGCCGCGCCGGGATTTCTCAAGCTCGTCGATGATCTCCATCGCCCGCACCTTCGGCGCTCCCGAAACCGTTCCGGCGGGGAACCCGGCGCTCAGCGCATCCACGAAATCGTACTTCGGATCGAGCTCCCCCACGACGTTGGAGACGATGTGCATGACGTGGGAATAATATTCGAGGAAGAACTTGTCGGTGACCTTCACCGTGCCGATCCTGGCCACGCGCCCCACGTCGTTGCGGCCCAGATCGAGCAGCATCAGGTGCTCGGCGAGTTCCTTCGGGTCGCTCATCAGCTCGTCGGCGAGTTTCTTGTCGCGGGTCGGCGTCGCCCCGCGCTTGCGGGTCCCGGCGATCGGCCTGATGGTGACCTGGCCCTTTTGCACGCGGACCAGGATCTCCGGGCTGGACCCGGCGACCGAGAAGTCGCCGAAATCGAGGAAGTACATGTAGGGGGAGGGATTGGTGCGCCGCAGGGCCCGGTAGAGCGCCGTCGCTGGCAGTTTGAACTCCGCCTCGAAACGCTGGCTCAGCACCACCTGGAAGATATCGCCGTCGCGGATATACTCCTTCGCCCGTTCGACCATCGCCGCATATTCGGCAACCGTGGTGTTGCTCTTGACCGCGACGCCCTCGATGTCAGGGAGCCCGGCCGTGTAGGGCAGGGTGCGGCCCAGCCGCGCCGTCGCCTCGTCTATCCGCGATTGCGCGCTTTCCCAGGCCTGCCGCGCACTGATGCCGCTGCGTACATAGGCGGGGGCCGTGAGGTAGAGTTCGTCCTTGAGCGTATCGAAGATCGCCAGCACCGACGGCCGCATCAGGATCGCGTCCGGGAGGCCCAGCATGTCCGGATTGTTGTCCGGCAGTGTTTCCATCAGCCGCACCATCTCGTAGCCGAGATAGCCGTAAATGCCGGCGGCGGTCGAGGGTAGTCCTTCAGGCACATCGGCCTGGCTCTCCGCCACCAGTTCCCGCAGCGCCTGGAGCGGCGGCCGGTCGACCGCCACGAAGGTATCGGGCGCCAACCCGGCATTACGATTGATGGTCGCTTTGCCCTTTTCGACTTTGAGGATGATATCGGGCAACAGCCCGATCATCGAATAGCGGCCCTTGGTGGCGCCGTCCTGCACGCTTTCGAACAGAAACGTGTTCTGACGTCCTTCGGCGAGCTTCAGATAGGCTCCGATCGGCGTCTCGAGGTCGGCGACGACCCTGCGAAAGACGATCTGCGCCCGGCCGGCCTCATAGGTGGTGGCGAAGCGCTCGAAGGAACCATCCGCCATTTACTGACCCGTGGTGGCGTCGAGCGCGATCAGTTGGTCGAAGGTCTGCCGGTTGATCCGGATCCCGGCCTCGTCGCGCAAGCCGTTGACGAAATCGGCATAGAGCGTTTCGCGGCTGGCATCCTCGATGAAACTGCGCATGGCGGCAAAGGACTCTTCACCCGCCGGCGTGACCTCCACCACCTGAAAGACGACATGGTCCCCGTCCCCGTCCCTGGCCGAACCGAAATGATCCGGGCCGCCGGCGAAGACCGCCGCGGCGACATCCTGGTTGAGGACCGTGCTGCCGTCGCCGCTGCGGCTCAGCGGCTGCGAAAGGTTCGGGAACTGGTTCAGTGACATCGCCACATCGCCAAAAGCCTCGCCGGCCTTCAAGCGCTCGACGATCTTTTCGACCTCGGCGAGCACGGCGGCCTCGCTCATATCGGCGGTCCAGGCCTCGGCAACCTGATCGCGGATCTCATCGAGCGTCTGGTCGCGCGCAGGCTCGATCCCCTTGATTTCAAACCAGACGCTGCGGTTCGCGCCCAGAGATACCGTCGGCGCAAGCCTGTCCTGCTGGCCGGCGAAAATGGCCAGCGCCACGCGCGGTTGGTCTGCTGGCGGCACCTCCGACACCTGCGCCAGTTCGGCGCCGGAGGCGGTGAGGGTCGCCGGGCGAAGAGGGAACCCGAAGCGCTCGGCAATCTGGGCCAACGGCTGGAAGGTCGCGCGCAATTCCTCGACCTGGTCGAGAATATCCACATACTCGCTCCTGGCCTGCGCCAGTGCCAGCGATTGCCTGATTTCCTCGCGCGCCTCGTCCAGCGTGATCGCGCCGCCCGGCTCGATGGCGCTCACCGTGATGGCGCGTTTGCCGCCCACCCCCTGGATCACCACGAAATCTCCTTCGGCCAGCGCGAACGCCGCTTCCGCGAGCTGCGGATCGGTGATCCTGGCCTTCTCGAGCATCCCCAACTCCGTCACGGTCAGGCCGGTCTCGGCCACCAGTTCTTCGAAGCTCCGGCCGGCGGCCTTGCCCCGCTCGAACCACCCTTGCTGGGCTTCCGTCGCCAGCGGCGCTTGCCGGATCTGCCGGCGCTCGATCCGCATGCGGCTGGCCTTTGTCCGCTCGTATTCGGCGGCGATATCCTCTTCGCCGATCGTCTTGATGGCGGCCAGGGTCTCCGGCGACAGGACCAGCAGCTCGACTGTCCGCGTCTCGGCCGTCCTGAATTGATCCTGGTGTTCGGCGACATAGGCGGCGAGCTCCTCCTCGGTCGGTTCCGCAATCGGGGCGATAGCCTGTGCGTTCACCGCAAAATAATCGATGGTGCGAGTGTCGCCGCCATAGCGGGCCATCAGTTCCTGGGCGGCCTGGGGCGCAACGCTCCCTCCGAACAGGCCGGAAACCAGTTGCTGGCGGCGTGCGGTCTTGGTCTGCAGGTTGAAATACTCGGCCTCGGTGAAACCGTTCTGTTGCAGCACGCGGAGGAAGCTTGTGCGGTCGAACTGTCCCAGCGTGCCGCTGAAGGAAGGATCTTCCCGCAGCATCTTGCCCAGCCGGTCGTCCGAAACGCCTATTCCCAGGCGCGCGCCAAGCTGGTTGATCGCGGCTTCCGAGGCGAGCCGGTTGATCGCCATTGAAGGGATGCCGACTGCAACGGCCTCCTGCGCTGTCGGTACCCGCCCGACCTGCTGTGCGAACCGGTTGAGCTGGTTGCTGTAGGCGCGCTGGAATTCACGGGTCGTGATCTCTTCCTCGCCGACCCGCGCCACGGTGTTGCTGCCGATATCGAAGATGACGTTGGAAATGCCGAAGCCAGCGAGGCCGACGATCAGAAACGCACCCAACAGCTTGCCGAACCATGTCTTGGCAATGTTGCGGAAACTATCAAGCATGTTTGGTCATTCCAGAACGAAGGGAGCGGACGGCGCGGCGGATACTAGACAGGGTCATTGACGTGCCGCAAGGCATATGAATTGCCTGCGGAAGTTAGGCGCGGAGTTATGGCAATAAGGCTCCGCGTGCAAGCGAAACCGGAGCATGATCCCAAAAAATTGCAGGTTTTTCGGACAAGATCATGCGATAAAACAAAGCACTAGAGCACGGCCTCGATTCAATCGAAGCGATGGCGCTCTGGAAAATCGGGAGTGCCAGAGGTGACGGCAAGCATTACGCCGCTGATTGCGGGAAACTGGAAGATGAACGGTCTCATGGCCTCGTTGGGCGAGGTGCACAAGCTCGCCGAGCTCCTGACCACGGGTGCCGCTCCCCGATGCACCGTGGCCATCTGTCCGCCGGCGACGCTTCTGGCCAGCATCGGCGAAATCGTGGCCCCCAGCGGCATCGTCACCGGCGGCCAGGACTGCCACCCGGCCCAGAGCGGCGCCCATACCGGCGATATCAGCGCCGCCATGCTGGTCGATTCCGGCGCTCAATTTGTCATTGTCGGCCATTCGGAGCGCCGCGCCGATCATGGCGAGAGCGATGC
>JAUXUM010000070.1 GCA_030680995.1 Devosia sp.
TGGCGGCGGACACCGGGCGTGGCCCCACCCTGCTCGCGGATTGTTCCCAGGCAAGCCACTCCCACGGGCCGTCATCCCGGCGAAAGCCGGCGGTGTGGCGTTGACGGGATTGCGCGGCCGTGTCCGCCGCCTTGCCCGAGCCGATGACTTTGCTTGCATGGTCAGTCGTGCGCGCAAGCGGAAGGCCTTGGGCGAGAGCCGCAAATCCGGTGAGTACTGGGTCCCGGCTTTCGCCGGGATGACGGCCAGTGGGGGTAACGAGATGACGGCCAGTGGGGGTGGCCATATCCATTGGGTCCGCGGGTCAGGGGCCCGCGGATGACAGCGCGATGGATTGGGATGACGGGCGGAGGGCCGCCTCAGGGATAGAGCCGTTGCCGCGTCCAGGGCGCATCGGGGGCGCCGCGGCTGAAGCGCGCGCGGTCGTGCAGGCGGAAGGCGCCGTCCTTCCAGAATTCGAACTGCAGCGGCACGATACGGAAGCCGGACCAATGATCGGGGCGCTGCACCGGCTCGTCCGGAGTCAGGCTCTGGTCAAGCGTCTCCACGCGAGCGGCGAGTTCGTCCCGGCTCGCCAGCGGCCGCGACTGCCTGGAGGCGTGGGCGCCGAGCTGGGAAATGCGCGGACGGGTGGCGAAATAGGCATCGGCTTCGCCAGGCGATACGATCTCCACGGGCCCCCGCACCCGGATCTGCCGGCGCAGGGACTTCCAGTGGAAGAGCAGCGCTGCCTTGGGGTGAGCCAGGAGCTGGGCGCCCTTGGCGCTTTCGAAATTGGTGAAGAAGGCAAAGCCGCGGTGATCGCGCGCATTGAGCAGCACCACGCGTGCGTCAGGCATTTCGTCAGCATCGACGGTCGCAAGCACCATGGCGTTGGGATCGTTGGGTTCGCTTTGGCTGGCCTCGGCAAACCATTCCTCGAACAGCGAGAAAGGGTCGATCCCGGTTGTGTCGGTGTCGTCGAACAGCCGATCGGTCAGCGTCAGCGCGAGCATTCGGACACCCCTCCTTACGCCCACCCGCTCTGGACAAGCCGGGGGGCCGTGGCCATATAGGATGCAAAGCGGCGGCAGTGCAACCGCCAGGCGATTCGAAGGAACCCATGCGCGATCCATACACGGTGCTCGGGGTACCGCGGTCGGTAAGCGAAAAGGACCTCAAGTCTGCTTATCGCAAGCTGGCTAAGGCGCATCACCCCGACCGGAACAAGGACGATCCGAAGGCCCACGCGAAATTCTCCGAGATTTCGTCGGCCTACGATTTTCTGTCCGATCCCGAACGGCGCGGCCAGTACGATCGCGGCGAGATCGATGCGGACGGTCAACCCCGCTTTGCCGGTTTCACCCGCGGCGGCAACGGTGGCGCGCGCCGCGGCGCCGGGGCGCAAGCGGGCGGCTTCTCGGCCGAGGACATTCTCAAGGAATTCATGAGCGGCTTCGGCGGCCAGCCACGCGGCGCCGGCCGCGCCGGCTCGCAGAGCTGGGACCCGTTCATGGGCACCAGCGCGGGCGGCGAGACATTGCGCTCTTCCAATTTGCGGGGCGAGGATGCGAACGTCACCGCCGCGGTTTCGCTCGAGGACGCGCATCGGGCAGCCAGCGTGCCGCTCAGGATGCCGAACGGCAAGATGCTCAACGTCAAGCTGCCCGAAAAGGTCGAGGAAGGCCAGCAGATCCGGCTCAAGAGCCAGGGACTGCCCTCCCCGGTCACGGGCGAGCCGGGTGACGCCATCGTGACGGTCAAGTTCGAGCGCCACAAGCAGTTCCGCCGCGACGGCAAGGATCTGCGCACCGACGTGCCGATCACGCTGTACGAGGCGGTGCTGGGCGCCAAGGTGCGGGTGCCGACCCTGGACGGGCCGGTGGAACTCAGCCTGCCGCCGGGAGTCAACACGTCCAAGGCGCTGCGGCTCAAGGGCAAGGGGCTCCACGGCGACGGCGATCTCTACGCCAATATCAAGATCGTCCTGCCCGAAGGCGGCGATCCCGACCTCGAAAGCCTGATGCGGTTCTGGCGCGACCAGAAACCCTACAAGGTGCGCGACAGCTGAAGCGCCATGGTTTCGACTTGAATCCAAGTAGCGCTCTAACTCTTTGTTTTGCCGCATGATCCTGCCCGAAAAGTCTGCAACTTTTCGGGATCACGCTCGGGGCCGCGGCGCCGCGGCACGCCGCAGCCGGTCGTTGATGGCTTCGCCCAGGCCGGCATGCGGGATAGGAGCGACGGCGATGGCTTCGGCCAGCGCATCGAGTTCGTGCAGCATGGAAAACAGGTTGCGCGCGGCTTCGCGCAGATCGCCGGCAGGCGAGAGATTGCGCAGCGGACCCAGCGGATTGGCGGGCGCGGGGCCGAAGGCGAGGTAGGCTTCGCCGGGACGTGGCGCCGTGGCGCCGAGACGCAACTTCGCGTTGGGCGCGTAGTGGCTCGCGAGCATACCGGGCGCCGCGACGGCCGCATTTTGCGCCGCGATCGCAACGGGTTGGCCGATAGCCGCTTCGATCTCCCGGCGCGGCAGGGCCCCTGCCCGCAGCTGCGTGGCGGTGCCGCCCTCGACCGCGACGATGGTGGATTCCACGCCGGAGGTACAGGGCCCGCCGTCGAGCACCGGGACAAGCCCTTGAAAGCCTTTGATGACTTGCTCGGCCGTGGTCGGCGACAGCTTGCCGGAAGGATTGGCTGACGGCCCGGCAAGCGGGGTGCCGGCGGCGCGGATCAGCGCCAGCGCCAGCGGGTGGGCCGGCACGCGCACCGCCACCGTGTCGAGCCCGGCGGTCACCAGATCGGAGAGGTTGGCGCCCGGTTTCCTGGGCAATACAAGGGTCAGGGGGCCGGGCCAGAATTGTGCCAGCCGGCGCGCCAGGGGCGAGAATTCGGCCAGCGTCTCGGCCATTTGCTGGTCGGCGCAATGGACGATGAGCGGGTTGAAGCGCGGGCGGCCCTTGGTCTCGTAAATGCCGAGCACCGCTTCGGAATTGGTCGCATCCGCACCAAGCCCGTAGACCGTCTCGGTAGGAAAGGCGACCAGCCGTCCTGCCTTCAAAAGGCCGGCAAGATGAACGATATCCAACGAATTCTGAACGGCGTCGGCCATACGGGTGTTTGACAAGGACTGGTGCCCGCGTCAAGAAAACCTCGCGGCGCCCATTTCCCCGAAAGGTCCGGACCGGTTGTGACCACCCTGCTCGTGAGCCAGCGCAATTTCGAGAGCCATGTGACCCCCGCGGGTCACCCGGAGCGGCCGGACCGGTTGCGGGCGATCGAGGAGGCGCTGAGCCGGGAGCGCTTTGCCGGCCTCAAGCGCAAGGATGCGCCGGCGGCCGACCTCAATCTCGCGTCGCTGGTGCATGACGGGGGGTATCTGGAGGCACTGCGACGGGTCCGGCCGGCCGAGGGGGTGGTGCAGATCGATGAGGACACCTTCATCTCCTCGGGTTCGCTGGACGCCTGCGCGACGGCGCTGGGCGCCGGTCTCTCGGCGCTCGAGGCAGTGGCGATGGGCGAGGTCAGGAACGCCTTCTGCGCCGTCCGCCCGCCTGGACACCACGCCGAGATGGCGCAGCCGATGGGCTTCTGCCTGATCAACACCATCGCCATCGTGGCGCGCGAGGCGCAGCGCAAATTCGGCGCCGAGCGGGTGGCCATCGTCGATTTCGACGTCCATCATGGCAACGGAACGCAGGACATCTTCAAGGACGACCCGTCGGTGTTCTATGCCTCGAGCCATCAGATGCCGCTGTTTCCGGGCACCGGCGCCCCGAGCGAGACGGGTGTCGGCAATGTCGTCAACGTCGCGCTCCCGGGACGCAGCGGCGGGGAAGCCATGCGCGAGGCGTATGGGAGCCGCATCCTTCCGGCACTGGACGCCTTCGCGCCGGATTTCGTCCTCGTCTCCGCAGGTTTCGATGCCGACTACCGCGACCCTCTGGCCGGTCTCAACTGGGTTTCCGCCGATTTCGGCTGGATCACCGCCAGACTGATGGAGATCGCCGATCGCCGCTGCGAGGGCCGCATCGTGTCCCTGCTCGAAGGCGGCTATGACCGCGCCGGGCTTGCCAACGGGGTGGCAAGTCATGTGGGAACGCTGATGGACGGCTGAAAGCCGCTGCCCCCCGCATTTCCTCTCCCCACAGCGCTGTCATCCGCGGGCGAGCCCAGGCTTCAGCCGGGGCGAGACCTCGCGGACCCAAACGATTTCTCCCACCCACCGGCGCGTGGAGCAGCGCCGCATGGGTCCACGAGATCGCCGCTTCGCGGCGTCCGTGGATGACGGTTCGGCGGGTGGGGCAAGACAACATCGACAGCGCGGTAGGTTGCCGGCTGGCGCGGCTGCGGATTTGACGCTGTGAAGCCCCCTCCCCAACCCTCCCCAACCCTCCCCACGCAAGCGGGGGACGGTGTGGCCCGACGGCAGTGTCCAGATCGCACCCCACCACCCACCGAGCAACACCTTCCCCCTTGTGGGGAAGGATGGGGAGGGGGTAGGACAAGAACGGTTTTCAGCGAATCCGCACGAGGACAGTACCTTGGCCGAAACGAACAATGACGATGTGCGGACGATGAGCTTCGAGAAGGCCCTGGCCGAGCTCGAGCAGATCGTCGGCACGCTCGAGGGGGGCAAGGCGCCGCTGGCCGAGTCGATCGCCATCTACGAGCGCGGCGAGGCGCTCAAGAGCCATTGCGAAGAGCTGCTAAAAAAGGCCGAGGCGCGGATCGAGAAAATCACGCTGTCGCGCGACGGCAAGCCGGTGGGGACCGAACCGCTGGACGAGAAACAGGGCTGGAGCGGAGGTCAGCACCGCGTGGCCGCGCCCGAATGACGCGCTGCTCCGGATGCTTGCCAGGGTATAAGGCGCACATCGTTGAAATGAGCCTTCCATGACCGACACACCTTCCCCGACCCTCGCCCGTTTCCGCATGATCCTCTGGGGGCTCGTCATCGTCGCCGCGCTGGGCGCCACGGCACTGTTCGTGTTCCGCCCCCCGGCAAATCCCCTGGGCGTGACCGACATGCCGTTCGCGCTCGAGACAACCACCGGGGAGACGTTTACCGAGGCGAGCTTCAAGGGCACGCCCAGCCTCGTCTTCTTCGGCTATACTTTCTGCCCCGACGTCTGCCCGACAACGCTGACCGAGACGGTGGCGTGGAAACAGCAGCTCGGGCTTTCCAATGACGAGCTGCGGACGATCTTCATCACCGTCGACCCTGAACGCGACACCAAAGAGGTGCTCGCCGACTATCTGGGCGGGTTCGATCCGCAGGTGATCGGACTGGTGGGTACGCCGGAACAGACGGCAGCGGTAAAGGCCGCGTTCGGCGCGATGTCGCAAAAGGTGGATTCGGGCGACGAGTTCTATCTGGTCAACCACACCGCGAGCGTGTTCCTGGTCAACAGGGACGGCTCGTTCGAGGGCACCATCGCCTATGGCGAAGCCAAGGACACCGCGGTCGCCAAGATCAAGCGCCTGATCGGGGGATGACGGGGCGCATCCGCCTCGACCAGGCGATCGAAGCGCGGGGCCTGCTGCCCAGCCGGGCCAGGGCGCGCGATGCGGTCCTGCGCGGGACGGTCAAGGTCAACGGCGTCTTGGCGAGCAAACCGCACCAGATGGTGTCGGACGCCGACGTCATCGCGCTCAACGACCCGGCAGCGGGCTATGTCTCGCGCGCGGCGCTCAAGCTGATCGCGGGGCTCGATGCGGGCGAGATCGCGGTGGCAGGGCGGACCTGCCTCGATCTGGGGGCTTCGACCGGCGGCTTCGCGCAAGTGCTGCGGGAGCGCGGCGCGGCCAAGGTCTATGCGGTGGATGTCGGGCATGAGCAATTGCACGAGACGGTCCGGCGCGATCCGCGGGTCGTCGTGCTCGAAGGACAGAACGCCAGGGATTTGACGGCGGCGCTGATCCCCGGGCCGATCGAGCTCCTGGTCTGCGACGTGAGCTTCGTTTCGGTGCTCAAGGTGCTCAAGGTGCTCGATGCGCCGCTGGCGCTGTGCGCGCCGGGCGCCGACGCGGTGATCCTGGTCAAGCCGCAATTCGAGGTAGGCCGCCAGCGGATCGGCAAGGGCGGGATCGTGACGGACGAGACAGCGATCGCGGAAGCGGTTGGCGCAGTGGTCGCGTTCATGGCGGAACGAGGCTGGCGACACGTCGCCTCCGTCCCCTCGCCGATCGCGGGAGGCGACGGCAACCGGGAAATTGTGGCGGCGTTCAGGAAACGATAGCGGCGACCGATTTCAGGATCAGAGTTCTTCGCCCCGGGCAGCGATGGCCTCCGGCGATGCGGCAAGCAGATCGGCGGCCGCCGGCCCCGATCCGCATGTCTCCTTGCGGAGGATCCGCACCCCCTTGTCGGGGCTCCGGATGATCGTGTAGCAGGTGTGGGATCGTCGGCCGTTGCGGAATTCCTCCGACGGGTCGGGCGGCAGTTCCATGCGCCGGCGATCCGGCCCGAAATAGTCGTGCGTCTTGAAGTAGGTAACTTCCCGGTCGAGCTGACCGGAGAGCCGGCTGGCCACCAGCTCTCGTCTTTCGGGCAGGATGATGACGTCGTCGAAACCGAACCGGACATAGCGCAGGACCAGTTCGAACGGACCGTCGTCGAGAAAAACGACGAGCGGCGCGAAGCGGACCGGGTCGCTGTCGCAGCAGCGGACGGCGGTGATGACGGAGCGCATCGCCTGCTCCTCCAACTGATGGTGCACCAAGAAGAAGCTGAGCCCGGGGCGGGTCTTGTCCACCCGCGGCACTCCCTTGCGAAACAGTTTGGACAAGGACGTGAAGCCGAGCGTCCCGACCGTCTGCATCAGGCTGTAGTCATGCTCCTCGTCCCTGCCGACGACATAAGCGTGACATCCCTCGAGCATCGACGACTCCCGACATGCATGGGCGCAAGACAGGCTCGGCGCGACCGCTGACGGCGCCGGCTATCCCGGCGCGCCGACCGCGCCAAACCCGGGGTCAGATGGTAACGGGATTTTTGTTGCCGAAAAGACGGCCGATTATTTCAAATGCCACCAACCGGGAAGCCGACGCCGCCGTCGCGCCCGGTCTGGCCGCGATGGCGCAGGAAATGATCGGCCAGCACCACCGCCATCATCGCCTCGCCGATGGAGACGGCGCGGATGCCGACGCAGGGATCGTGCCGGCCCTTGGTGACGATGTCGGTGTCCTCGTTCCAGGTGGTGACCGTCTGGCGCGGGGCGAGGATCGACGAAGTCGGCTTGACCGCGAAACGCACGACCACCGGATCGCCGTTGGAGATGCCGCCGAGGATGCCGCCGGCCTTGTTGGAGGTGAAGTAGGGACCCTGGTTGCCGGCCCGCATCTCGTCGGCGTTCTCGACGCCGGTCAGGCTCGCCGCCTCGAAACCGGCGCCGATCTCGACCGCCTTGACCGCGTTGATCGACATCATGGCCGAGGCGAGATCGGCGCTGAGCTTGCCATAGATCGGCGCGCCCCAGCCGGGCGGCACGCCTTCGGCGACGACCTCGATGACAGCGCCGATGGAGGCCCCCATCTTGCGGATGCCGTCGAGATAGCCTTCCCATTTCGCCGCGGCGGCGGCATCGGCGCAAAAGAAGGGATTCCGGTCGACCTCGGCCCAATCGAAACTGGCGTAGTCGATCTTGTGTGGACCCATCTGCACGAGGCTGGCGCGGATCCTGACCTCGGGGATGACCAGCCGGGCGACGGCGCCGGCGGCGACGCGCGCGGCGGTCTCGCGCGCCGAGGCGCGGCCCGAACCCTTGTAGTCGCGGATGCCGTATTTCTGGTGATAGGTGAAGTCGGCGTGGCCGGGGCGGTATTTGTCGCGGATCCCGGAATAATCCCTGGAGCGCTGGTCGGTGTTCTCGATCAGCATGGAGATCGGCGTGCCGGTGGTCTTGAGCCCCCCCGAGCGTTCGTCCTCGAAGGTACCGGAGAGGATGCGGACCAAATCCTCCTCGCGGCGCTGGGTGGTGAAGCGCGACTGGCCCGGCTTGCGGCGGTCGAGATCGCGCTGGATGGTTTCGGCGCTGATGGTGATGCCCGGCGGGCAGCCGTCGACCACGACGCCGAGCGCCGGCCCATGGCTCTCACCCCAGGTGGTGAAGCGGAACAGATGGCCGAAGGTGTTGAATGACATGAGTGATCCCCGTCAGCGGGTTCTAGGCAGCCGGTGTGCGTAGGTCAATCGAGCCAGTTCTCAATGACGAGGCCCGGGACTCGGGAGAACTCACGGACATTTGCGGTGATCAGCGTAACGTTGAGCGAGAGCGCATGTGCCGCAATGAGGAAATCTATGGAACCGATTGGACTACCCTCGCGTGTAAGGAGATCGCGAATTCGACCGTACGCAATGTCGGCGGGTGGGCCGAAGTCGACGACATCGAGGGTGGTCAGAAGCTTCTCGATTTCACGCTCGAGACGTTCTGATCCCTTTTTCTGTACGCCGTAGCGCAATTCGGCCGAGGTGAGCGCGCTTATGCAGATATTGCTCGGACCAACTGCCTCGACTTGTCGGTAGACCGGTCCGCGCGGTCTGCGTACTAAATCGGAGATGATGTTCGTATCGAGCATTGCCCGATATTCGATCACAGATCGACCTCACGTAGCGGGAGGTGATCGTCATCTATGTCGGGAAACTGATCCTCGGGACCGAGCGGCTCCATCTCATCGAGGACTTCGAGGAGGGTCTTCTTCCTGCGCTTTGGCTCAATGATTAGCTTATCGCCTTCTTTGTGCATCTCGGCCTCATCACCCGGAAGCTCGAACTCGACGGGGATACGGACCGCCTGATTGCGGCCGTTGCGGAACAGGCTGACTGTACGGGGTTCTGACATGGCTGGCCTCCGCGAGGGTTGGCATATGCCTTAACATATGCCAGGGGGAACCAAGGATCAAGTACCGCTCAGTCGTCCCAGCTGGCGCCGGCGGGATAGAGGGTGGCGCGGCCATCGGCGAAGTGGATGACCGAGTCCTGGGGCGGGAACCAGTTGACGGCGCGGTCGGGCGGGAAATCCTCGATCAGGCGGCGCAGGACGCGGAGCACCCCGCCATGGGAGACGATGATGGCGCGACGGGGCAGACTGCTGCCAAAGTCGGTGACGCGCTGGGCGAGATCGTCGTAGCTTTCGCCCCGCGGCGGACGGAAATACCAGAAATTGGCATCGCGTTCGCCGGCGATAGGCATGAGCCCCGAGGCGAGTTCGGTATGCAGCCGCCCTTCATGGATGCCGAAGGAGATCTCGATGAGCCGCGGATCGGTGGCGACGTCCGGCAGCGGTTCGCTGAAGCTGGCGCGGATGCGCGTCATGGTTTCGCGGGCGCGGCTGAGCGGAGACACA
>JAUXUM010000083.1 GCA_030680995.1 Devosia sp.
CACCCGCAACGAGGTGATCGGCTGGATCATGGGCACCAAGGGCCACACCGATTCGCTCGCGCACGACAGGTTGCAGTGATGAGCCCGCAATTCGCAAAATTCCTCGAGCACTACGGCATCGTGCTCGTGGTCATCGTCATGATGCTGGCGCTCGCCGCCATCCGGCCGGACGTTTTCCTTTCGGCGCAGAACCTCACCAATATCATCAAGCAGAATGCCACGCTGGCGCTGCTCGCGCTCGGGATGTTCGTCGTGATCGTCACCGCCGGCATCGACCTTTCGGTCGGTTCGATCATGGGGCTGTCGATGGTTTCGCTGGCGATCGCCAGCAAGGCCGGCGTGCCCTGGCCGGTGGTACTGCTGATCGGGCCGCTGATCGGCATCGCCGTCGGCTGGGTCAACGGCGTCGGCCTCACCGTGCTCAGGCTGCCGCACCCCTTCATCATGACGCTGGGGACGCTCAATGTCGCGCGCGGCCTCACCTTCCTCATCTCCAACGGCGCGCCGGTCTCCGGGCTGCAGCCCGAGGTGCGCTATGTCGGCCAGGCCTATTACGATCTGGGTTTCCTCGCGCCGCCGGCAGGCATCCCCGCCAGCCTCATCCTCGTCGCCATCTGCGCGGTCACGCTCTGGTTCTTCCTCGAAAGGACCAATATGGGGCGCCACATCTTCGCCATCGGCGGCAACCCACACGCGGCGCGGGTCTCGGGCATCAATGTCGACCGCACGCTGGTGATCGTCTACATCATATCGGGCTTTTTCGCCGGGCTCTCCGGGCTTCTGCTTGCCGGGCGCACGGACAGCGGCTTCCCCAATGCCGGCATCGGCATCGAACTGGACGCCATCGCGGCGGTGATTATCGGCGGCGCTTCCTTCTTCGGCGGCCGCGGCACCGTGCTCGGCGTGCTGGCGGGGGTGCTGATCATGGGCATCCTCAGGAACGGGCTCAACATCAACAACGTTTCGGCCTTCTGGCAGCAGATCCTGATCGGGCTGGTCATCATCGTGGCGGTCTATATCGACGTGCTGCGGCGGCGCGCCGCGATCCGGACCTGACGGCAATCACACTGGCGGGGAAGGTCTCCGGGCCGCCAGTGATCCCTGAACCGGGGACCTCGTTCCTAGGGAGGACATCCAATGAAGAAACTGCTTATGACCGGCGTGGCGCTTGCCGCGCTGACGGCCATGACCGGCAACGCCAATGCCGCTTTTGTTCTGGGCATGAAGGGCCCCGGCGCGGGCAATCCGTTCTGGGCGGCGGTGGAAGCCGGCGCCAAGGCCATGGGCCAGGAGCTCGGAGTCGAGGTAATCGTCGTCGCCCCGCCGGCCGAATCGGACGTGCAAGCCCAGATCACCCAGATCGAGGACTTGATCGCCCAGGGCGTCGACGGCATCGCGCTGGCCCCGACCGACCCGAATGCGCTCGCCCCCGTGGTCGAGGCGGCCAAGGCCGCCGGTATCCCGGTGGTGTTCGTCGACACCCGCGGCATCAATGAAGGCGTCACCTTCATCGGTACCAATAACGAAGTGGGCGCGGCTCTCGCCGCCGATTTCATGTGCAAGAACCTGCCGGCCGGCGCGGACGTCGCGATCCTGCAAGGACTCATCAGCCAGTCGACCGGCCAGGCCCGCGCCGATGGCTCCAAGAAAGGTCTGACCGATTGCGGCCTCAAGGTCGTCGCCGAGCAGACGGCCGAATGGGACCGGGCCAAGGGCCTCTCGGTGACCGAGAACATCCTGGCCGGCAATCCCAACATCAAGGGCATATTCGGGTCCAACGACAATATGGCGCTGGGTGCGGTCGAGGCGCTGAAGGCGGCGGCCATGCTGGCGGACGTGATGGTGGTCGGGTTCGACGCCAACCCGGATGCGGCGGCTTCGATCCTGGCGGGCGAAATGACCGCTTCGGTGGCGCAGGCGCCGGCGAACATGGGCGGCTTCGGCATCCGGGCGCTGGTCGATCTGAAGGCCGGCAAGACGCTCGAGCCCTGGATCGACACTGGCACGGTGCTGGTGACCAAGGAAAATGCCGCGGAATACAAGTAGGCTTCCTCTTGAGCGCGGGCGCCCGGGGCTTCGACTCCGGGCGCCTTCGCCCAGGTGGGTGTTGTCGTTCAGCCGCCCGGCGAGGGGGCCTTGCCTTTGCACGCCGCGCCGCCATGATTCCGGCGTGCGCCATCTGGAGTTGGACGAACAATGCAATCCATCGGCGTGGGCCTCATCGGCACCGGCTATATGGGCAAGTGCCACGCCCTGGCCTGGAATGGGGTGAAGCCGGTGTTCGGCGAAGGGCCGAAGCCGCGCCTCGTTCATCTTGCCGAAGTCTCGGCCGGTCTCGCCGCGCGGCGGGCGGAGGAATTCGGATTCGAAAGATCGACCGGCGACTGGCGGGCGCTGGTCGCCGATCCCGAGGTCGAGGTGGTGTCCATCACCACGCCCAATGCCTTCCATGCCGAAATGGCGATCGCGGCGCTGGAGGCCGGCAAGCACGTCTGGTGCGAGAAGCCGATGGCGGTCACGCTTACCGATGCCGAGCGGATGGCGGCGGCGGCGCGAAATTCCGGCAGGATCACCGCGCTGGGCTACAATTACATCCAGAACCCGGTGATCCGTCACATCGGCAAGCTGCTGGAGGAAGGCGCAATCGGGGAAGTCAACCATGTCCGCTTCGAGATGGACGAGGATTTCATGGCCGATCCGGAGGCGCTGTTCTACTGGAAGAGCGAGGCTTCCTCGGGCTATGGCGCGCTCGATGATTTCGGCGTGCATCCCTTGAGCCTCGTCCTTGTGCTGTTCGGCGGCGTGGCGCGGGTCATGGCGCGGCTCGCCAAGCCCTATGCCGAGCGTCCGATGCGGGATGGCGGGCGGCGGGCGGTCGAGACCTGGGACATTGCGTCGGTGCTGTTCGAACTGCGGAGCGGCGTTTCTGGGGTGATGGCCCTCAACCGTTCGGCTTGGGGCCGCAAGGGGCGGATCGCATTGCAGATCTTCGGCTCCAAAGGCACGATCAGCTACGACCAGGAGCGGATGAACGAGTTTCAGCTCTATGCGAGCGGCGACCGGGCGACGGAGCAGGGCTTCCGCACCGTGCTCGCGGCGCCGGCGCACCCGCCCTACGACCGCTTCATCCCGGCGCCCGGGCACGGGCTGGGCTTCAACGAACTCAAGATCATCGAGTGCCACGAGTTCTGCAACGCCATCGCCGGCCGGCCGGCCCGCATCATCGGCTTTGCCGAAGGGCTGGAGATCGAACGGTCGGTGCATGCCATGGCACAATCGCACCGGGAAGATCAGTGGATCTCCGTATAGGAAAGTGTTCCTGTCCCCGATAGTCTCATCCGAGACAGGCAAGGGGGAACGACATGTTTCGTATGATGGTTGCGATCGCACTGCTGGGTGCTTCACTGGGCGCTGTGCAGGCCCAGGCCCAGACCGCTGCTCCGGGCGATACGCGGTGCTGGCACGCGAGCCAGAGCTACAGCGAAGGAAGTCTGGTCCGCGTCGGCGGCAAGTTCTATGCCTGCGGCACGGACAGAAACTGGGCCGAAGCCGCGAGCGGGGGGCCAACTGCGTCTACGAGGACCGCAACTATTCGAGCGGCGCGCTGGTCGCGGTCAAGGACGCGCTGATCGAGTGCCAGGCGAGCGGGGCGTGGTCGCGCTCCAAGGGGACCCCTCAGTAGGGACGGCTTCGTTGTGGCGAAGCTGCGCCGCGCTTCTTGTTGCCGCGCATGATCTGGTCCGAAAAGTCCGCGGTCCCGACCTCCGCCGGGGCAGGCATTTTCGGGGTCATGCCGTGGGAGCGGCCCCGCGGCCCGCCACTGGAGGGCAAATCTCAGGCGCGCTGCAACTTGCCTTGCTTGTTCGACTTCTGCCGCAGGATCGGCAGTGGGGCGCCGACGATCAGGGCGGCGCCCCGGGTCGCCGTGCCGCCAGCCCGTCAGACGGGCCGCACAAAGCCTATTGTATTAGCGATAATATCACCGCATGATTGGCTCCGGAATCCGGCGGGTGCCGGTGCATTGGAGGTGCATACATCATGGCGGCGTTCAACGGCCTTGGACACATCGCGCTCAAGGTGAGGGATCTGGAGGCCTCGGTCGCCTTCTATGAGAAGCTGGGCTTTCCGGAGTTCCTGCGGCTGCTGGAAGACGACGGCGCGCCGTGGATCGTCTACATGCGGTTCGACGACAATCTCTATCTCGAGCTGTTCCCGGGCGGCGAAGGACCGGTGGAAACCGGGGGCACGGGCGTCCATCACCTGTCGCTGACGGTGGACGACATCGAGGAGACCGAACGGCACCTGGCCAGGGTCGGCATCCCGCTCGAGGCGCCGCGCAGCGACAAGCGCGGCCTCGACCGCAATCGCGGCATGTGGATCGCCGATCCGGACGGCAACCGTATCGAGATCATGGAGATGGCGCCCAACTGCATCCAGTGGGAGGCGATCGCGGCGATGAAGGTGGGCAAGGGCAAGACCCGGCTGACGGCGCCGAGCCGCCCGGAGAAGGTAAAAGCGTAGGCGAACGGTCGTGCAGTAAACCACTATTTGTGTCACCCCCACCGGCGCCGGTGGTTGATGCGAATTGAGGATGGACGGGAACCCGCAGTCGGGATTCCTCTCCCCGACGGGGAGAGGTCGGACGAAGGCCGGGTGAGGGGGCCTTGGTTCAGGCTCGGAATACCCGGGCCGGCAGACCCCCACCGGCGTCATTCCGGCGAACGCCGGAACCCACTGCTCGAACGGCACCGCCGGCCCAATCCATCCGGCTATCATCGAAGCAAGGTCGGCCCGGCCTGAGCGAGCGGATGGTCCAGAGCACCGGGTCCCCGCGTCCGCGGGGATGACGCCGGTGGTGTTTGGAGCACTGGGGCCGCACAGCCGCACGCAAGATTCATCCCCCCTCTCCGCGCCAAATTCCCCTAACCTCTCCGGCGCGAGGTGCTGACGGAGCATCGCGGGGAGGGTTCGGGCAGCAGGCGGGCCGCCATCCCCTGGGCTGCCGGCAAGCGCCCGCTTCGCGCACCGGCAGGCCGAAAAACCGCCCGCGCCGCTCTGGCGGCGACGATCGCGCAAAGCTCCGGAAGACGGCTCCGTGGAGGTCTTGGCATGTCCGGAGGTCAGGCCCGCGCCTTGGGCCGCCGCATCTGCAGCAGCGTCGCCACCACCACGCCCAGCGCCACAATGCCGATGATGATGGTGGCGAGCGCGTTGACGTCGGGCGAAACCCCGAGCCGGATCTTGGAGAAGATCACCATCGGCAGGGTGGACGAGCCGGGACCGGAGACGAAGCTGGCGATCACGAGGTCGTCGAGCGAGAGGGTGAACCCCAGCAGCCAGCCCGAGATCAGCGCCGGGGCGATGATCGGCAGGGTGATGTCGAAGAAGACGCGGACCGGGGTGGCGCCCAGATCCATCGCCGCTTCCTCCAGGGACAGGTCGAGGTCGGAAAGGCGGGACTGCACGACCACGGCGATATAGGCCATGCAGAAGGTCGAATGGGCGATGATGATGGTCAGCATGCCGCGGCCGGCCGGCCAGCCGAAGATCGATTCCATGGCGACGAACAGCAGCAGCAGGCTCAGCCCGGTGATGACGTCGGGCATCACCAGCGGGGCCGAGACCATGCCGGCCAGCGCGGTGCGGCCGCGGAAGCGGCGGAAGCGCACCAGCGCCACGGCGCAGAGCGTGCCGAGAACCAGCGCGATAGTGGCGCTGATCGCGGCGATCTGCAGGCTGAGCCAGGCGGCGCCGAGCATCTGCGGATCGGAGAACAGCGCCCCGTACCATTTGAGCGAGAAGCCGCTCCAGACCGTCACCAGCCGGTTCTCGTTGAACGAGAAGACGACGAGCGAGAGGATGGGCGCGTAGAGGAAGGTGAAGCCCAGCACGGTGGCGATCGGCAGGAACCAGCCCCGGCGCATCAGCGGCGCTCCACGACGGCGCTTTGCGCGTTCTGCATCAGCATGATGGGCACGACGACCACCAGCAGCATGGCGATGGCGACGGCCGAGGCCACCGGCCAGTCACGGTTGGAGAAGAACTCGTCCCAGAGCACGCGGCCGATCATCAGCGTGTCCGGCCCGCCCAGGAGCGCGGGGATGACGAACTCGCCCAGCGCCGGGATGAAGACCAGCATGGAACCGGCGATGACGCCGGGGATCGACAGCGGCAGGGTGACCGAGAGGAAGGTGCGCAGCGGACGCGCGCCCAGATCGGCCGAAGCCTCGAGCAGCGACTGATCGAGTTTGACCAGATTGGTATAGAGCGGCAGGATCATGAACGGCAGGTAGGTGTAGACGATGCCCACATAGACGGCGAAATCGGTTTGCAGCAGGACCAGCGGCTGGTTGATGATGCCGAGCGCCATCAGTGTGTTGTTGATGACGCCGTTCCCCTTCATGAAGCCGATCCAGGCATAGACGCGCAGCAGGAACGAGGTCCAGAACGGCAGGATCACCAGCATCAGGAGGAAATTGCGCCAGCGGTCCGATGAGCGGGCGATGAAATAGGCGATCGGATAGGCGATCAAGAGCGCGATCACCGTCGAGATGAAGGCAATCCTGATCGAGTTGAGATAGGCGTTGATGTAGAGGCTGTCGCTCAGAAGGAAGAGGAAATTGGAGAGATGGAGCGTGAGCTGCACCGTGCCGTCCGGATCGAAGGTCAGCAGCGGCAAATAGGGCGGCCGCGCGATCGCCGCCTGCGACAGCGAGATCTTGAAGACGACGGCGAGCGGGACGAGGAAGAAGACGGCCAGCCACAGCGCCGGGGCGAGGATGACCAGGGCCTTGCCGCTGAGACCGATGGCGGCGAGCCCGCGGCCGAGGACGGTCCATGGCCGCCGGCGCGCAACGGCGGCCGCCGCTTCGGCCGTCACGATACCAGCACCGAGCCGGAATTGCCGCCCCAGCTCAGCCACACCGTCTCGTCCCACTTGATGGCGTCGGGGTCGCCGCGCAGGAAATTGGCCTTGGTGACGCGGACATATTTGCCGCTGTCGAGCTTGATCTGGAACACGCTCATATCGCCCAGATAGGCGATGTCTTCGACAAAGCCGCGGGACACGTTGGCGTCGCCGTCGGGGCGCTCGCGGCTGAGCCTGATCTTTTCGGGGCGCACCGCCCACCAGAGAACCTGGTCGGGGGCGCAGTCGACGCCGTGATCGACGAAGATATCGCAGCCGGCCTCGGCCGAGCGCATGCGCACATGGTCCGGCTCGTCCTCGATCACCACGCCCTCGAACATGTTGACCGAGCCGATGAAACCGGCGACGAAGCGCGAATTGGGGAATTCGTAAATGTCGGTCGGCTCGCCCACCATGACGATCTCGCCCTGGTTCATCACCCCGATGCGGGTGGCAAGGCTCATCGCCTCCTCCTGGTCGTGGGTGACCACGATGAAGGTGACGCCGAGGGTCTCCTGGATCTTGACCAGCTCGAACTGGGTTTCCTCGCGCAGCTTCTTGTCGAGCGCGCCGAGCGGCTCGTCGAGCAGCAGGAGCTTGGGACGCTTGGCGAGCGAACGGGCCAGCGCCACGCGCTGCCGCTGGCCGCCCGAGAGCTGATGCGGCTTGCGGCGGCCATAGTCGTCGAGCTTGACCAGAGCCAGGAGTTTGGAGACCCGCCGATCGATCTCCGCCCGCGGCAAGCCGTCACGCTTCAGGCCATAGGCGACGTTCTGTTCGACGGTCATATGCGGGAACAGCGCATAGGACTGGAACATCATGTTGACCGGCCGGTCGTAGGGCGGCACGCCGGTCATGTCCTGGCCGTCGATTTCGACCGTGCCGGCAGTCGGCTCCTCGAAACCGGCAAGCAGGCGCAGCAGCGTCGACTTGCCCGAGCCCGAGCCGCCCAGCAGGCAGAAGAGCTCGCTCCTGAAGATGTCGAGCGAGACGTTGGACACAGCGGCGACGTCGCCGAATTTCTTGGTGACATTGCGGATGCGCACAAAGGGCTTGGCGCCGGGATCGCGCCACGGGCGGGTGTCGGCGGCGATCTGGAGCTTCCTGGTCATGTCGGTCCCGGAAAACTTCGAGGCGGGACCGCAGCCCCGCCTCGGCTATCCATACGAACTACTGCCCCGTCTTGATGCGGGTCCAGCTCCGCGTCAGGAGCCGGTCATAGGCTGCCGAATGGGCCTTGAGCGGGAAGAGCTTGGCGAGGGTCTCGTCCGAGGGATAGATGGCTGGATCGGATTTGACCTCCTCGTCGATCAGTTCCAGCGCCGCCTTGTTACCGCTGGCATAGAACACGTAGTTGGTGTTGGCGGCGGCGACGTCGGGACGCAGCATGAAGTCGATGAACCTGTGCGCATTGTCCGGATGCGGCGCATCCGAGGGAATGGCGAAGAGATCGAACCATTTGAGGGCGCCTTCCTTGGGGATGAAATAGGCGATCTCGATACCCTGATCGGCCTCGGCGGCGGCGGCCTGGGCGATGAACACGTCGCCCGAGTAGCCCACCGAGAGACAGACCTCGCCATTGCCGAGATCGTCGATGTACTGGCTCGAATGGAAATAACGGATGTAGGGCCGGATGGAGAGCAGGAGCTCCTCGGCCTGCTTCAGTTCTTCCTCGCTCTCCGAATTGGGATCGAGGCCGAGATAGTTGAGCGCAGTGGCCATGATCTCGGCCGGGGCGTCGAGCAGTGTGATGCCGCAATCGGCGAGCTTGCTGACGATCTCGGGCTTGAACACGATATCCCAGGTGTCGGGCGGCTGATCGCCCAGGCGTTCGGTGACCGCCGCGACGTTGTAGCCGATGGCGGTCGTGCCCCACATGTAGTCGACCGAGTATTGGTTCCCAGGGTCGTGGGCCGCCGCCTCTTCCATGATTGCGGGGTCCATGTTCGACAGGTTGGGAAGCTTGGTCTTGTCGAGCGGCTGGAACAGGCCCGCGGTGATCTGCCGCTCGAGGAAAAAGCCGGACGGCACCACGACGTCATAGCCAGAATTGCCGGCAAGCAGCTTGGCTTCGACCAGTTCGTTGCTGTCGAAGACGTCGTAGTTGACCTTGATGCCGGTCTCGGCTTCGAATTTGGCCACCGTGTCTTCGGCGATATAGTCCGACCAGTTGTAGACGTTGACGACCTTGTCCTGCGCCAGCGCTGGGGCGGCGAGCATCAGCGCGCCAAGGGCTACCATGAGGGATGTTTTCATTTGTCTCGTCTCCTAGTCATCGGGGCGTTGCCGCGTTGCCGCGACACATTCTGGGTCCGGATCACGCGAAAGGGGTCGAAATGGCCGGCGCCGGCTCCCGTGTCGCGGCGCCGGTGACGGGTAGCGGATATGGACGACGAAAGGCCAAGCGACGCCTTGTGGCGCCGGGAGAGGGTCGATTCGCAATTGGCCCGGTTCGGGGCGCCCATCGACCCGGATATCGATCCGGACCAACAAAGACCGTGTTCAGTGAAGTGACCCTTTGGTGTGCGAGTCTGAGCCCCGCAAACTATTGGCAATTGTCATGGGGGACAAGAGTTTGGAGGAGAAAAACGCGTCGCTGGCGGCGCGATGCGGAGCCAGGCGGCATCCGGGCGCTTGTGCGCAAGCCGCAGCGGGGGCATAATTAAAAACCGACTGGACGGGGGATGCCATGCGCGGGTTGCGGGCTCTGGTCTTGGCCACGATGGCCGGGTTGGCGCTCGGGTCTGACGCATTCGCCATCGATCCAGGATCGAACGGCGACCCCGCATTCTGGAACGGTTTCTACCTCGGGATTCTCGGCGGCGTCGGTAGCGATATCGCGACCTCGACCAGCCAGTTCCACAATCTCGGCATATCCGCCGGCGCCGGCGCCACCACCAATGACGGCTTCTATTTTGGGGCCGAAGCGTTCCTCGCCGGGGAAAGCTTCAATGGCGGGGCGCCCTATCTCTGGCTCGAAGCGGACGGGCGCGTGGGCATTGTCGTCAATGACCGCGTGCTGTTCTTCGGCTCGGGAGGCGTCGCCTACGATACCGATGCGGCGGCGATGGCGCTGACCGGCGGCGGCGGGGCGGAGTTCGCGGTGACCGACACGCTGTCGGTGCGCGGGCAATATTCGGTGCAGTATTATCCGAGCGGGCTCGGCACCTTCCATCAGGGCATCATGGGGCTGTTCTGGCGTCTGGAGTAGCGCGCCCGCTAAACGGCGGGTTGAAATCGTCGCGCGTTCGCGCGATGCATGCCGCCGGTCCATGAGCAAAGGCGTCATCCCCGTGAGTGCAGGCAAGTATCTGAGCGTCGGTCCCGAGGTCAAAAAGGCGCTGGGGGCGGGAAAGCCCGTGGTGGCGCTCGAATCCACCATCATCACCCATGGCATGCCCTATCCGCAGAACCTCGAGATGGCGAGCGATGTCGAGGCCGTGGTGCGCCGGCATGGCGCGACTCCGGCGACGATCGCCATCATGGACGGCAAGTTCAAGGTCGGGGTCTCGGACGCGGACCTCGAACGCCTGGCTCGGGCCGGCGGGACGGCGGCCAAGGCGTCGCGCCGCGACGTGGCGGCGTTGCTGGTCAATGGCGGGCTGGCCGGGACGACGGTCGCCACCACCATGCAGATTGCGGCCCTGGCGGGGATCAGGGTGTTCGCCACCGGCGGGAGCGGCGGGGTGCATCGCGGCGCCGATTCGAGTTTCGTCCTCTCCGCCGACCTCGAGGAGCTGAGCCGCACGCCGGTCGCGGTGGTCTGCGCCGGGG
>JAUXUM010000103.1 GCA_030680995.1 Devosia sp.
GATGCTTTCGATGTCCGCGGCGAGCCGGCCTTGCGAAACCGTCCCCCGCTCGGCGACGTCAACCATCGCCAGGAGCTGCGCATCGGAGAATCCGCGATTGCCTTCAAAGAGTACCGAGGCAATGAGGGCTTCCCTCTGCTGTGCCTGGGCCTGATCGACCCCCAACAGCGCACCGCCGGCGCCGCTGAATGGCGCCGCGGTCAACATCGCCAGCGCCAGAAACACGCCGCGCATCAGCTTGGTGGGATCAATCATAATTCTTATTGCCTCATGCGCCCGACGCCGGGAATCGCCATGCACAGCCCTCCCCAGCACACTCCGTTTATTGCTTTTACTGCTTTTTTAACCACAGACAAGCCGCAAGCATGCGCGCGGTTACCAAAAGATTGGTAGCTGTGCATTCCTGCAACACCCTGAAAACCAAGGTTAGTCAATGATTAAGAGAGACTTCGCAGCACTTCCAGCAGGGTGTCGTTCACCAGCGTGAAGACCATCAGCGTGAAGACGACAGCGAGACCGAATCGAAACCCGATCTCCTGCACACGCTGGCTCAACGGACGCCCGCGGATCGCCTCCGCAATGTAGTAGGCGAGGTGCCCGCCATCGAGCATCGGGATCGGCAAGAGGTTGAAAATCCCGATGTTGAGCGAAAGCAAAGCCACCAAGTTGATGAGCGGGATGATGCCAAGCGTTGCCACCTCGCCAGAGACCTTTGCTACCCGCACTGGCCCGCCCAGTTGCTCCACATCTCCGCGACCCACAAAAAAGTCGCCGAGGAAGGCTGCGGTCCGGTCGATGATGAAACGCATTTCCTCGAACGTCATTGCCACGGCTTCGGTGAGGCCGGGCCGATAGAGTGTCACCTCACCCTCGCCCACTTCGCGAGTGACGCCGATACGGCCGACCCGGCGCGTATTGCCGAACTGATCCCGTATCGTGGTCGATTCGGGAACCACGACAATGGTTTGCTTGCCGCCATCGCGTTCCACGACAATGCTGACAGCCCGCTGCGGGCTGGTGGCCACCAGTCGCTGAAAATCTTCAAACCCGCGCACGTCATATCCGTCGACCGAAATCACGGTGTCGCCGTTCAGAAGACCTGCTTCCGCGGCAACGCTATTGGGTAACACCTCTCCGATGACGGGGCTGATCGTGAAGCGGCCATACCCGAGCAGCAGCGCGTAAAGGATGAGAAACGTCAGGATTATGTTGGCGATGGGTCCCGCCGCGACGACGGCAATGCGTCGCCAGACGTTCTTGTTGACGAAGAGTCGCTCGCGCAGTTCCGGGCCCGCATTGGCAATGAACTCCTCATCGGGGACGCTGGCCGCGTTCATATCGCCGACAAAGCGCACATAGCCGCCAAGCGGGATAATGGAAAGGCGCCAGCGTGTGCCGTGCCTGTCCGTAAGCCCCCATAATTCGCGGCCGAAACCGACAGAGAAGGTCTGGATCGCTATGCCGTTCCACCGGGCCACGAGGTAGTGCCCCATCTCGTGGACGAACACGATGACGGTCAGAACGACGAGAAATGCCGGCAGGGCAAAGATCATCTGCCAAGGGAGTGCGGCCAGTTGCTTGCTCCTTCCCAGAAACGGCTCCATCCGGAGCCCGCCAGAACGATAGGCGGCCATATGAGCCGCCACCATCCATCCTCTACCGGCTCACCAATTGAGAACACCGGCACCAATTCCGTCATACCCGGCGTGGGCAAGGCCCACGACGAAAATGAGCAACGCTGCAAAAGTAAGGCTATCGAGCCGATCCATCAACCCGCCATGCCCCGGAATGATGTCGCCACTATCCTTTACACGAAAGCGGCGCTTTATGGCACTTTCGGCAAGATCGCCCAACTGACCCAATATGCTGATGCTGGCCGCCAACATGCCGCCAACCCACCACGGCGAGTCCGTCGCGAATACCCAGAAGACCAGCCCACCCAATGTCCCGAGTGCCAGCCCCCCGAGAGCCCCCGACCAGGTCTTCGAGGGCGATATATCGGGGGCAAGGCGTTCTCCTCCGACCTGTCGGCCGGTAAAAAATGCGCCTGTATCGGTGAGCCAGACCACTATCCCTAGGAACAATCCGGCAACGAAACCATCCGGCTGCGTCCCGCGAATAGCCAGCAATGCGACGATGACCACCCCCATGAATACCAAGCCACCAACGCGCCAGAACGCTACATCACGCCCAAGCACCGCTGCCAGTAGGCACGCAAGCGCGATCAACGCAGCCGTTCCAGCCAAGCCCATCAAGGGAAAGACCAGCGCCGAAAGGGCCACCATCCCGATCAGCAGCGCCCCGACCGCCGTCAGCGGCTTGAGTGTCACCATGCGATCCCATTCCCGATAGCAGCCGGCAAACACGGCCCCAACCAGGGCCGCAAAGACGTAGCCGCCCAGATAGAGACCGATCGCGGTTACCGCGATAAGCACCGCCGCAGAGGCAACGCGCGGACCCAGATCCGTCCATGACCGCCTCGCCCAGGGATCGAACTTGGCCCGCGGTTGCTCTGGTGAACTCACTGCCTGGCTACCTCGACGCCGCCGAAACGCCGCTCCCGCATCGCGTATTCGTCGAGCACCCGAAGAAACGTGTGCTCATCGAAATCCGGCCAGTTGTCCTCGACAAAGACGAGCTCGGAATAGGCTCCCTGCCAAAGCAGGAAGTTGGAGACGCGCTGTTCGCCGCTGGTGCGGATGATCACATCCGGGTCAGGAATCCCGGAGGTGTACAGAGCCCGCTCCACCGTCCCTTCGTTGATCTCAGCGGGAAGCAGTTCCCCAGCCGCAACTGCCCTCGCAATGTGCCGCACCGCCTCGGTGATTTCAGCCTTGCTGCCATAGTTGAATGCCACGTGCAGGTTGAGGCCGGTATTGCGCGCCGTCTTGGCTTCGACGTCCTCGATCAGCCGCCTCAACGAGTCGTCCAGTCCCTCGCGCGCCCCAATAATCCGCACCCGCACATTATGCGCGATCAACTTCTGCAGATCCGATGCAACAAACCGCCGCAGCAAGCTGAATATGAAATTTATTTCGTCCCTTGGCCTTGCCCAGTTCTCGGACGAGAAACTGAAGACGGTAAGATGTCCAACGCCATAGCGGATGCAGAGTTCGACCATGCGGCGGAGCGCATTGACGCCTTCGATGTGTCCCTCGGTTCTGGGCTTGCCGCGCGCCTTCGCCCAACGTCCGTTGCCATCCATGATGACGCCGATATGTCCCGGAATCTTCAGGCCCGGCCTCGGGCTGGACTGATGAGCGATAGCGAGGTCGCTGGACATCGAATGCCCTCCCGGGCGCATGCGGTCGTTCCTAGACCTGCATTATTTCCTGTTCCTTGATGGCGAGAATTCCATCGATCTCGGCGACGGCAGCGTCTGTTGCGCCCTGGACTTGATCGCCGAGTTTGCGCTCCTCGTCCTGACTGATGTCGCCGTCCTTCTCGAGCTTCTTGAGCAGGTCCATGCCGTCGCGGCGAATATGCCGGACAGCCACACGCGCCTGCTCAGCATAGTTGTGGGCAACCTTGGTCAATTCGCGGCGGCGCTCTTCATTCAGTTCCGGCAGCGGCACGCGGATGACCACGCCCTCCGCTGCTGGATTGAGGCCCAGACCGCTGTTGCGAATAGCCTTCTCGACCGCGCCCGCAAGCCCCCGGTCCCACACCTGGACGCTCAGCATGCGCGCCTCGGGGACCGTAACCGTTGCCACCTGATTGAGCGGCATCTTGGAACCATAGGCTTCGACCATCACCGGTTCGAGGAGCGAGGCGCTGGCGCGCCCAGTGCGCAACCCAGAAAGCTCGTCCTTGAGCGCGGTGATCGATTTATGCATCCGCGATTTTAGCCCATCGAGCGAAAACGCCTCAGTCATGGCAGACTCCTCAATAAATCCGCGCCCTAACCGACGCGTGTGCTCCTGGTGCGACCAGCGAGTACGCCCATCAGGCCTTCCTTGTCACCGAGGGCATAGACAATTATCGGCAAGCCATTGTCGCGAGCAAGTGCGAAGGCCGCCGTGTCCATGATACGCAAGTCGCGAGCGATCGCCTCTTCGTGACTGATCTGTTCATAACGTCGCGCGCGCGGATTCTTCTTCGGGTCCTCCGAATAGACGCCGTCGACCTTGGTGCCCTTGAGCAGCACATCGCAGCGCAATTCGATCGCCTTGAGGGCTGCCGCCGTGTCGGTGGTGAAGAACGGGTTGCCGGTGCCTCCGGAACAAACGACAACGAAGCCATCGCTCAGCGCCGCATTGGCATCGCGCGCTGTAAAGGTGTCTGCGACGGTCGGCATCGGAACGCTGGTATAGACCTTCACCTTGACGCCTGCCTGCTCGATCGCGTCGCCGAGTGCCAACGAATTAATGACCGTGCCGAGCATGCCCATCACGTCGCCGGTGACGCGGTCGGCACCCTTGGCGGCGACCGCCATGCCCCGGAAGATGTTGCCCGCGCCGATAACGATCGCGATTTGAACGCCCGACTTGGCGGCCTGAACGATCTGAGCGGCCATGGCATGGAGGAACTCGGGCTCGATGCCGAAGGACTGGTCGCCCGCGAGCACTTCGCCGGAGACCTTGAGCAGTATCCGTTTATAGGCGGATTTGGCCATCGGCCGAGCCCTCGGGAACCTGTTGCGGAGCCGAATCCTGCGGCGCCGGCACGAGGTTAGTTCATTTTCCGGCGGGCTGGATACCCACCCCGCCTGATGAAATGCACCAGCTGACAGCTAGTTGGCGCCGGCAGTGGCCGCAACCTCCGCTGCGAAGTCGGTCTCTTCCCTGGCGATGCCCTCGCCGAGCGCATATCGTACAAACTTGGTGACCTTGATGGGCGCACCGGCATCCTTCTCGGCCTTCTTGACCACTTCACCGACCTTGCTTTCGCCGTCAATGACGAAAGTCTGCGCCAGAAGCGTCACTTCTTCGTAGAATTTGCGGATCCTGCCCTCGACCATCTTCTCGATGATCTCGGCGGGCTTGCCGGATTCCCTCGCCTGCTCGGCAAAAATCGCACGTTCGCGCGCCACGACCTCTTGATCGATGTCGTCGGGCGACACCGAAAGCGGATTGGTGTTGGCAATGTGCATGGCGAGCTGCTTACCGAGCGAAGACAGGACATTCTTGTCCCCCGACGACTCGAGCCCCACCAGGATGCCGAGCTTACCCATGCCTGGTTTCACCGAGTTATGGACATAGCTGCCGACGACGCCATCATGGACTTCGACCATATCGCTGCGTCGAAGGTTCATGTTCTCGCCAATCTTGGCGATGGCATCGGTCAGTTCGGCCGAAACCGAGCGGCCCGATCCGGGGTAAGGCATTTCAGAGAGCACGTGGACATCGCCGTCGGACTCGAGCGCCAGTTTGGCAATATTGCCCACGATCGCCTGAAACTGCTCGTTGCGGGCGACGAAGTCCGTCTCTGAGTTGACCTCAACGATGGCCGCCTTCTTGCCTTCCAACGCAATACCGACGAGGCCTTCGGCCGCGACGCGTCCGGCCTTCTTGGCTGCCTTGGCAAGTCCGCGGGTGCGCAGCCAATCAATGGCCGCTTCCATGTCGCCGTTGGTTTCATCGAGCGCCTTCTTACAGTCCATCATCCCGACGCCGGTCGCGTCGCGGAGTTCCTTAACCTGCTGAGCTGTGATTGCCATTCGGGTATCACCTCGTTTGCGGTCCCGAGCGGGATCGCGCATAGCGTTGAAAAAGGGCCTAGGGTCTGGCGGCGGCCAGACCTAAATCTGAACCTGCGCTTCAGCTTCGACTTCAGCAGGCGCCTCGGGTGCGACTTCGGCAGGCGCGAGAGCAGGCTCTTCGGGCGCGACTTCGGCGGCGCCCAGATCTGCTCCGCGACCGGCAGAAGATCGGGAAATGCCGTCGATGGCGGCCCGGGAGATCAACGAGCAATAAAGCTCGAGAGCACGCGAAGCGTCGTCATTGCCCGGTACCGGGAAGTCCACGACGTCGGGGTCCGAGTTGGTGTCGACGATGGCGATCACCGGAATGCCAAGGCGCCGCGCTTCCTTGATCGCGTTAGCTTCCTTGTTGGTGTCGATCACGAACAGCAGATTGGGCAGGTTGCCCATGTCCTTGATGCCACCCAGATCGCGCTCCAGACGCTCCTTCTCGCGGTCGAGCAGCAAGCGTTCCTTCTTGGTGAGACCTTCTGCGCCTTCGGCTAGCTGCGCTTCGAGTTCGCGAAGCCGCGAGATCGAGCGAGAAATGGTCTGCCAATTGGTCAGCGTGCCGCCGAGCCAGCGGGAATTGACAAAATACTGCGCAGACTGGCGAGCCGCATCGGCGACAACAGGCGCCGCCTGGCGCTTGGTCCCGACAAAGAGCACGCGGCCGCCATCAGCCACAGTATCGGATACCAGTTGCAGTGCACGCTGCAGCAACGGCACCGACTGGCTGAGATCGAGAATGTGGATGTCGTTGCGCACGCCGAAGATGAAGCGTTCCATCTTCGGGTTCCAGCGATGCTTCTGGTGGCCGAAGTGGACGCCCGCCTCGAGCAGCTGGCGCATAGAAAAATCGGGCATTGCCATGGGGCAATTCTCCTTTACCGGTTGAGCCTCCGCAAAGCGTCGCGGCGGTTGCCCGCCACCGGATGGAACAGCCGGCCTTCATGCCGGAGCGCCTGCCCTGCGTGTGAATTGCGCCCGAATATCCCCGGACGCGTGCGGGCTATAGACCAATCGGGGCCCATAAGCAACCGGCAGACGAACGGTGCCTCAGCTCAACCGGACGTCGACGACCCCATCGAGCGACTTGATGCCGCCGGCAAGTTCGGCGGAGAGGCGGAACCCCCCCTTGAGTTCGATCTCGTATTCCTTCGCCCCCCCGTCCCTAATGACGACGAAACTTACCGTTCCCTCGCCCCCCGGCTTCAATTGCGAACGAATCGGCGCGAGGCAGCGCTCGTGGCCGGCAAACACCGTGAGCCGCCGCCCGATCTTTTCAGCGGCACCTGCGAGTGTCTCGGCGCCGATCAGGCGCAACCCGATGCCGTCGGGACGCTCGTCGGCCTCGACGGTGAGAATGACCGATTTTCCTGCGCCCAGTAGTTCACCGTATTGGCTGAGCTGCTCGGAGAACGCGATGCATTCGTAACTGCCGCTCGGATCGGACAGCGTCATCACCGCCATCGGCGACCCCTTGCGTGTCCGCCGATCGTTGCGCGACGAAATCGTGCCGGCCAGGCGCCCTGCCCTTGCGCCTTCCTTCACCGCCCGCTCGAAATCCACCCAGCTTTGCACCCGCAGCCGATCGAAGAGTTCGGCATACTGATCGAGCGGATGACCAGAGAGATGAAAGCCAATGGCCGACCGCTCGCGTTCCAGCCGCTCGGCCGGCAACCAGACGCCGACATTGTTCGTCAGCGCGATCGGCTCCGGCTTGTCCGCAGCGAACATGTCGACGATGCCGTCGGTCTGGTTGGCATTGGTCCGCTGGGCGGTGGCGATGATCGCGTCGATCGCCGCGAAAGCCTGCTCGCGACGGGAGGCGAGCAGATCGAATGCTCCGGCATTGACCAGCGTCTCCAGCGTCCGCCGATTGATGATTCTGGGGTCTACGCGGGTTGCGAAGTCGGCGAGATCGACGAAGGGCTTGTCGCCGCGCGCCGCGACAATGTGCTCTGCCACGGCCTGACCGACCCCCTTGATCGCGCCTATGGCATAAAAGACCTTGCCGTCGCGGGCGGTGAAGACAGCGTCCGATCGATTGACGCAGGGTGGCACGATCTCGATACCGTGCTTGATTGCGTCGCGCCGGAACTCATCCAGCTTGTCGGTATTGCCCATGTCGAGCGTCATCGATGCGGCAATAAACTCACGGGGAAAATGCGCCTTGAGATAGGCTGTCTGGTAAGTGATGAAGGCATAGGGCGCGGAGTGCGACTTGTTGAAGCCGTATTCGGCGAACTTGGCGCAGGCATCGAAGATAGTGGATGCCAGACTCCGGGAAATCCCCTTTTCTTCGGCGCCCTTGAGGAAGCGGCCGCGTTGCGCGTCCATCTCCGACTTGATCTTCTTGCCCATGGCGCGGCGCAAGAGATCGGCTTCCGCCAGCGTATAGCCGGCAAGATCGCGGCCGATCTGCTGCACCTGCTCCTGGTAGGTGATGACACCATAGGTCGGGGCGAGGATCGGCTCG
>JAUXUM010000104.1 GCA_030680995.1 Devosia sp.
CGCGGCGGCATCCCGATCGACGTCTTCTGGCAGACCGGCGCGCCGCCCAAGGACCTCTGGCTGCCCGAACAGGGCGTCGCGCCCTATCGCGGGCGGGGATAGGGCGCGCATGGCGAGGCCGACGGCCACGGAGACGGCTCCGCCGGCGACGAGGCGGCTGGCGCTGGTGGATCTCTGGCGCGGCATCGCCATCGTGGCGATGGTCGTCTACCATTTCGCCTGGGATCTGAGCTATTACCAACTCATCGCCACCGATGTAACCACCGACCCAGGCTGGGTTCTCCTGCAGCGGTGCATCCTTTCGAGCTTCCTCCTCCTGGTCGGAGTGAGCCTTGTCCTCGGCCACGGGAGCGGCATCCGCTGGCCCGCCTTCCGGCGGCGGCTGGGGGTGCTCGCCGCGGCGGCGCTGGCGGTCACCGCCGGCACCTGGTGGATGTTCCCCGACTACTTCGTCTTCTTCGGCATCCTCCACGCCATCGCGCTGTTCTCGCTCATGGCGCTGCCTTTTCTGCGCGTCCCGCCCCTTGCTGTGCTCGCCGCCGCCGCGCTGTTCCTGGTGCCGCCGCTGCTCTGGAGCGCGCCCGGGTTCAGCGCCAAACCCCTGGCCTGGATCGGCTTCTGGACGACGCTCCCCGACACCACCGACATCGTCCCCGTCTTCCCCTGGTTCGGCGTGGTGCTGATCGGGGTCGCCCTGGCCCGCCTGGCGCTGGCCACCCCGCTGGCCGGGCGCCTCGCCGCCTGGCAGCCGCGGGCGGCGCTGTCGCGCGTGCTGATCCTGTGCGGACGCTGGAGCCTCCTCATCTACCTCTTGCACCAGCCGACCCTCCTCGGCGGCGTGATGCTCGTGACCCAGCTCAACCCGCCGGTGCTGCAGCCCGAAGTGCTGAGCCGCGAGGAGGGGTTCGTGCAGAGTTGCGAGGCCAGCTGCGCGCAGGGCAAGCCGGCCGCCTATTGCACCGCTTATTGCGGCTGCGCCATCGAGCAGGTGGATGCCGGCAACCTCTGGGACATGCTGGACCGGCCCGGGCCGGAGCGCGACGCGGCGCTGGCCCCGGTCACGCGCCTCTGCGCGGCGATGGCCGAATAGGACGCGCCCCTGCCGCTCCAGCCCCGGTCTCCGCCGGGACTCGCCCCACTCACGGACCGTCACCCCGGTGAAAACCGGGGCCCAGTATTCCGTGAGGCAGGCGGCGCGGGCACGGCAGGAATCGTATATTCTTTTGAGACGCGATTCACAGTCTGCCTCGCGAGCGTGCGGGTGCCCTTCGTAAGTATGATCGCGACATCAAAACCGTTGTCGAAGGCATCGGCTACTATGCCAAGAACGCCCGAGTCTTGCCCGATTGTATCTTTCCAAGAAGCATGCCCGGTCGTTTCGCATCGGTGGTCTGGGACAGCAGGCTTTCAACCGTTTGGCGGACACAAGCTTCAGCCTCGGGCGACTCCGGCATACCTGATTGGGCGCGGTCTTCTTTCAGACGCTCGTAGTAACTGGTCATCGCCAATAATACCTCAATGGAATGCGCGTACTGTCTGATCCTTTATAGTGCTGCGTCAACCGAGAAACCTCGACCGAACTGATCCGAGACAGCAATCCCACGCTGTTGTGGCGCGCGTTCACGCCATCTCGCCGGTTGCCTGCCGTGAAGGTGCAGCTTCTGTCCACGCCCCGTCGGACGCCAGGTCGACTTCGGCAAAGTCCCCGACGATGCGCTGGATTGCGGGCCGCCCCGCCCCCCATTTCCCGCTCTCCTCCACCCGCTTCCGTGCTACCTTCCCCCCTCTCGCGCGCAATCCTGCGCGCTTGTCCCGATACAGATCGGACTAACTCATGCAATTCCCCGTTTGGATCAAGCCCGCGCTGCTCGGCGCGGGTGCAGGCGCCGTCGCCCTGGCGATCATTGGCTTTTCCTGGGGCGGCTGGGTGACCGGCGGCAGCGCCAGCGACATGGCCAAGAAGCAGTCGCTCGCCGCCATCGCCGCGGCGCTGACACCCTATTGCCTCGAGCGCTCGCAATCCGATCCCAATGCGATCGGGGTGCTCGCCGAACTCAAGGCGGCCTCGACCTATGGCCGCCGCGCCATCGTCGAGAAGGCCGGCTGGGCTACCCCTCTGGGGATGGAAAAGCCCAATACCGAGCTGGCGCAGGCCTGCCAGCTGGCTTTGTCGGCCGCGTTGTAGCTCCTCTGCGACCGGCCGGGAGGTTGTCGCAAAGGTTCTGTACCCACCGGCCGTCATCCCGTTGCAAAATGGGATCCAGTACGCACAAGGTGAGCGGCTCCATCGCGGAAAGAGGGCAACGCCGGCGTCTACTGGGTCCTTGTGTGTCAAGCCCAAGGATGACGGCCGGGTGGGGGAGGGGTGCCCCGCCCGGCGCCCAGCGCAAAGACGCAAGGCCCCCTCACCCGGCGCTGCGCGCCACCCTCTCCCCGACGGGGAGATGAAAAAGGAGCAAGCCTCAGTCCTCGCCCATCTTCAGCGCCTTGATGAAGGCCTCCTGCGGGATCTCGACGCTGCCGAACTGCCGCATCTTCTTTTTGCCGGCCTTTTGTTTCTCCAGCAGCTTGCGCTTGCGGGTGGCGTCGCCGCCATAGCACTTGGCGGTCACGTCCTTGCGCATGGCGCGCACCGTCTCCCGCGCGATGATCTTGCCGCCGATCGCCGCCTGGATGGGGATGACGAAGAGGTGCGGCGGGATCAGCTCCTTCAATTTTTCGCACATCTGCCTTCCGCGCCCTTCGGCGGCGTTGCGGTGCACCAGCATACTGAGCGCGTCGACCGGCTCGGCATTGACCAGGATGGAGAGCTTCACCAGGTCGCCCTCGCGGTAATCGCCCAGCGTATAGTCGAAGCTGGCATAGCCCTTACTGACCGATTTGAGCCGGTCGTAGAAATCGAACACCACCTCGTTCAATGGCAGGTCGTATTCGACCATCGCCCGGTTGCCGACATAGCTCATATTGCGCTGCACGCCGCGCCGGTCCTGGCAGAGCTTCAGGATCGAACCCAGATATTCGTCGGGAGTGAGGATGGTCGCCTTGATCCATGGCTCGCGGATTTCGGCGATCTTGACCACGTCCGGCAGGTCGGCCGGATTGTGCAGCATCATCACCTCGTTGTTGGTGAGGTGCACCTCGTAGACTACCGAGGGCGCGGTGGCGATCAGGTCGAGGTTGAACTCGCGGGAGAGCCGCTCCTGGATGATTTCGAGGTGGAGGAGCCCCAAAAATCCGCAGCGGAAGCCGAAGCCGAGCGCCGCCGAGGTTTCCATCTCGAAGGAGAAGCTCGCGTCGTTGAGCCGGAGCTTGCCCATGGCGGCGCGCAGATCGTCGAAATCGTTGGCGTCGACGGGAAACAGCCCGCAGAACACGACGGGTTGTGCCGGTCTAAAGCCCGGCAGGGGTGATTGTGTCGGGCGCTTGTCGTCGGTGATGGTGTCGCCGACATTGGTGTCGGCCACTTCCTTGATGCTTGCGGTAAAGAACCCGATCTCGCCGGGGCCGAGTTCGCCGATATCGACCAGCTTGGGGGTGAAGACGCCGACCCGGTCGAGCTCGTAGGTGGCGTTGGCGTTCATCATCCGGATCTTCTGGCCCTTGCGGATGCGGCCGTCGATCACCCGGATCAGTACCACGACGCCGAGATAGACGTCGTACCAGCTATCCACCAGCAGCGCCTTGAGCGGGGCGTTCTCGTCGCCCCTGGGCGCCGGCAGGCGATGGATGATGGCCTCGAGCACGCTGTCGACGCCCAGCCCGGTCTTGGCCGAGATCTCGAGCGCGTCCGACGCATCGAGCCCGATCACGTCCTCGATCTGCTGCTTGACACGGGGGACGTCGGCGGCGGGCAGGTCCACTTTGTTGAGCACCGGGACGATCTCGTGCCTGGCATCGAGCGCGTGGTAGACATTGGCGAGGGTCTGCGCCTCGACGCCCTGGGATGCGTCGACCACCAGCAGTGAGCCCTCGACGGCGGCGAGCGAGCGGGAGACCTCGTAGGCGAAGTCGACGTGGCCGGGTGTGTCGATAAGGTTGAGGACGTAGTTCTCCCCGTCCTTGGCGTGATAGTTGAGCCGGACGGTCTGCGCCTTGATGGTGATGCCGCGCTCGCGCTCGATATCCATCGAGTCGAGCACCTGCTCCTTCATCTCGCGCGCCTCCAGCCCGCCGGTCATCTGGATCAGCCGGTCGGCGAGAGTGGATTTGCCATGGTCGATATGGGCGACGATGGAGAAATTGCGGATGTTCTTGAGGGGCACGGACATGTGTATTCCAGATGCGCGCTACGCGCCGCTTGGCCGCGCTGATAGCAGGAACGGGCGGCGCGCGCAAAGCTGGTTTATGGGGGCTTAACTGGGCGGAGTGCACTCGCAGCCGATCTCCACAGCATCACCCCTCACCCGGACCGCTGCGCGATCCGACCTCTCCCCTGAGGGGCGAGGTAGTCCGGTGGCAATGCGGCGTCCTTCACCTCTTCCCTCAGGGGAGAGGTCGGTCCAAAGGACCGGGTGAGGGGTGAGAAGTGTCAAAACCGGGTCGTCGTCGGTGCCAAAGCATGATTGGGCTCCCCAAAAAAGGAGTCCCCCGCCATGACGCTGATTTTTTCCGGCATGCCCAGCGAACGCGCCGCCGCCTGGCGCGCCGGGGCGCCCGATGCCAACGGGCAGGCGCCCGAGCGGCACATCTCCGACGGCGACGGGGTGCCCTGCCGGCATTGCCTCGGCTATGTGCAACCAGGGCGAGCCCTATCTGCTGCTGGCCTACCGGCCGTTCCCGGCGCCGCAGCCCTATGCCGAGGTGGGGCCGGTGTTCCTCCACGCCGAGCCATGCTCGGCCTACGGTCCGGCCGCAGGCCTGCCGGCACGTCGCAGGAACGGCGGGCAGCGCCCAGATTCTGCGCGGCTACGGGGCGGACGACCAGATCGTCTACGGCACCGGAAGTGTAGTGCGGCCGGCCCAGATCGAGGCGGTGGCGGAAGCCATCCTGGCCCGCCCCGACGTCGCCTATGTGCACATGCGCTCGGCCGCCAATAACTGCTTCACGTTGCGGATCGACCGCGCCTGAGGGGGCTGATCGCGCCCCTGGGGCCAGCCTCAGGGGCCGCAGTAGAAGCGGTATCCGCCGCCTTCGAGCCGCCGGCAATTGGGGTACTCCACTGGTGGCCGGCGATGGATCCAGTATTCGGTGCCGAATATCTGGTAGGTGCAGACCAGCGCCACCTGCCCGCCGATGCTCTCGAGGCGGGCGTCCCTGACCCGGCTGCTCTGGTTGGTGGCGGTCCAGCCGGCATCGCCGGTGTGCGAGACAACGCCCGAGGCTTCTGCGGGGCAATCATACACGATGTGGGGCGCCGCCTGTGCCTCGATCGTCGTCTCGCCCATCAGGCCCAGGAAGGCAAATGTTGCAAGTAGATAGGGTCTCATGATCATGCTCCTCGATGACGCTGCCGGATGGTTCCGGACGCGAGCAAGAATCGGGCTGGGCCAGTGAACCGCAGATGAATGGCAAGGCGCTGCGAAGAGAACTCGGAGTCTTGGTTAACCCCTTGTTGCGGCGAGCGATTGCCTTGGTGCGGGCGTGCGGCGGGACGGTAATCCACCCCGGACCGAGGCAACCTCAGGCCGGGCTGCCGCGTTGCCCGCGGATGCGGATGACCGTGGCACTGATATTCCTGACGCTCGCCCTTCCGGCCCAGGCGCAGCAGATCCCCGTGCCGCTGCCGCGGTCGCGGCCGGACGTCGTGGCGGCGCCGGGTATACCGCTGCCGAGGCCACGGCCGGCGCCAGGGGCAACCTTGCCCGAGACGGCGGCCCCGGCTGAACAGGCTCCGGATTCCGCGGGCCCCGTCGAGCCCGAGGGTGAACCGGAAGCGCCCAAGCCGCCGCGCGTCTACCAGACCGCCTGTCCGGCGGTGCTTGCGGGGATGGTCGAGGCACGGACGCTGCCGCCCCTCGCCGAGAACCAGTGCGGCGAGCGCTCGCCGCTGGCGGTCACCGGCGTCCTCGCCAACGGCCGCATGGTCGCGCTTTCCGCGGAAGCGGTGCTCGATTGCGGCATGGCGACGGCGCTGCCGGCATGGGTCGCGGCGATCGACTCGTACCTTGTGGCGCGCGAGAACACCCGTATCGACGCCATCCTCGTCGGCACCTCCTACATGTGCCGGCCGCGCAACCACGTCGAGGACGCCGATCTCTCCGAGCACGGCTTTGCCAACGCCCTCGACGTCATGGGCTTCAAGCTCGCGGACGGCCGCACCGTCACCCTGCCGGAGGGCTGGGCCGACGCGCTTTCGCCAGAGGGGCGGCTCCTGCGCTTCGCCCACGACGCGGGCTGCGCCAGTTTCACCACCACGCTGGGGCCGGAGGCCAATGCCCAGCACGGCGACCATCTGCATCTGGACCTGGGCTGCCACGGTCAGAACTGCACGGGCCGGCTCTGCGAATAGGGTCGGCTCTGCGAATAGGGTCGGCGCGCCTCGTTTTTCCAACGCGGACGATGGATCGGCCGGGGGCGGTCGCGCTCCGGCGGACCTCGCCCATGTTCCGGCGATTCGGGACGCCGCCATGCTCTCCCGGGAGGCCTGGTTCGAAGCAACCGGGTGGGGGGGCCGGCATACTTGCGCCACCGGCACACACATCCTAGAATTTTCCCAATTCAATAGGACCATTTTCCTTATGCTTTCTCGTTTTCTCCACCCCAACAAGCGCGATTTCTCCTCGCTCGACGCCCGCGAGATCCTCTCCCTCGCCATCGCCGCCGAGGAGGAGGACGGCGGCATCTATGCCGAATTCGCAACCCGGCTCGGCGACAAATATCCCGGCTCGGCGGCCGTGTTCGAGGGCATGGCGGCCGAGGAGGACGAGCACCGGCGCCGCCTGCTCGACCTCTACCAGGAAAAATTCGGGCCGCGCCTGGTGCCGATCCGCCGCGAGCATGTGCGCGGCTTCCTTACCCGCAAGCCGGTCTGGCTGATGAAGAATCTGAGCCTCGATGCCGTCCGTCAGCAGGTCTGGGAGATGGAGGAGGCCGCCTACCGCTTTTACATGGAGGCGGCCAGGCAGACGACGGACGCCGCCATCCGCAAGCTCCTGGGCGATCTCGCGGTGCAGGAGCGGGCCCATGCCGACGCCGCCGACAAGCTCGATGCCGAGAACCTGGGCGCCGAGGGCCGCAGCGCCGAACAGCGCGAAGAGCACCGGCAGTTCGTTCTGACCTATGTGCAGCCGGGGCTGGCCGGGCTGATGGATGGCTCGGTCTCCACCCTGGCGCCGGTCTTTGCCGCGGCCTTTGCCACCGGCAACACCTGGCAGACCTTCCTCGTCGGCCTGGCCGCCGCGGTCGGGGCCGGCATCTCCATGGGGTTCACCGAAGCCGCCTCCGACGACGGCAGGCTCACCGGGCGCGGCTCGCCCTTGAAGCGCGGGCTGGCGGCCGGGGTGATGACCGCGGTAGGCGGGCTCGGCCATGCGCTGCCCTATCTGATCCACGATTTCTTCGTTGCCACCACGGTCGCGGTGATCGTGGTGCTGATCGAGCTCTGGGCCATCGCCTTCATCCAGAACCGCTATATGCAGACCCCGTTCTGGCGCGCCGTGCTGCAGGTGGTGCTGGGCGGCTCGCTGGTCTTTGCCGCGGGAATCCTGATAGGAAGCGCCTGACCGGGGGGAGGGGGTGCTCCGGATGCGGCAAATTCTCACCGATGACGGAGTCCCCATCGTCTACGGCGATTTCGGTCCGCGGAACGCGACTCCGGTCGTGCTCTGTCACGGGCTGGCGGCGGCGGGGGAACAGCTGGAAGCCGATGCCCGGTATTTCGCCGGGTTGGGCTATCGCGTGCTGGTGCCCGATCTGCGCGGCCACGGGACATCCGGCAGGCCGGTCCCGCTCTCGGCCGCGGGCTTTTCCATCCCGCGCATGGCGGACGATCTTCTCGCCGTGCTGGATGATGTCGCGGTCGGCCCGGTGCATTGGGTCGGCAATTCGCTGGGCGGCATCCTGGCGCTGCAGCTGCTGGCGCAGCACGAGGCGCGCATAAAGACGCTGGCAACCTTCGGCACCGCCTACCGGCTGAGCCTGCCGCGCTGGGGCGCGCGGTTCATCCCCCTGGGATATGCGCTCCTCGGGCCGCGACTGATCGCGGGGATGACCGCCTGGGGCACGACTCGAAACCCGGCGGCGCGCCCGGTGATCGAAAAACTGGTGGCCCAGTTCGACCCCGAGGTCGGCCGCTTCGTCGCCGGGAACCTCGCCAGCTATGATCTGATCGCCAATGCGCGGGCGGCAAAATTGCCGATCCTGATGCTGCGTGGCGGGCGCGATTTCCAGGTCAACGCGGCGCTCGGCCCGACGCTCGCCGCGATGCGGGATCGGCCGAACTTCACCCTGGTCGAAGTGCCCGGGGGCGGGCATTGCGCCAATCTCGACGCGGCCGACGTCCTGCGCGCGGAATTGGTGAGGTTCTGGAAGGATCGCCAGGCGCCTCCGCCCGGCGCACTGGATGCCTATCCCGCGTGATCTCCCGCATCAGTTCGGCGGCCTTGGAGCCGATCGCCATGGCCGGGGCATTGGTATTGCCCGAGGGGATGCCGGGGATGATCGAGCAATCGATCGTCCGCAGGCGGGTTGACACCTGGTTTCCGAATCGCCAAGACCGCCGGCGGCGCAGCGCCTTGCGATCGGGCAAGGCGACGAATTTGTAGAACGCCGCGACCTTGCGGGCTTGCGGCGAATGCGGCAGATTAGCGCTCATACTGGCTGGGGCTTGTCCATTTGCGGCGGCTCTATCATCCTCGCCCCGCGCCTGCCAAGCGCGGCAAACAAGCAAAAAGCTATGGAGGACTGCAATGACCTATCGTGCTGATCCGGCGCGCTACGACACCATGGAGTATCGCTATGCGGGCCGCTCCGGCCTCAAGCTGCCGGCGATCTCGCTCGGCCTGTGGCAGAACTTCGGCGGCACGCGCGACTATCCGGGCGCCTTCGAGATTCTGTCGTATGCCTTCGACCGGGGCGTCACCCATTTCGACCTCGCCAACAATTATGGCCCGCCTCCCGGCGCCGCCGAGGAATTGTTCGGGCAGGTGCTGGCGCGCGATTTCCGCCCCTATCGCGACGAGCTCATCGTCTCGTCCAAGGCCGGCTGGGGCATGTGGCCCGGCCCCTATGGCGACCTGGGCAGCCGCAAATACCTGATCGCCAGCTGCGACCAGAGCCTCAAACGCATGGGGCTCGATTATGTCGACATCTTCTATTCCCACCGCTACGACCCCAATACGCCACTGGAAGAGACCATGGGAGCGCTGGCGCAACTCCACCGCCGGGGTAAGGCGCTCTATGTCGGCATTTCGAGCTACCCCGAGCGGGAAACCCGCGAAGCGCACCGCATCCTCAAGGAGATGGGCGTTCCCTGCCTGATCCATCAGCCCAGCTATTCGATCCTCAACCGCTGGATCGAGGACGACGAGACCGTCGAGGCCTGCGGCGAGCTGGGGATCGGGGTGATCGCCTTTTCGCCGCTGGCGCAGGGCGTGCTGAGCGGCAAATATTCGAGGGGCAAGGACGGCACGCGCGCTGCCGAGAAGAACTCCTCGCTCGGCGACAATGCGCTCAAGCCGAACGTGCTTGCCGCCGTGGATGCCTTGGGCGAGATTGCGAGCAAGCGCCGTCAGAGCCTGGTGCAGCTTGCCATCTCCTGGGTGCTGCGCCGGCCGGAGATGACCTCGGCGCTGATCGGCGTGCGCACGCTCGAGCAGCTCAAGGACTGCCTGGGCGCGGTCAACGCGCCCAGGCTCACGGCGGACGAACTCGCGGCCATCGACGCGGCGGCCAGAGGCGGCATGCTGGACCAGCGGCCGCAGGTGTAGGGGCATCGCGGCAGTAGCCGAGCAGGATCGCCGCGAGGCAGACATAGAGCGTGGTGTGAAACTCGTAGCCGAGCATCAGATAGGTGAGTCCGCAGACGAGATAGCCGACGGCAAGGAGGGCGGTGCCGGCAAGCCGCGACCGGTACTGGCTGTCGCGCGGCAAAGCCAGCGCGCCGGCGATCGGCGCGGCGATGATCAGCGCATAGGCGAGAAGACCGAGTGCGCCGGCCGAGACCCCGAAATCGAGGATATCCGAGTGCAGATGATGGTGTCCCTCGTCCAGCATCGCGCCGCCATCGGCCAGATAGGGCCTGATGGCGGCGACCTTGTTGTCCCAGCCATAGCCGAAGAGCGGCTTTTCGAGGAAAGCCGAGAAGGCGCTCTGGTAGAAGGCCAGCCGCTGGCCTGACGATACCTCGCTCACCGCCCCACCAGAAGCCAGTTCGCCGGCGATGGTGGTGAGAGAAGCGAGGCGTGTGAGGCTGCCCGGATAGACCACGCCCACCACCGCGACGGCGGCAAAACCGGTCGCGACGATGACCGGCAGCGCCAGCCACCAGCGGCGGACGACGAGGAACATCGCGACCACGAAGAGGACGGGCACCGCCAGTAGCGGCCCGCGCGACCCGGCGAGCAGCGCTGTCGCCATGCCGAAGACCGGTCCGAGCCAGTAGAGGAGGCGCCAGATCCCGGCAGCCTGCGGAAGCCCGACCAGGGCCAGGAAGCCGAGAACCACCGCAGCCTGCGCCGACCAGATCGGGTCGGAATTAAAGCCGGCGGCCCGGCCATGCCGGAGACCGAACACTTCCCAGGCGGCGATGCCGAGCGCCACGGCCGCACCGAGCAGGGCGAGCCTGGCGACAAGAACCGCACCGCCCGGGCTGGCGTTGCGGGCCAGCGCCGCGGCCAGCGGGACGAAGACGACGAACATGGCGAAGTTGGTGACCAGCGCGAGACTGCCGGTAGCCAGGAAGGCGATCGCGATCAGGACGAAGGCCCCCAGGAACATCAAGCCGGCCGGTTCCAGCCGGGGCACGATCCGCGCCGGCAGCAGCCAGAGGCAGAGCAGCAGGCTGACGAGAATGAGGAAATAGGCGAGCGGGTAGCCGCCCGGATAGGGCAGCACCAGCGTGCCGAGCAGCAGTGCCCACGTCAGTCCCCGGCCGGCGAGGGTGAGCGGGCGGCTCACGCCCGCGACCCGTCGCGGCAATAGCCGAGCAGGATGGCGGTGAGGCCGACATAGAGGGCTGTGTGCAGTTCGAAGCTCAGCATGGTGTCGGTAAGCCCCATCACCAGATAGGCGGTCACCAGGATGACGCTGCCAACCAGCCGCGCCGGGTACTGGCTGTCACGCGGGCTGCGCAGGGCCACCGCCACCGGCAGGACGATGAGGGCGAGATAGACCGCAACTCCGGTGAGGCCTCCGGCCACGGCGAAGTTGAGCAGCTCATTGTGCAGGTGCGGCAGGCTTGCATGAACCTGGTCCGTCTCCGCGAGGAAAGTTGCGGGCGTGCTCATCAACTGCGCCCAGCCATGGCCGATGAGCGGCGACTGCTGGAATGCTGCCCAGCCGGCCTTGTAGAGTTCGAGGCGTATGCGGGTGGCTTCGTCGGCGACGGGGTTGCCCGACAGGATGTCGTTGACGACGCTGAGCAGCGAAGCGAGGCGCTCGCCGCCGAACAACCCGGAGAAAGCAGCCAGCAGCAGCAGGCCGACGAACAGCGCCCCGAGCAGCAGGCCGAGCCACTTGCGGCGCATGAGGAGCAGCATCGCCGCGAGGACCAGCACCGGATAGGCCAGCATGGCGATGCGGGCGCCGGTGAGCGACACGGTGATCAGGGCCACCGCCGGACCCAGCAGGAAGACCCAGCGGAGCGGGTCCTTCTGCTGGGTCAGGCCCATCAGCGCCAGGAAGCCGAGGATGACTGCGGTGTCGGCGAGACGGATCGGATCGCTGATCACGACCCCGGCCCGTCCGGTACCCAGCAGGTAGACCTCGACGGCGCTGGCGGTGCAGCCGACCGCTGCGCCGGCGAGAGCCAGCCAGGCGATACGCCGCGCATTGCCGGGGCCGGCGCCGCGGGCGAAGAGTGTCGCCAGGGGCACGTAGAGCAGGAAGGCGGTGAAGTTAAAGGCGAGGAGGACGTCGGCAGGCTGCCGCGCCGTCGCCGCAAAGAGCAAAGCGAGGATGACGAATGCGGCAAGGAACACTTTCGAGGGCGCACCGGATGCCCAAGCGACCTCGCGGCGCCGGTAGAGGAAATTGCCGGCGGCGATCACCGCCAGAACGGCCATGAGATAGGTGGTGGCAAAGCCGAGCAGGCAGGAAAGGACTAGGATGACGGTCAGGACAGTCCCAAGCAGCACGCGCTCGAACAGGCTTGCAGACGTGGTGCCGGGGACGGCTATGGCCGGTTCAGAAGGCATTGCGGGCGACCAAAGCGCGAAAGTCCGCGTCCTCCATCAGGTCCTCGGCGCGTAGATCGCCGGCCTCGGTCCGGCTGTCCTTCCAATTGGTGTTGATGCCGCGGAAATGCCGGTAGTAGATGCCTTCGGGGGTCGATTTGGAGAACCAGGGGCGGCCCTTGATCCAGTGCATATAAGGGTGGACGTCGAGGGAGCCAACCCAGGAACGTCGCGGGTCGAGCGCCCATTTCTTCGGCCGCGAAGCGGCCCGCTTCGAGTCGCGGAAGGATCGCAAAAAGTGCCGGTGCGTACGGCCGGCCGCCGGCGCGTCTGCGTCGGCCACGGGCTCCATGTAGCGACCGCGCATGACGACCAGGCCCTGGCTGGAGGTCTTGGCCAGATCGAAAATCGTGGTTCCGGGCGGCGTGCTTGCCAACTCGTCGACATCGCAATTAAGGAGTCCGTAGGCCCGCGCGGCGTAGCGGCGGAGCGCCACGCTCATCGAAGAGACCTGGAGGAATAGGATGTAGAAGGGATCCTTGAACAATGCAGGGTCGGTCATGCCGTAGCGGTACGGCCAGCTCCGCACCACCACCTTCCCGATCCCCTCGACCCCCAGCAGCGTCTGCTCGATCTCCTCCACGCCATAGCGGGTCGAGCCGTTGTCGAACAGCACGATGGCGTCGGTGCCGTGGAGCGCTGCGTGCCAGCGCGCCCACTCGGCGATCCAGCCCAGCTCGTTGTCCTTGCTCATGGTGAAGAGCACGCGGCGGCCGGCCAAATCGGCCGAGTGATTTGGCTGCACCGGCAGCACGAACTCCTCGCCGGCGAGCGACATGGCAACAGCCGGCGTCCCGGCGGGAGCGCCGGTGAGCTCGGTGATCATCGTCGAGAGCGAGGGGTGATAGGCGGCGCGCAGCGGCGTCCGCGACGGCAGCGCCACGAAGCGGGCGGCGCGGAACTGAGGCATCAGGTTCATCGGCGGCGGGCCGACCATCAGGATCCGGGCCCCGTCGGCGTGCCGGAAGCAGTCATAGACCAGCGCCCGGTCCTCGAAGCGCTCGAAGAACCCGGGCGGCCGCGCCTTCCGGGCCGCCCGCGGCAGCCGGCGCGGCGTACCGTGCTCGGCGAGGAAGGCCGGCGAATGCCCTGACCGGATCAGCCGGGTTTCGCTCACGTGCGCAGCACTCCGCCGGTGGCCTTCTCGACCGCGCCGACGATGCCGGCCGAGATCCTCTCGATCTCCTCGTCGGTCAGCGTCTTCTCCCGCGGCTGCAGTGTCACGGCGATGGCGACCGACTTCTTGCCCTCGCCCACATGGCTGCCCTCGAACACGTCGAACAGGTCGACTCCGGTGATCAGCGCCTTCTCCGCGCCGCGCGCCGCCTTGAGGATCGTCGCCGCCGGCACGTCGCGATCGACGACGAAGGCGAAGTCGCGGCTCAAGGGCATGAGGTCGGAGAGATTGAGCGCCGGCTTGGCCTTGGTCGGCTTGCGGCGCGGCTCGGGCACCGCATCGAGGTCGACCTCGAAGGCGGCAATGGGACCATCGAGATCGAATTCGGCGCAAAGGGCCGGGTGCAGCTCCCCGAACCAGCCGATGATGGTCTTGGGCCCCAGCTGGATGCGCCCGCCGCGGCCGGGATGGCTCCAGCTCGCCGGCTCGGCGATAAGCTGCACCTTGTCGATGTCGAGCCCGACCGCATCGAGCAGCGCGCTCAGATCGGCCTTGGCATCGAAGACGCCGACCTTCGTCGCCCCGCCCTGCCAGTGGCGCCCGGCCCCATCGAGACTCGCCGTACCGCTGCGGATGCCCGAGGCATGGGTGCGCTGGCCGTCGGGCTCGGCCGAGAGGAACACCTGACCCACCTCGAACAGCGCGAGATCGGCAAAGCCGCGATTGGCGTTGCGCCGCGCCGCGCCGAGCAGCCCCGGCAGCAGCGAGGGCCGCATGTCGGTCAGTTCCGCCGCGATGGGATTGGCGAGCTTGAGCTCCGGCTTGCCGCCACCGAAGCGCTTGGCCTCGGCCTCCGGGATGAACGACCAGGTCACCGCCTCGTCCAGCCCGCGCGCCGCCAGCGTGCGCCGCGCGATGCGGCGGCGATTCTGGATCGGGGTCAGCATGCGGGGGATGACGCCCGCGAGCCGGGGCAGCGGCTCGACCGGCACCTTGTCGACGCCCACCATGCGCATGACCTCCTCGGTGAGGTCGGCCTTCTGCGTCACGTCGGTCCGCCAGCTCGGCGCCCTGACCTGCACCACATCGCCTGCGCCCTCGACGGCGAAGCCGAGCCGGGTAAGGGCACCGATCGCCTGGTCGCGCGGCACCCGCAGCCCGGTGAGCCGCCTGACCTCGCCGAGCGGGAAATCGATGATTGTGCCGGCGCCTTCGACCTGCCCGGCGATGGCCGGCTCGTACACCGTGCCGCCGCAGAATTCGGTGACGAGCTTGGCCGCGAGCTCGATGCCGGGGATCACGCTCTCCGGGTCCACCGTCCGCTCGAAGCGGTAGCGCGCGTCCGAGACGATACCGAGCTTGCGGCCGGCGGTTGCCACATAATTGGGCTCGAACCAGGCGCATTCGATGAAGACATTGACCGTCTCGCCGGTGCAGCCGGTCTCCTCGCCGCCGATGATGCCGGCAATGCCGAGCGCGGCGCGGTCGTCGGCGATGACGCAGATCGTCTCGTCTATCGCGTAGGTCTTGCCGTCGAGCGCGAGGAGGCTTTCCCCCGCGCGGCCCATGCGGGCATGCACCGTGCCTTGCAGCTTGTCGGCGTCGAAGACGTGCAGCGGCCGGGCGCGGTCGAGGGAGACGAAATTGGTGATGTCGACCAGCGCATTGATCGGCCGCAGCCCCACCGCCCGCAGCCGCGCCTGCAGCCAATCGGGGGATGGCCCGTTCTTGACGCCCCGGATCAGCCTTCCGGCGAACATCCGGCAGGCCTGGGGCTCGTCCGGCCCGAAGCGGAGGTCCACCGGGATCGGGCTCGGCCCGCCCGGCGAGGCCACCGGCGCCACCGACGCGTCCTTCAGCACCCCGGTGCCGAAGGCGGCGAGATCCCGGGCAATGCCGAGCACGCCGGCCGCATCGCCGCGATTGGGGGTGATCGAGACGTCGAACACCACCCCGTCGATCCCCGCATAATTGATATAGGGCACCCCGACCGGCGCGTCGCCGGGCAGCTCGATGATGCCGGTGTGGTCGTCGGAAAGCTGCAGCTCCCGGCCCGAGCAGAGCATGCCGTTCGAGGCTTGCCCACGGATATTTCCCTTGGTGAGGGTGAAGTCCGAGCCGGGGATCCAGGTGCCGGGGAAGGCGAAGACGCCCTTCATGCCGCTCCGCGCATTGGGCGCGCCGCACACCACGTCGATCAATTCCCCGGTGCCGGCGTCCACCTTGCAGACCCGCAGCTTGTCGGCGTTAGGGTGCTTTTCGGCCGAGACCACATGCGCGACGACGAAATCCCTGAGCGCCTTGCCCTGGTCCTCCACGCTTTCGACCTCCAGCCCGATCATGGTCAGCGCCGTCGAAATTTCGTCGGCCGAGGCCTTGGTCTCGAGATGATCCTTGAGCCAGTCGAGGGTGAATTTCATTTGTACATGCTTTCGGTCGCCTCGTGCTTTTCGAGGTCTTGCGAGATTTCGAAGAGTTTGGCCAGGACATTGGCGAAGCCGCGCGCGTCGTCGATGGCCTTATGGGTATGCTCGATATGCCCGTACCACGCCGCGGGCACGCGGCTCATGCCCCACTTCAAATATTCGGCGCCGCGAAGCGTCCCGGCCATGGTGTAGAGGCAGACCCCGCCGCCCCTGAAGATCTGGCGGCTCCTGAACGGGCCGCCCATCACCCGCGTGCCGGCAAAGGTCGAGAGGTAATGGTCCATCCACAACCCGTCGAAGATCATCGGCGCGGCCGCGAAGACGCGGAAGCCGGGCAGGCTCTCCACCCAGTCGGCGTAGCGCGGCATGACGATCTCGGCCGGCTGCGGGTTTTCGGTCGCATGCGCCCAGGCCTCCGGCTGGGTGTCCCACCAGGCCATGGTGTCCGGGCTCGGCTTGCGGTCGGAGCGCGGCGTCAGCACCGCCTCGAATTCGTCGAGCACCTTGCCGGTGACGTCGCAGGCGACCGAGGCGAAGCTCAGCATCGAATTGGCCAGCGGGCTCGGCCCGTCCGCCTCGATGTCGGTGACCACGAAAGTGGTGATGGGGTCGTCGGTCACGTCCGTAACTCGCAGTCGGGCCTCCCTCCCCCTTGCGGGGAGGGAAGCGGAGCAGGACTTGGCTTGCCAAGTCCGTAACGACGCAGGGTGGGGGTGGCTGTCGTCATTCCCGCGAGGCCTTGGTTGGGTTTCTTAAGTCCGGCAGGATGGTTAGGTACTTGAAACCTTCCGAAAGGGGTTCAAGCTTCAGTTCCGATCGAATTCTGTTCCTCAATGCCACCATGATCTCGGTTGTGTCGGCCTCATTCGTCGACACAAACTGATCGACCATCTTCTTGGTCATCTGGATGAGCGGTTCGTCGCCGAACACGTAGATCCTATAGATCACGCGTTCGATTCTCTTGAGTTCTGCATCAGGACGATTCGAGTTGGAGCGATCAAGATCGTCCAAAGCCTCAAGAAGATTCGAGTGAATTACCTCACGGCGTTTGACGGCTATATCGCGACGAGTGGCGAAGTAGTGAGCTACCGCGCCGCCAACGAGGCCACCGATGATGGCCGTCAACAGTGGCAGTAGGAGTGATTCCATCTCTAGCTGCTCAGCCCCCCGAACAGCGTCGGCAAATCCAGCGGCTTGAAGCCGTAATGGTCGAGCCAGCGCTTGTCGGCATCGAAGAAGGCCCGCAGGTCCGGCATGCCGTATTTGAGCATGGCCAGCCGGTCGATCCCCATGCCCCAGGCGAAGCCCTGATAGACGTCGGGATCGAGCCCGCAATTACGCAGCACGTTGGGGTGCACCATGCCGCAGCCCAGGATCTCGAGCCAGTCGGCGCCTTCGCCGATCCTGATCTCGCTGCCGGAGCGGTCGCATTGCACGTCGACCTCCATCGAGGGCTCGGTGAAAGGGAAGAAGCTGGGGCGGAAGCGGGTGACGACGCTCTCGACCTCGAAGAAGGCCTTGAGGAATTCTTCCAGCACCCAGCGCAACTGGCCGATATGGCTCGACTTGTCGATCACCAGCCCCTCGACCTGATGGAACATCGGGGTATGGGTCTGGTCGCTGTCGTGCCGGTAGGTGCGGCCGGGCATGATGACCCGGATGGGCGGGGCCATGGCCTCGGTGAGATAGGGCGCGGCGGGCTTCTGCTTGCTCTTCTGCATCACCCGGATCTGCACCGGCGAGGTGTGGGTGCGCAGCACCTTTTTCACCCCGTCGGGGCCGGGCGCCATGAAGAAGGTGTCGTGCATCTCGCGCGCCGGATGCCCCTCGGGGAAATTGAGCGCGGTGAAGTTGAGATAGTCGGTCTCGATATCGGGGCCTTCGGCGATGCGGAAGCCCATGTCCGAGAAGATCGCGGTGATCTCGTCCCAGACCTGGCTGACCGGGTGGATGCGGCCTTCGGCGGTCGGCGCCGGCCGTACCGGCAGGGTGACGTCGACCCGCTCGGCGATCAGCCGCGCTTCGAGCGCCCTGGCCCTGAGTTCCTCGGCGCGCTTTTCGATTTCGGCGGCAATCTCGTTCTTGAGCCCGTTGATGGCCGGCCCGGCGGTCCTGCGCGCCTCGGGCGGCATGGTGCCGAGCGAAGCCAGCAGCGCCGAGACCGACCCCTTCTTGCCCAGCGCGGCGATGCGCACGGCTTCGACCGCCTGTTCGGTTTCCGCCGTGGCGATGGCGGCGGAGAGGTCGGTGCGCAGGGTTTCGATTTGGACGTCGAGCGACATGAGACGGGTTCCGGTTGGAGCGGCAATGGGTAACAAACGAAAAAGCCCCGCGCCATCCCGAATTGGGGCGGCGCAAGGCTTAGCGTGAGGCCTCGGAAAAGGCGAGAGGTGTTAGGCCGTGACCCGGCTGTGGGTGGTCTGCTCGACCCCCTCCAGATAACCCAGCGCCTGCTTGGCCTGCGCGACGAGCGCGGCAAAAGCCTGCGGTTCGGTGATCGCCAGATCCGACAGCACCTTGCGGTCGACCGCGACCTCGGCCTTGCTGAGGCCATCGATAAATCGCCCATAGGTCAGCCCGTAATCGCGGACCGCGGCATTGATGCGCTGGATCCACAGGGCGCGGAAATTGCGCTTCTTCACCCGGCGGTCGCGATAGGCATACTGGCCGGCCTTTTCGACCGCCTGCTTGGCGACGCGGATGGTCGACTTGCGGCGGCCGTAATAGCCCTCGGCGGCTTTCAGGACTTTCTTGTGGCGGGCGTGAGCGGTAACGCCTCTTTTAACGCGTGACATGTGTCAGGTTCCTTACTTCAATTGGCCTGGCGCGCTGGGCGCCGCCGGATGCGTTAGCGGTTGTAGGGCATGTACCATTTGACGAGACTTTCATCGCCCTTCTTGAGCACCTTGGTGCCCCGCTGGCCGCGAATGTAGTCCCCGCTGTGGTTGATCAGCCGGTGCCGCTTGCCCGCGACGCCCGATTTGACGCGGCCGGTCGCAGTCATCTTGAAGCGCTTCTTGGCGCCTGACTTGGTCTTCATCTTTGGCATTTTGCTGTCCTTGCATCTAGGGCGGTCCCGGAGGACCACGCATTCAAAGACCGCCACGGCATGCCTTTCGGCCGGGCGGCCCGGAGAAGTGCCGGTTTATAGGGGGAGAGGCAGGGGAGCGCAAGGGGGGCGAATGCGCGGCTGGCGCCTCGACATTCATCGGCCGTTGGTTGTTGCTCGCCGAGGGTGCCGTAGCGCCCCCTCACCCGGATCGCGAAGGGCGATCCGGCCTCTCCCCCAAGGGAAAGGTAGCCCGCGCCCGGCCCTTTCGGACGGTTTCCACCATCCACGCGATCAATGTCGATTCCGCCTAGGCCTGCTTGAACCCGCGGGCCAGCTCCTCCAACTGATCCAGCAGGTTTGCCCGCTCCGTGCGGGTGAGTTCGGCCAGGGCGCGCCGGTCGATGGCCTCGGCGATCTGGGCGGCGCGGGGCAGGGCTGCTCGCGCCCGCCCGGTGAGGTAGAGCCCCTGCGAGCGGCCACCCTTCGACCGCCGCTCGATCCAGCCCATCGCCTCGAGCCCGCTCAGCGTCCGCGCGACGCCCGGCTGCTCCAAACCGAGCCGGTTCACCAACTCCTTCTGCGTCATGCCCTCGGCGGCGGATATCTCGATCAGCGCCGTGAACTGGGCCGGCAGCAGGCCCAGCGGGGTCAGCCCTTCGCGCAGCTGGTTGGAGAGCAGCCGCGCCAGCTGGGCGGAAAGATAGCCCAGCGTCTGCTTGTGCTCGAACATTGCAACTCCCCCTGGCGCAGCCGGCGACGCAGCTAGGATAGCATGTTGTTTCCGGAATTTGAATCGGCGGACCCGCTCTAACTCTTTGTCTTGGCGCATGATCTTGTCCGAAAAGTCCGCAACTTTTCGGGATCGCGCCCTAGCGGACGATCTCCTGCCAGGAGCGGCCGGCGCGGGTATAGCGGGCGGCCTCGCACACGGTCTCCTTCTGCGCGGCGGTCATCTGGTCGGAGGCGATGTTGTTGGCGTTGGCCGGATCGAGCAGGCTGCGCGCCGCGAACAGGGTCTCCAGGTAGCCCAGGACCGCCCAGACATTGTCGGCCAGGTCGCCCCCAGGCGGGCGGCGGCGCAGGGCGGCGAGCACGGCCAGCTCGAGATTGAAGGAGGGCAGATCGAGACCCTGCTGGTCGCGCCAGAGCTTGAGGATGCGAACTTCGTCGCGCCGGCCGCAGGCGATGATGTCGAGCACGTGCTGGGTGAGGTTGGTGGTCAGCGTCTTGCCGGTGCGGCGCTGGAACAGGACATGGTCGTCAACGCTGAGCGCGACGCGGCGCGCCGGCACAATGTCGACGCCCACCCCATCCAATTGCACCCGGATCGAGACATCGCGCCTTGCCGGCTCGAGGCCGGCATCGCCGAGTGCCACGAACAGCGTCTCGTAGACATCGCGCATCGAATAGTTGGCCGCGGGCGACAAAGAAACGAGAAAATCAATCGCCGTCCCGGAGCGGTTGGCGGTGCCTTTCTCAAAGGCGCCAGTGGGATAGACTTCGACCAGGTGGCGACCGGCCCACCTTCGGCAAATATCCTCGATTCCGGTCTCGTATTGACGCAGCGGCGACTGCATCCCCCCGTCGACAAGTTCACGCCCGAGAATGTCGCGCAGATAACCGGTCGCGGTCGCGTTCACTGCTATCTCACTCATGAGGTGTAAATTTACTTCAAATTTGCCGTAAAATACAGGGTAGACGGCACGGCTTGCGCTCACATGGTTAGCAGCGGCGCATGACAGTTGAACGATACGGACGAACACCGCCCGTATCGGTCTCCTATTCTTTCAGCCCGGCCGCGAGGCCGCCGTCAACCGGATCCACCGGCAGGCCAGGCGACGCCGGCCCCGGCCGGCGTGGCGGCGCGGCGTGATTGCCTTGCTTGGTTGGGGAACGGTTGAGCCAGCCGGCAGACGAAAAAGGCGGCCCAATGGACCGCCCTCTTGTCGTTCCGCTGCTGCGAGTCTACCGCTCGATGGGGCCGCCGGCGGCGACCCACTGGCCGAAGCCGCCCCGCAGATTGGCGAGATTGTCGTAGCCCATGCCGGCAAGCTGCTGGGCGGCGACGCCCGACCGCATGCCCGAGGCGCAGACGAGGACGATCTTCTTGCCGCTGTCGACCGCCGGCAGCAGCCCGCCGCCCTGCGGCTTGGCGAAGTTGGCGAGGCCCGGGAGCGGGGCGCGCAAGGCGCCCCTGATGGTGCCGGAACGGGCGATCTCGTCCGCCCCGCGCACATCGACGAAGACCACATCCGGGCGGCCGTGCAGCCGCGCCGCTTCGGCGGCGGCGAGGGTTTCGATCGATGCGGTGTTTCGCTTGAAGAGGTTGTTGAACACTGGTTGGACCTTCTGTTGTGATGGGTTGGTGGAAGAACCGCCGTCAGGCGGGCAGGCCTACGCCGGGCCGGCGCGGCTTGACCGGCACCATGAGATAGTGGACGCCATTGGCTTCGGCAGGCGGGAAGCGGCCGGCGCGGATGTTGACCTGGATGGAGGGCAGCAGCAGCACCGGAGCGGCGAGCGTTGCGTCACGGGCCGAGCGCATGGCCACGAACTGTTCCTCGCCGACCCCCTTGCCCACGTGCACATTGGCGTCGCGCTCCTCGCGGACGGTGGTTTCCCAGGCATAGGCGTCGCGGCCGGGTGCCTTGTAGTCGTGGCACATGAACAGCCGGGTTTCTGGCGGCAGCGCCAACAGCCGCTGGATCGAGCGGAAAAGCCTGTGGGCGTCCCCGCCGGGGAAATCGGCGCGGGCCGTGCCGTAGTCGGGCATGAACAGCGTATCGCCGACGAACACGGCGTCCCCGATGCGGTAGCTCACATCGGCCGGCGTATGGCCGGGGGTGAACAGCACCTCGACCTCGAGACCGCCCACGGCGAAGCGCTCGCGATCGGCGAAGAGGTGGTCGAAGTCGCTGCCGTCGGTCTTGAGGTCGGTGGCGTTGAACACGGGGCGGAAGATGGCCTGCACTTCCTTGATGTGCTCGCCGATGCCGATGCGTGCCCCGGTACGGCCCTTGATAAAAGGCGCGCCCGAGAGGTGGTCGGCATGGGCATGGGTTTCGAGCGCCCATTCGATGGTCAATCCGCGGCGGGTCGCCTCGGCGAGGATCTTCTCCACCGACGTGGTATCCACCTGGCCCGACTTGTGGTCGTAGTCGAGCACCGGATCGATCACCAGCGCCTTGCGGCTCTGCGGATCAGCGACGAGATAGCTCACCGTATTGGTCGGCTCATCGAAGAAAGCTTCGATGAGGGGCTTGGTAGTGGACATTTCCGGCTCCTCGGTTGGGGATGCTGGTTGACATATATATAAGGTGTTTCTAAATTAGCAATACCTAATATACGAGGAACAGCATGGAAACCGCGCAACTTGGAGAACTCGAGGGCAAGGCCGGGCAGATCGCGGGAATCCTGCGGGCGCTGGGCAACGATGCCCGCCTGCTCCTGCTCTGCCGGCTGGTGCGGCATGGCGAGGTGACCGCCGGCTCGCTGATCGGCACGGCCGGCCTCAGCCAGTCGGCGCTGTCGCAGCATTTGGCGCGGATGCGCGAGGAAGGGATCGTCGCCTATCGGCGCGAGGGCCAGACGCTCTGGTACCGCATCGCCGATCCGCGCATCGAGGAACTGATCGGCACCCTCTACAACCTCTATTGCGGGGTCGATGCGTGACCGTTGCGGACCTGCCCGCGGCAGGCTCGGGGTCTCTGGCCGGGCTTGTTCTCGGCCCGGCCGCCGGCGGCTGGACCGTTTGGCGCAACCTTGCGGCCCAGGGGCTCGCCTGAGCCACCCGCAAACGAAAAGGGCGGCCCCATGGACCGCGCCAATGCGTTCGCGCCGCTGCGCCTATTTCGGCGCCAGCACCATCACCATCTGCCGGCCTTCCGAACGCGGGGCCGATTCGACCTTGGCCACCGGCTCGAAGGTGTCGCGCACCTTGAGCAGCAGTTCCATGCCCAGTTCCTGGTGCGCCATTTCGCGGCCCCGGAAGCGCATGGTCACCTTCACCCGGTCGCCTTCGTCGAGGAACCGGCTCACCGCCTTCATCTTGGTCTCGTAATCATGGGTGTCGATGTTGGGGCGGAGCTGGATCTCCTTGACCTCGATCACCTTCTGCTTCTTGCGCGCTTCGGCCGCCTTCTTCTGGGCGGCATATTTGAAGCGCCCGAGATCGAGCATCTTGGCGACGGGCGGAACGGCATTGGGAGAGATCAGAACCAGATCGAGGCCCAGTTCCTGGGCCATGACGATGGCGTCCCGCGTGCCGACGACGCCTTTGTTGTCACCTTCAGCATCGATCAATTGGACGTCGGGGCTGGAAATATCCTCGTTCGAAAGCGGCCCTTCTTTTTGGGGCGCGACGGGTCTCATGGGACGGCGAATGGCTGGCGATCCTTCAATTGTTACCAGAGTGGCGAAAGAAGCCGTAAAATCGTGACTCACCTACAATAAGTCAACAGCCAAACGCGCAGATGGACCGTGGCCGTCCGATTAAATGCGGGACGGTGTTGCGCGGTTGCGCCGGTGCCCGTCCCATTGCATGAGAGGGCGTCGAAACGGTGGAGCCGACGTCATGCCCGATCCCCAGCATCTGAGCCTTGCGGTCGGCACCGGCGCCGGGGTGCGCCGGATCGCGGTGCTGCGGCGCCCCGGCAAGGCGCCCGGCCTGTTCTGGCTCGGCGGCTACCGCTCCGACATGGCCGGCGGCAAGGCAACGGCGCTCGACCGGTATGGCGCCGCCCGCGGCCTCGCGGTCACCCGCTTCGACTATTCGGGCCACGGAAGTTCTGGCGGCGATTTCCTCGAGGGCACAATCAGCCGCTGGCTCGAGGAGGCTCTGGTTGTCTTCGCCGCCACGGAAGGCCCGCAGATCGTCGCCGGCTCCTCGATGGGGGGCTGGCTGGCGCTGCTGCTCAACCGGGCCATTCGCGCCGCTGGGGGCGACCGGGTCAAGGCGCTGATCCTCATCGCTCCGGCGGCCGACATGACCGAAGAGCTGATGCGCAAGACCTTCACCAAGAAGGAACTGAAGTCGCTCGAGGAGCGCGGCCTGGTCGAGCAGCCGTCGGAATATTCCGGCGAGCCCTACCCGATCACCGCCGGGCTGATCGAGGATGGCGCCCGGCACCTGATGCTCGGCAAGGGCATCGTGACCGGCTGCCCCGTCACCATCCTCCAGGGCGGGCGCGACAGGGACGTGCCCAAAGAGCACGCGCTGAAGCTCCTCGCGCACCTGCTCTCCGACCCGGTGACCTTCACCCTCGTCCCCGACGGCGACCACCGGCTCAGCCGCGACCAGGACCTGCGGCTGCTGGAGGCGGCGGTGGAGCGGGCCATCGCCGACGCCGTGCCGCCGCAGCCGTCGCTGGAGCTGTGAGGGGGAGGAGGAAGGCATACCAGGCTGACACTTGCAGTACGTCGCCGAGCCCAATCTACCACAAACCTTCACCCTCGGCGTTTTCGCTTGCTCACCCAACCGCCGGAATGACGCCTGTGGGTGGGGCTGGATAGGTGCAGATTCTGCGCTCGGACCAGCCGGTGCAAATCTCACTGCACGATTTGGTCCCACAGATCGTCCCACCCCGGGTTCATCGCCTCGATCAGTTCCACCTTCCACGCCCGGCGCCACTCCTTGAGCCGCTTCTCGCGGGTGATGGCGGTGTCGGCGTTGCCATGCAGCTCGTACCAGACGAGCTGAGTGACGTTGTAGCGGTCGGTGAAGCTCCCGGGGAGGATGTAGTTGCGATGCAGCCAGACACGGCCGACGAGGTCGGAGGTGACGCCGATGTAGATCGTGCCATGCTTGCCGCTCGCCATCATGTAGACGCAGAAAAGCTTCTCCCGCACCGGAGCCTCCCGTGCGGAGGCTAGCTTCGAGGAAGGTAGCGAGTCACCTTGGGAGGATGACGTAGGCGCAAGGTGGGTGGGCTACCCCACCCGCAATTTCTCCCTCTGCACTCCACTCCCGTCAAAATTCTCCGGCCTGAGCCAGCGCTCGAAGCCCGCCTTCCGCGCCGGCCATTCGGAATCCAGCATCGAGAACCACGCCGTGTCGCGGTTCTCACCCTTTTGGATCATATGCTGGCGGAACACGCCCTCGAAGCTGAACCCGAAGCGTAGCGCGGCGCGCTTGGACGGCTCGTTGCGGGAGTTGCATTTCCATTCGAAGCGGCGATATCCAAGATCCTCGAACATGTGCCGGGCGAACAGGTAAAGCGCCTCGGTGGCCAGCCGCGTGCGGGACATCTCCGGTCCCCAATAGATACTGCCGATCTCGATCACCCCGTGTTCCGGCACGATCCGCATCAGCGCTTGCCGGCCGAGGCAGCGGGAGGTGGCGAGGTCGACAACGGCGAAGAACATCGGGTCGTCGATGGCTTCGTGGCGGGTGATCCAGCCTTCCAGATCGGCGCGGCCGGCGGGCGGGTGGTCGAAGAGGTAGCGGAAGCGCTCCGCTACGTCCGGCACGTTCGAGGCCGCGAACAGATCGGCGGCATGCTGGGGTCCAAGCGGCTCGAGCCGCGCATAGCGGCCTTCGAGCGTCAACCGCGTCGGTCGGCCGGCGGGATGCGGCGCGCTCATGCGTGCTGCCTATAGATCGCCTCGAGCCCCTGCCGGTAGGTCGGGTGCAGGAGTTCGATATCGAGCGCCGTCTTGATCGCCTGGTTGGCGACGCGCTTGTTGTCGGCATAAAAGCTCCGCGCCATCTCGGTCATCTGGGCACCCTCGAACGGGATTTCGGGCGGCGGCGGCACGTCCATCAGCCGCGCCGCATAGGTGACGAGGTCCTGCGGCGGCGCCGGCTCGTCGTCGGCCAGGTTGAAAGTGCCGCTCAGTTTCTGTTGCGCGGCGAGCGCGCTCACCTGGCCGATATCCTCGACATGGATGCGGTTGAACACCTGCCCGGGCTTGAGGATCCGCCGCGCCGTGCCGTCGCGCAGCTTGTCGAAGGCGGAGCGGCCGGGTCCATAAATGCCGGCGAGGCGGAGAATGAGCAGCGGCACGCCCCGCTCCTGCGCATAGGCGCGCCATTGCTCCTCGACCTCGACCCGCTGCCTGGAGCGCCGATTGGCCGGCCGAGTCTGGGCCTGCTCGTCGATCCAGGCGCCGCCGAAATCGCCATAGACCCCCACCGTCGAGAAATACCCGATCCATTCGAGGTTCTCCGAGGCGTCGAGCGCAGCTCGGTGAAAGTTGAGCGCCGGGTCGCCGTGGTCGTCGGGCGGGATGGAAAGGACGACATGGGTCGCCTTCCCCAGATCCTCGCCCAGGGTCAGGCCGGGACGCTCGCCGTCGAAGACATGGATGCGGTAGGCGGTGTCGGCGAGCTGCTCGGCCTTGTCGGGGCTGCGCGTCGTTCCGGCTATGGGGATGTCCTTGTCGATCAGCCGGTGGATGGACCGCGCGGTCGCCAGCGAGGAATAGCCCATGCCGAAAAAGAAGACGCCCATCTGACCAGCCTAGCGTGAAACGGCGGAGGGAACCTCGACGCTCCACTCCGCCACGACCTCCATGTCGGTCTCGGCGGGCAAAAAGGCAAGTATCAATTGCTCGGCATGCTCCGGGCTCGACAGTCGCCGCACCGCCCAGACCGCGGCGCCGCGAACCAGCGGTTCATCATCGTTCAGAAGCCGTTCAGCCAGATGGCCCAATTGCGGCATTCCGCTGTTGCCGAGCGCGATCAGCACATTGCGCAGGAAGCGCGCATGGCCCAGCCGTTTGACCGGCGAGCGGGCGAAAAGGGCCCGGAATCCGGCCTCGTCAAGCATTGCCAGATCGGCCAGGGCCGGGGACTTAAGTTCTTCCCGCGCTTGCAGTTTCGCCTCCCGCGTGGTGCTGGCGAACTTGTTCCACGGGCACACCGCGAGGCAGTCGTCGCAGCCGAAGATGCGATTGCCCATGGCCACCCGGAACTCGCGCGGGATTGGCCCCTTGTGCTCGATGTTGAGGTAGGCGAGGCACCGCCGCGCATCCAGCTGGAACGGCGCCGGGAACGCGTTCGTCGGGCAAATGTCCAAGCATTTCCGGCACTTGCCGCAGCTCTCGGGGTGCGGCTGGTCCGCCGGCAACTCGGCCGAAGTGAAGAGCGCGCCCAGGAACAGCCAGGAACCGAACTCGCGGCTGACCAGCACCGTATGCTTGCCCTGCCAGCCGAGCCCCGCCGCTTCCGCCAGCGGCTTCTCCATCAGGGGAGCGGTATCGACGAAAACTTTGACTTCCGCTCCGGTGCGGCGGGAGAGCAGTCCCGCCAGCTCCTTGAGCCGGCCCTTGATCAGTTCGTGATAGTCGCGGTTGCGGGCATAGACCGAGATGTTGCCGGTTTCCCGCTCCGCCAGCGTTTCCAGCGGGTCGTGATCCGGCCCGTAATTGACCCCGAGCATCATCACCGAGCGCGCCTCGGGCCAGAGCGCGCGGGGTGCGCCGCGGCGGCGGGCGGTCTCGGCCATCCAATCCATATCGCCATGCCAGCCCTCGGCAAGGGCGCGGCCCAGCTTCTCGAGAAGGTCGGGCCGCGCATCGGCCGGCGCGATACCGAAGGCGCCAAAGCCCAGCGTTTTGGCGCGGGCGCGCAGCTCGGCGACGAGTTTGGCGCCGGCGGCGGGCGCTTCGCCTCGCGCCGGAACCGTGGTCAGAAGTCCAGATCCGCGTAGCCGGCCGCGGCGGGAAGGCCGGCGACGCGGTCGCTGAGCAGGGGGCGGAAGGCCGGACGGGATTTGATCCGCGCATACCATTGCCGCGTCTCGATCGAGGTATCCCAGAGCACGTCGCCCATATAGTCGAGGCTGGAGAGATGTGCGGCCAGCGCGAAATCGGCCAGCGTCATGGCGTCACCGGCGATCCACTGGCGCGTGGCGAAAAGCCAGTTGAAATAGAGCATGTGCTCGACCAGGTTTGCCTTGGCCACGCGCAGCACGCCGGGATCGGGGGTCGCCCCGCGCTTGTCGCGCTTGACGATCTTTTCCTCGAAGACGTAGCGCGTCACCTCGTCGTTGAGCTTGAGCAGCACCCAGTCGAGCAGCCGCCACGTCTCCGCCCGGTCGCTCGATCGCGCCGGAAACAGGCCGGCCACCGCGCTCGGCGAATAGCGTTCCTCGATCGCGTGGATCACCGCCAGCACGCCCACGACCGGCGGCTCGCCCTCGTCGACGAGGATGGGCACCGTCGCCGCCGGATTGATCTCCAGCAGGTGCGGCTCCCGCGTCCAGGGCTTGATATCCTCGAGTTCCACCGGCACTCCGTATTCGGCGAACATCAGGCGGGCCAGACGGGAGGCCGGATCGAGCCGGTGTTGAAGAAGCCTTGGCATCTGTCGTCACTATCCTTGGCGCTGATGCGCAAATCGGGCTAGAGCCTTACCCGATCGGGTAGAATCGGGTCGGGGCTCCAGTTTTCCATTCGGTCGCATGTTCGAACCGGAAAAGCCTTCCGACTTTTCCTGAACATGCTCCAGAAGCGGCGCGCCTGCTGTCACAGGCTCGATGAGTAGGGGATCAGATGAACGCCGATCAAGGTCTTTTTGTGCCGCTTGTCCTCGGCATCCTCGAGGGACTCACCGAATTCCTCCCCGTCTCCTCCACCGGCCATTTGCTGCTGGCCGGGCACTTCCTGCGCTTCGACAGCCCCGGCCGGACCTTTGAGGTGCTAATTCAGCTTGGCGCCATCCTCGCCATCGTCGCGGTCTATTTCCAGCGGCTCGCCGGCATTGCCCGCGATGCCCTCCAGCGCAAGCCGGGCGCGCTGCGCTTCATCCTCGGTGTCTTCCTCGCCTCGTTTCCCGCGGCGCTCGCCGGCGTGCTGCTGCATGATTTCATCAAGGGGGTGATCTACGAGACGCCGATGGTGATCTGCGTCATGCTGATCCTGGGGGGGATCGTGCTGCTCTATGTCGATCAGCTCAAGTTCACGCCCAAATACACCGACATCTACAACTATCCGCCGCTGCTCTGCCTCTATATCGGGCTCTTCCAGATGCTGGCGCTCGTCCCAGGCGTCTCCCGCTCCGGGGCGACCATCGTCGGCTCGCTGCTGATGGGCACCGACAAGCGCTCCGCGGCGGAATTCACCTTCTTCATCGCCCTCCCCATCATGAGCGGCGCCTTCGGCTACGATCTCTACAAGAACCGCGATCTGATCACCTCCGAACTCGGCATCGGCATCGCCGTCGGCTTCGCCGCGGCCTTTGTCATCGGCTACATCGTGGTGAGGCAGCTGCTCGACTTCATCTCGCGCAACGGCTTCGCCTTCTTCGCCTATTGGCGGATCTTTGTCGGCGCGCTGGGGCTCTGGGGGGTGCTGCTGTTCGGCTAGCTCATTCCTCCATGGCCAGACACTCGGCGAGCAGTGCATCGGCCTCGCCGGCGCCGTAGCGGAAGCCGGTCATCATGGCCGAGCTGTCGACTGCACCCTGCACCGCTTCCATGTCGAAGCCGGCTTCTTCCAGCGCTAGGCGGGCGCGCCAGATCAGTTCGTCGCCGCGATAGTAGAATTCGGTGGCGGCGCCTTGGTCGCCGGCCGCCGTGTCGTCCCCGCTCTTGAGCGAGAAGACATGGCCGCAGAGCAGCGCCTGCTCGGCTGCCGGCGGAATCTCCTGGGCCGCAACCGGCGCGATGAACGCCAGGGCGAATACCGAAGCGGCAATGGCAAGACGGTGCATGGCGATCTCCCCCGAGAGGGCGGTCAGGCTAGCGAAACCGTTCGCGCTGTCAACAGGTCTCCGGGCGCCGCGAGCGGCGCCCTCCGGCTGTCCCAGCCACCCCGTCGCAAACTGCGGCGACTGATGGATGCACGCCATCTTCGGCTTGTCGGCGCCGATGCTGGTGAACTTGCGCGGCGTGCCGGCCGCGACATTGATCACGTCATCCGTTCCGGCTTCGATGCTTTCGGCGCCGCCGCGATGGCAGCGCGGCCCGTGGATCAGGCCGTCTGGCGATCGAACTGGCCGTGCCTGCGGAAGCGCCAGAGATAGCTCGGCAGGATCGCGTCCATCGGCGTGGGCTCGATGCCGAAGGCGGCGAGCGTCCGCTTCTCCCTGATCGCCTCGGGTGAGACGACGTTGTCGATCTGCAGCAGGTCCACCTGATCGGCGGTCAGCAGCGGCGGGAAGGGCAGGATGGCAAAAGGTATCGCCAGCAATTTGCCGATCGCGGCGGGCAGCGGCAGCAGCGGGTTGTGGCGGTGGGTCTCGGCGAGAATGTGCCGCAGCAGCGCCTTGTGGGTCAGGACTTCCGGCCCGCCCAGCTCATAGATGCCGCCGGTCTTCACCAGCCCCTCGGCCGCCATGACGAAGGCCTCGGCCACATCGCCCACATAGACCGGCTGGAAGCGGGTGTTGCCGCCGATCAGCGGCAGTACCGGGAACAGCCGGGCGAGCGAGCCCATGAGGTTGAAGAAGCCGTCGCCATTGCCGAAAATGATCGAGGGCCGGATGATCACCGCCTCGGGGAATACCGAGAGCACCTCGTCCTCGCCCAAGGCCTTGGAGCGGGCATAGGCGCTGGGGCTCCGCGCATCGGCGCCCAGCGCCGACATGTGGACGAGGGTTTCGGCGCGTGCCGCCTTGGCCGCTTCGGCGACGTTGCGGGCGCCAAGGGTGTGGACGGCGCGGAAGCGCTGGCGGCCGCGCTCATAGCCGATGCCGACCAGGTTGATGACGATGTGCGCGCCATTGACGGCGCGGCGGACGGATTCGGCGTTCCTCAGATTGGCCTGGATGGGGACGATCTGGCCCACCGCGCCGAGCGGCTTCAAATGCTGGGCGAGATCGGGCCGGCGCACGCCGACGCGGATGCGGTAGCCCTTGCGGGCGAGCAGCTGCACGATCTGGGTGCCGACAAAGCCGGAACCGCCGAAAATCGTAACCAGGGTGTTGGCGCGATCCATGTTGGCGACTCCGGAAGGAATGGGAATTGGCTCGGCTTCTATCGCCAAACGCCTGGAGCTGTCGAGAGGCAGGAGGGTTGTGGCCAGGGAAGGCGCAACCGGCATGGCTTGCCGGCTGCCCGTCTGTCCGCGTCGCCGAGGTCTCTCAGTCATGTCTCCCTCCCCCTTTGCGGCGGTTCATCCCGCTCGAGCACTGCGTGCCCAGCCACGACACCTGCAGCCGGGTTCTGGCCGCGCTCGACCCGGCTGCCTTCGACGCCGGGTCGAGCGCTTCATGGCCGCCTTCGGCGAACAGGCGCGGCTCGATGTGCCCAAAGGACAGATAGCCATCGACGGCAAGAGCCTCGGGCGCGCCTACGCCAAGGGCTGTGCCCGCATGCCGCCGCTGGTGGTCACCGCCTTTGCCTGCGAAACCTTCATGAGCCTTGCCTAGGCGGCCGCCTCCCGGCCGGCGATGCGTCCCATGACCAGACAGTTGGTCATCGACCCACCGCCGATGTAGTCCTGGAAGAAGACCGCGCCCGCACCCTCGCCGGCGGCGAAAAGACCCGGAATGACCCGCCCATCGGCCTCGAGCGCCTGGGCGCTTTCGTTGATCATGATGCCGCCGAAGGTGAGGGTTATGCCGGGCACCAGGGGACTGAAGGCATAGAATGGCGCCGTCTCGATCCGGGACGCCAGCGTCCTCTTGGGCGGGTTGGCGCCGGGCGCGGCTCCGTTGTCGACGGCCGCGTTGAACGCCTCGACCGTCTGCGCGAATTGCTCGGCCGGAAGACCGACGATGCCGGCAAGCTCTTCCAAGGTATCGGCCTGATGCACGGTGAGGCCGAGCCGGTTGAAGGTCGAGATCACGCCTTCGGCCACACTGTCGCGGATGGACTGGTCAAAGACCAGCGTGGTCATCTGGCCGGGCTGGTTGAGCACCGCCTTGCCGTGGGAAACATAGCCTAGGGATTCATCGACGAAGCGCCGGCCCTCGCGGTTGATGCTGACCGCATAGGGGACGACCGCGGCTGGCTGTCCCGCAGCGGTTTCGACACCATCGACGGCGGCGATGTGCAGCGCCATCAGCCCGCCCATGCCCTTCAGCCCGGCGCCGGCGCCTTGCGCCATCAGCAGCCCGTCGCCGGTGGCGTGCTTGATTCCCCGGACCATCAGAGCACCCGCGTTGGGGTCGGAATAGGCCTCCAGCAACTGGGTGTTGCCGGCATAGCCGCCGGTGGCAATGACCACGGATCGGCCGCGGTAGTCCGCGACGCCTTGACGTCCCACCGCGCGCACGCCGACCACGGCGCCGGCCTCGTCCATGATCAGTTGCCTGGCCTTGGTATCGAAGGCGAACTTGACGCCCAGCTCTTCGAGCCGCGCCCGCATCCTGCGGAACAGAACCGGCATGCCGGCAAAGGATCCAGGCGCCACCGTTGCGGTGGAAACGCGGTTGGGCGGCCGGTCAACGGCGGGCAGGACTTCGATGCCGTTCTCCTGCAGCCAGGCGACGTCGCGGTGAATGTGTTCGGCCATCAGGGCGAAAATTTCGGTATTGCCGCGACCGAGCGTGTACTTGTCGTAGTCTTCCACGTAGTGGGCATGAGCCTCCGCGGTGTCCGAAATCGGCAGCGAGAAGCTGCCGCCCGCGAGGAACGAATTTCCGCCCATCCGCGCCTGCGAGGCCTTTTCCAGCACCACGATTTTGGCCCCGCCAAGTGCGGCCTCCAGCGCCGCGGCGCAGCCCGCAAGCCCCGAACCGATCACCACCAGGTCGTAGCTTTCGCTCGTCTCCGGCTCGGGCAGCAACGCCGCCTGTACCGGGGTCAATGCGGCCAGGCTCATGACGCCCGCTCCGGCGCCGAGCCCACCGAGCAGGCCCCTGCGAGTCAATCCCGACTTTGTGCTGTTGGACATTGGTGGTCTCCTCTTTCAGAATTTATGGTTGCGTCAGTCGATCGTGAAATTGAATCCTCTGTGGCAGAGATTACAGGTGACCTCGCCCGGCTCATGGACGCGGTGGCACTCGGTACATTCCGGCACCTCGCCTTGCGCGAGATGCGGGGACGCATGCGGGTTGGGGACGGACATCTCCTCGCCCTCCGGCGCCTTGAGCATGGTCCCGTGGCAGGCCACGCACATGGTGTTGAACGACGCGGCGGGAACCGCTGGGTGATCGCCGTTGCTGCCGGCTTCGCTGGTGGCGTGGCAGCTCTCGCAGGGGACGCCGGCCGCAAGATGCCCGTCGATGAGCAGTCCGCCGGCCATGGGCGTCGCGGAGGCCGCTGCGGAGCTGTGCCAGGCCTTGGGGCGCCATGGTGCGGCCGCCTCGCGCTCGGTCCATTGTTCGATCGCCGAGATATCGGACTCGATGCCTTGGGCTGCCGCATCAATCGAGATGCCGACCGGCGACAGAACAAGCGCCAGGGCAGCCAATAACCTTAGCACACTTCCCACCTCGCGGACGAAAGGATAGACCGAAGCCAACGCGAGCTGCTTGATCGGCGTCAAATCGCGTGGCGCTTGAATCGCGTAGCGGTCATTCAGTTCGTCGGCAGGATGCGACATATTTTCCATGGCGAACCGCCGACGTCGGAAATGCGAGCAAATTCTGTCAGGTGATTGGGGCGAAGGGACGACCATGGAAATCCGTCGCATACTGCTAAACATCGATTTCGATGCGTTCTCGCCAGCCCTGGTGAGATGCGCCGAGGAGCTGGCGCGGCGGTTTGGGGCCGATCTCGTCGGCATTGCGGCTGCCGAGCCGTATCCGGTCATGACCGGAGGGAGGGGTGCGGGGGTCGCCGCCACCCTCTATGCCGACGAGCGTGCGGCGATCGAGGCGCAACTGCGGGCGCTGGAGGTCAATTTCCGCAAGTCCCTGTCCCCGGATACCAAGACAGAGTGGCGGTGCAGCGTGGAGACGCCGAACCGCAGCCTGGTCTCGGCCGCAAGAAGCGCCGACCTCATCATGGCCGGGTCGGCGGCGGCCGGCGGATTCCGGCGCCGGGTCGATCTTGGCGAGCTCATTATTGCCGCGGGACGGCCCGTGCTGGTGGCGGCGGCAGGTGCCGAAACGATCAAGGGCGAGACAATCGTTGTCGGCTGGAAGGATACGCGCGAAGCGCGTCGCGCGGTTTCCGATGCCTTGCCGATGCTGCGCCTGGCCAAGAAAGTCGTGGCCGTGGCGATCGAGGATGGCGACACATCGATGCAGAAGGAGAGCCTGGCCGGCCTTCTCGCCTGGCTTGGGCGACATGAGATCGAGGCAATTGGTGATCTCCATGCCGCGCAAGGCGACGCCGCCCAGCAGCTGGAGGATCTTTCCAGAGGCTTTGGCGCCGATCTTGTGGTTACGGGAGGATACGGCCGCAGCCGTCTGCAGGAATGGCTGTTCGGCGGAATGACCCGCGGCCTGCTGACCCACCATACCACCAACCGGTTCATGTCGAACTGAGGTAGGGCGCCAAGCTGGGCTCGGACAACCGAAGTCAACGAGAGTCGCGGCCCCGAGACGAGCGGCATCAGCCCATGGCCCCGAGGCGAGTTCGTCACTTGCGGCGCAGGGTTCTGCGGCAGTTACCGGTCACGGCCGTCACCCAGAATGAGCGCAGCGGGCGACAAGGTTCCGGTCGTTCCACTGGCAATCCGCCGCGCGGACAGCAACAGGAAATCGGTCACGGCTTGGTCCTTCTCGATAGGTCGGCTGTTCGCCATGAGCGAGATCCAGAACCCGACCTTCGGCTTTTTGCCCGTCTGGCGGGGGTCAATCTCTTCATCGCGCTCTTCAACCTGATGCCGGCCTTCCCGATGGATGGCGGGCGGGTGCTTCGCGCTCTGCTGGCGATGCGGCTTTCCCGCACCGTCGCCGCCCGCTATGCGGCGGCTGCGGGATTGTCGGGATATTCAAATCGGGCAAAAAGTGAATGGGCGGCAATGCGTCCTTAATGTCAGCTGTCCATCCTTCACGCTGACCTGGACGTGACCGTCGCGAGCGCCCAGGATTTCTTGGATCGCCACCTGCTTCACACCCTGCGGGATCTCGGGATCTGAAGCTGCGGCAGGCGGTGAACCGCATCGTCCGCAATGCGTGAGGCCTTGCGAGCCATTTCAGCCTCCGTGCGCCGGGTCTGGAAGGGAGGAACGCCCCCAAGACCAATATCCATGGCGTCTCCAGCCGGGCAGGCTTTGATCCAAATCAGCGAGCCGGTCTGAGGTGCGGCAACAGCACCCCTGATCGTCGAGACAGGTCAAGTCCCCGATCCCGCAATGCCGACCGGAACGTTTGATCTGTATCATGACTCCACTCAAGGCGGGGGTGTTACGTTTATTTTAAATGGATAGCGAGTGAAGGCGGGAGCGCATCATGGTACTCGTTCAAGGCAAGATCGCGTTGGTGACCGGGGCCGGGGCCGGCATCGGCCGCGCCACGGCACTCAAGTTCGCCGAAGAGGGTGCGAAGGTTGTCGTTTCCGACATCGAATCCGATGGCGGTGAAGAGACGGTCGATCTGGTCAGGAAGAACGGCGGCGACGCCTCCTTCTTCAAGGCCGACGTATCGAAGGCCGACGAGGTTCAGGCCATGGTGGCGCATACGGTCGCGACCTACGGTCGTCTCGATTGCGCATGCAATAATGCCGGCATCGAGGGCACGCTCGCGCCGATGGCCGAGCAGACGGAAGAAAGCTTCGACCGCGTTGTTGCGGTCAACCTGCGCGGCGTTTTCCTGTGTCTGCGCGCCGAGATTACGGCCATGCTGAAGACAGGCGGCGGTGCCATCGTCAATCTCTCCTCGGTCGCCGGGCTCATCGGCTTTGCCGGACTTTCCCCCTATGTCGCCTCCAAGCACGCCATCAACGGCCTCACCAAGAACGCGGCGCTCGAGTACGCCAAAATGGGCATTCGCGTGAACTCGATCTGCCCGGGCGGTATCGACACCCGGATGCTCGATTCGCTGGCCGAACAGGCAACGGGCGGAAGCATGGCAGCCTCGGAGATGATGGCGCCGCTCCACCCGATCGGCCGCATCGGTACCGGCGACGAGGTGTCCAACCTCATCGTCTGGCTCTGCTCGCCGCGGGCGTCCTTCGTGACCGGTGCCCACATTGCGATCGACGGCGGATACGTCGCCCAGTAGGCGCCTATCGTCTCGTGATCAAGGCTCAACGGCCACGCGCAGCGCTGGCCGCGGCAAGCACGGAGATTTTGTAGATTGGCCAGTGTCTGGCCCAGGGAGAATCGGATGTCTCTTGAGCGCTTTCGCAGAACGAGGATGGTCGTACTCAACCGGGGCTCGATGGTCTACCAGGCAGCACGTGCCATGGCGGACAATCACATCGGTTCGGTGCTTGTGAGTGAACCAGGGGGCCTTGCGGGGATCCTGACCGACCGTGATCTCGCGCTTGCCGCCCTCGGTGGGGAGATTGAGGCCAAGACAACGTCATTGGGCGAGGTGATGTCCGAAGACGTGATTGCTTGCGACATTGGCGCAGATCTCGACGAGGTGGTTCGCCTCATGCGGGAGCATGGTGTCCGCCGCATTCCGATTACCGAGAGCGGACGGCTGGTCGGGCTGGTCACTTTCGATGATCTCGTGGTGGATGGCTCAATCGGTCTGGATGCCCTGCGTTCGATCGTCGTCGCCCAGCTTGAGGTCGAGGCGCCGCAAAAGCCCGCTGGAATGTTGCATCCACAAGGTTCCGCGCGTCCCGAACAAAGGGCCGCCGGTCGCGCCCGCGCCCTGATGCGGGCGCAGGCCCGTGCGGAGGCTACCTACAACCGCCTGGTCGGGTCGGTCTTGGGTGCAGCCAGACTGGATCGAGATCGCTCGGAGCGGGCCTTGCTGCTCGGGCTATGCATGCTCTGCCGACGCCTGATCCCACAGGAGGCCCAGCATCTCATCGCACAGCTTCCCTCGAAGTTGCAGCCGGCGCTTGACCAATGTCTCGATGGGCCGGATCGGATCGTGACTGCGGATACGATCAGGGATGAGCTTGCCCGCGCGCTCGGACTGGATCCGGAGCGGGCGACCGAGGTCATGCAGGCGGTCTTCAAAGCGGTCGGCAACACTGTTGCCGCGGGCCAGATCAACGAAGTCCGAGGGCACCTGCCACAAGACATGAAGCACCTGTTTCCAACGCCCGCTTCATGAGACCGCGCTGCCCTGGTTGGTTGGCGCGGATGCCGCCGATACGCATCCGCACACCGACCTCGCCGGCATGCGACCGGTCAAGTCTCGAGTGAGCCGGCTTGGACGCAATCCTGCCAGAAAAATGGGGCTTCCGGCCGACCCCCAGATAACGCGGCGCCCTGATCCAGTTCAAAACATCTTGGCCGGTTTCGACCCGGACCTTGAGACTGTGCGGATCGTGGCAGCCGATGCATTCGGTGACGGCGGGCACATGCGCAAAGCACCCCAAATAGCGAGTCGGTCGTGAAGAAGCCGGGTGGCGCACGACACCAAAAGCAGGATTTCCGGCAGTGGATAGGCCGCCCGCCACTGCTGACGCGGATCGGACAGCGCCGAGAAGTGATCGAGGATCGATACCGGGCGAGACGGCGGACGGGAACATCACAGGGCTCCGGAAACGCGAAGCTCTCCATAATCACATTCGCCCCGACCTCGGCGCCCCCAACGCGTCGACCTGAAGCAATTGCCATGGGCACAGATGACCGCCCGCCCTTGCCTTTTCCGAAGCAAATTGCAAATGTCGCAACCCCGGTTTCGCCGGGGTTTTCGGCTGCCCGAGGGGCGGCGTCGATCGGGGAAACCAGGTTATGAAAGTCACTCTCGAGCGCAACCATCTGCTCAAGTCGCTGGGCCATGTGCATCGCGTGGTGGAGCGGCGCAACACCTACCCGATCCTCGCCAATGTGCTGCTCAAGGCCGCCGACGGCCGCATCGATCTGCGCGCCACCGACCTCGACATCGAGGTCACCGAAAGCGTGCCGGCCATGGTGGCGACGGCGGGCACCACGACTGTCCCCGCCCATACCCTCTACGAGATCGTCCGCAAGCTGAGCGACGGGGCCGAGGTCAGGCTCGAGACCGAGGGCGCCGAGCAGATGCTGCTCACCTCCGGCCGCTCGCGCTTCCATCTCGCCTGCCTCTCGCCCGACAGCTTCCCCGATCTCAAATCCGGCAGCTTCACGCATCAGTTCTCGATCCCCGCGGCGGCGCTGCGCGAGCTGATCGAGCGCACCCAGTTCGCCATTTCGAACGAGGAGACGCGCTACTACCTCAACGGCATCTACATCCACGCCCTCGAGGCGGGTAAGGAAACCATCCTGCGCGCCGTGGCCACCGACGGCCACCGCATGGCGCGCGCCGAGACCGAGGCGCCGGCGGGAAGCAAGGGCATGCCCGGCATCATCGTGCCCAAAAAGACCGTGAGCGAGGTGCAAAAGCTGCTCGAAGGCGCCGAGGGCGAGGTGGCCGTCGAAATCTCCGATACCAAGATCCGCTTCACCCTGGGCGGCGTCGTGCTGCTTTCCAAGCTGATCGAGGGCACCTTCCCAGATTACGAGCGGGTGACGCCCAAGAACAACGACAAGGAGATGAACGTCGACCGCGCCGCCTTCGCCACCGCCGTCGACCGCGTCTCCACCATCGCTTCGGAGCGCGGCGGCAAGGCGGTCAAGCTTTCGGTCAAGGACGGCCAGCTCGAGCTTTCGGTCACCAATCCGGACCACGGCACCGCGAGCGAGGAACTGGCGGTCGAGTTCGAGCCGGAAAGCTTCGAGATCGGCTTCAACGCCCGCTACCTGCTCGATATCGTCGCCCAGATCCGCTCGGACAACGCGATCTTCCTGTTCAACGACGCGGGCTCCCCGACGCTGGTCAAGGAAGACGGCGAGGCCAAGGCGCTCTACGTGCTGATGCCGATGCGGGTCTGACGCCGGGTGCATGATCAACCGCCACATCTCCCGCCTGCGTCTCACCCATTTCCGCAACTACCAGAGCGCGGCGCTCGATCTGGATGCCCGGCATCTGGTACTGGTGGGGCCGAACGGGGCGGGCAAGACCAATTTGCTCGAAGCCATTTCGCTGCTCTCGCCTGACCGCGGGCTGCGCCGGGCGCCGTTCGAGACGCTCGCCGCCCTGGGCTCCGACGGCGCCTGGGCGGTGGCCGCGACCATCGAGACCCCGGACGGACCGGCCGATATCGGCACCGGCGCCGGGCCGGGCGAGGCCGGCCGGCGCGTGCGCATCAACGGGGAGAATGCCCGCGCCGTCGAGGAGATGAGCGCCTATCTGCGCCTGCTCTGGCTGACCCCCAGCATGGACGGGCTCTTTTCCGGCCCGGCCGGCGACCGCCGCCGCTTTCTCGACCGCCTGGTGACGACCCTGATCCCCGGCCACTCGGCCTCTGTCGCCGACTTCGACAAGGCCATGCGTCAGCGCAACCGCCTGCTCGTCGAGAACCGGGACCCGCTCTGGCTCTCGGCGGTCGAGGCGCAGATGGCCGAATACGCCGGCGCCATCCATTTCGCCCGGACCGACAGTCTCGGCCATCTGCAGGCGCTGATCCTCGACAGTCTCGAGGACGAGAATTTCCCCGCCGCCCGGCTGGCGCTGACGCCGCTCTTCAAGGACGGCTCCGAGCCGGGCTCGTCTTCGGCGCTCGAAAGCGAGCTCAAATTCCGCTGGGCCGCCGCGCGCGCCGCCGATCGTACGGCCGGACGAACGCTGCTTGGCCCGCATCGCGTCGATTTCGAGGTCCGGCATGCCCAGAAGGACATGCCGGCCGCGCTCGGCTCGACCGGCGAGCAGAAGGCGCTGCTGATCGGGCTCATCCTCGCCCACGCGCGGCTGGTCAGGCGCATGACCGCGATCACCCCGTTCCTGCTGCTCGACGAGATCGCCGCCCACCTCGACCCCGGTCGCCGCGCCGCGCTGTTTGCCGCGCTCGACGGCCTCGGCACCCAGTGTTTCATGACCGGCACCGATCCGATGCTGTTCGAGGCCCTGGGCGCGGGCGCACAGGTGGTGTCGGTGCGCGACGGCAGGCTTTCGCCGCTGGCCTGACAAGGTGCCGCATCCCCTTGCAAATGGGCAAAAAATAGCCATTTCCCTTGGGTAACAAGGGGCGATCCGCTAAACCACTGAAAGCGGAAAATCCACTGATTCGGGAACACTGTTTGAGCACCTCCGAAACCCCGTACGATCCGAGCGAGTATGGCGCCGACTCGATCAAGGTCCTCAAGGGCCTCGATGCGGTTCGCAAGCGTCCCGGCATGTATATCGGCGATACCGATGACGGCTCGGGCCTGCACCACATGGTTTACGAGGTGGTCGACAACGCCATCGACGAGGCGCTGGGCGGCTATGCCGACCTGGTGACGGTGACGCTCAATCCCGACGGCTCCTGCACGGTCACCGACAACGGCCGCGGCATCCCCACCGACATCCATAGGGAAGAGGGGGTCTCGGCCGCCGAGGTCATCATGACCCAGCTGCATGCCGGCGGCAAGTTCGACCAGAATTCCTACAAGGTTTCCGGCGGGCTCCACGGCGTCGGCGTCTCGGTGGTGAACGCGCTCTCGGTCTGGCTGAAGCTCAAGATCCGCCGCGACGGCAAGATCTACGAGATGAGCTTCACCCATGGCGACGCTGACGGACCGCTCGAGGTCACCGGTACCTATGAGCCGCGGAGAGTCGCCGGCACCTACGAAGGGCGCAGCGGCAGCGAAATCACCTTCATGCCCTCGACCCAGACCTTCACCAACCATATCGAGTTCGATTTCGCGACGCTCGAGCACCGGCTGCGCGAACTCGCCTTCCTCAACTCGGGCGCGCGCATCTTCCTGCGCGACCATCGTCACCCCGAGCCGGTCGAGACCGAACTCTTCTACGAAGGCGGACTGGAAGCGTTTGTCCGCTATCTCGACAAGGCCAAGACGCCGCTGATCGGCAATCCGATCATGCTGAAGTCGGAAAAGGACGGCATCACCGTCGAAGTGGCCATGTGGTGGAACGACAGCTACCACGAGAACGTGCTGTGCTTCACCAACAACATCCCGCAGCGCGATGGCGGCACCCACCTCGCCGGCCTGCGCGGGGCGCTGACGCGCCAAGTCACCTCCTATGCGGAAACCAGCGGCATCCTCAAGCGCGAAAAGGTCCAGCTCACCGGCGACGACACGCGGGAAGGGCTGACTTGCGTGCTCTCGGTCAAGGTGCCGGATCCGAAATTCTCGTCCCAGACCAAGGACAAGCTGGTCTCCTCCGAAGTCCGGCCGGTGGTCGAGAACGGGGTCAACGACAAGCTGAGCCAGTGGTTCGAGGAGCATCCCGCCGAAGCCAGGGTCGTGGTCGGCAAGGTAGCCGAGGCCGCGGCTGCCCGCGAGGCCGCCCGCAAGGCGCGCGAGCTGACGCGGCGCAAGTCGGCGCTCGACGTCAACTTCCTCGCCGGCAAGCTCAAGGATTGTTCCGAAAAGGACCCGGCCAAGTCCGAACTGTTCCTGGTCGAGGGCGACTCGGCCGGCGGCTCGGCCACGCAAGGGCGCGACCGCGGCGTTCAGGCCGTGCTGCCGCTGCGCGGCAAGATATTGAATGTCGAGCGGGCCCGCTTCGACCGCATGCTCGGCTCCGAGCAGATCGGCAATCTGGTGATGGCGCTGGGCACCTCGATCGGCCGCGAAGAGTTCAATATCGACAAGCTCCGCTACCACAAGATCATCATCATGACCGACGCCGACGTCGACGGCGCCCATATCCGCACCCTGCTCTTGACCTTCTTCTACCGGCAGATGCTCGAACTGGTGGACCGCGGCCACGTCTATATCGCCCAGCCGCCGCTCTACAAGATCAAGCGCGGCTCGTCCGAGCAGTATCTCAAGGACGAGCGCTCGCTCGAGGATTACCTCATCGACACCGGGACCGAGGACGCCGTGCTGTCCACGCGCAGCGGTTCGACCCATGCCGGAGCCGATCTTCTGAGCATCGTCCGGCAGGCGCGCGACATCGTCCATGCCGTCGAAGGCCTCAACACCCGCTACGATCGCTCCATCGTCGAGCAGGCGGCAATCGTGGGGGGGCTGGATGCCGACGCGCTCGCCGATCCCGAACGGGCAACGGCGGTCGCGACCCGCGTCGCCAACCGGCTCGACCGCGTTTCGGACGAATTGGAGCGCGGCTGGCAGGGGGCGCCCGATGGGCAGGGCGGCCTGATCTTCACGCGCACCGTGCGCGGCGTCACCGAAACCCACGCCATCGACGCCGGCCTCCTCGTCAGCGCCGACGCGCGCAAGATCCGGCAGATCGTCGAGAAGCTCGAAGATCTCTATGGCGGGGTCGCCAAGTTGAGCCGCAAGGAGCAGAGTTTCGACATTTTCGGGCCGTCCTCGCTGTTCCGGGCCGTCACCGGCGTCGGCCGCAAGGGCCTCACCCTGCAGCGCTACAAGGGGCTGGGCGAAATGAACCCCAGCCAGCTCTGGGAGACGACGCTCGACCCCAATGTGCGCACGCTGCTGCAGGTGCAGATCAAGGAAGGCAGCGACGCCGATCTGCTGTTCACCCAATTGATGGGCGATCTGGTCGAGCCGCGCCGCGACTTCATCCAGGACAATGCGCTGAGCGTGGCCAATCTGGACGTTTGATGCTTGTCTGTGCACGGAAGCATAACCTGCACATGGGAGCCCGACCCGGCAGGTTCACCTAGGCCCCCATTATAGGGCGATCATAGCGTTCCTGTTCGCTCCGGGCGGCAGGTGAAGCTCATCATTTCATGGGTGCCCGGCGAGGCGCTGGTGGTTTGCGGAACATCCTGCAATGAGTTCGTGGACGCTCCCTTGATCTATTCCGGAAAAGATATAAGTTATGTCCAGAATTCCGAAGCCTCTCCGATGGCTTGTTCCATCGAAGGATGAGCTGTTGGGCATGCCGGATGACGTGAAGGATGGGATCGGCCACCTGCTCAGTCAGCTTCAGCATGGCGAAGAAGCAGGTGAACCTGGAATCAAGAGATTCCATGAAGACCCCCGGATCGCCCACCTTTTCAAGGTGCTTTCCGACGGCAAGGACGGGAATACCTACCGAGGGGTGGCGGCCGTCGAGTTCGAGGAAGGCGTCTGGGTTATCGACGTCTTCAGGAAGCAGTCGACGTCAGGAATTTCGACGCCGAAGAAGGACATAGATCGCATCGCCAGCAGGCTTTCGAGGCTGAAGGAATACAGGAAGTCGCCGGAAGGCTTGCGGGCCATCGCCGGCATGAAGGCCGAATACGAGGCAGAGCAGAAGAAGGCGGGGATCGGGTCTTCGGAGTTCTCAAAGCCTGGGAGAAGATGATGGACGAGAAATTGGAAGCATTCGGCAGCGGCAACGTGTTTGCGGATCTGGGCATTCCCAACCCCGAAGAGCATCGCGCCAAATCGCGGCTTGTCGCCAAGATTTCCGCTGTCATTCGTGAGCGGGGCCTGACCCAGGCCGAGGCCGCCACCATTACCGGCGTCCCTCAACCCAAAATCTCCGGCTTGGTCCGCGGCCAGTTTCGGGATTTCAGCTCTGATCGGCTGTGCCGAATGCTGAACAGGCTGGGCGTCACGGTTTCCATGGTTCTTGTCGATGAGCCCGACTGGAGTCCCGGGGCAACTACCGTGAGCGAGGCTGAAGAGGCTCACGCGAGGTCTGAGCCAGCGATGTCGATATGACGGCGTTGTAGCTCCCTGAGCCAAATCGTCAGTGAGTCAATTTATGCTTCCGTCCGGGCTCCCATGTGCAGGTTATGCTTCCGGATGACTCAGGATATGGTTCCGGAACTTGGCTGAAACCCGCGGAAATGCGGGGGATGGCGAGTCAGGTTATGCTTCCGTGCGCTTGTCCTTTCGCTTTCGCGCCGAAGCAAGGATCATTGTCCATGCGTGGGTCAACGACGAGGGCAGCAAGCGGGCATGTGATATGAACATCGACGCGTGCGTCGTCTTCAAGGACATGTTGGATCGCGGCAATCCGCCGGATGATTGGAATGCGGCGGCCCGTGAAAGCCGGAAGAAGTGACCGGCGCAAGTTGATCGCCGCCTGCACGGGGGCGGGAACCAGGTGCGGCGGCAGCGTCCAGTATCGCGCCGGCCAACATCCGCGACGAGCCGATGCCGGCACTGTCACCCAGCCGCCACATCCGTTAACCCAGCCGCTTAAGCCCACATAAACCGGCCACAATTAGCTTCGATAGCCAAGGGGACCGCGCAGGCGGCCGGCTCGGGCTTCGGCCTGTGCGAGGCGCCAGGCGAGACGGTCGGATTGCCCAGTGGCGTCCGCGGCGGATTCCCCTTGTGGAGCCCGGGCGGACACGACGATGCGCAAGAAGAATGCCGGGGCCCTGTTCATGGATTTTCAGATTTCGCCGGAAGACCGGGTGGGTGCGCAGCCGAAGAAATCGCGCGGGCGCGCCGCAGCGGTCAAGACGGCGCCGCGCGGCGGCCGCGTCGAGCCCAGGCTCGGCGCCATCGACAGCGCCT
>JAUXUM010000107.1 GCA_030680995.1 Devosia sp.
TCGGCTGCATTCCTTCCAAGGCGCTGCTCCATGCCTCCGAACTGTTCGAGGAGGCCCGGCACAGCTTCAAGAGCTTTGGCAACGACTTTTCCCCGCAGCTCAACCTGCCGCAGATGATGGCGCACAAGGACGACACGGTGACCTCCAACGTCACCGGCATCGAGTTCCTGTTCAAGAAGAACAAGATCACCGCCTTCCGCGGCATCGGCTCGATCGGCGCGCCCGGCCGGGTGATGGTGACGCCCGAAAAGGGCCCCGGCCAGATGATCGAGACCAGGAACATCGTCATCGCCTCGGGTTCGGTGGCAGTCGAGCTGCCTGGCATCGAGATCGACGAGGAAAAGATCGTGACCTCGACCGGGGCGATCGCACTCAAGAAGGTGCCGAACCGGCTGCTGGTGATCGGCGCCGGCATTATCGGGCTCGAACTCGGCTCGGTGTGGAGCCGGCTCGGCGCCAAGGTGACGGTGGTCGAGTTCCTCGACCGCATCATCCCGGGTGCCGACAGCGAGGTCGCCCGGCAGATGCAGCGCATGCTGCAGAAGCAGGGGCTGGAGTTCAAGCTCGGCACCAAGGTCAAATCCATCGACAAGCAGGAAGACGGCACGCTGACCGCCCGGCTGGAGCCGGCGGCGGGCGGCGACATGGAGTTGATCGATGTCGACGTGGCGCTGGTCGCGGTGGGCCGCAAGCCGTTCACCGAGGGGCTGGGGCTCGAGATCGTCGGCGTGGCGCTGGACGAGCGCGGCCGCATCCGCACCGACGCCCATTTCAAGACCTCGGTCGAGGGCATCTATGCCATCGGCGACGTGATCACCGGCCCGATGCTGGCCCACAAGGCCGAGGACGAAGGGATCGCGGTGGCCGAGATCATCGCCGGCCAGGCGGGGCACGTGAACTACGGGGTGATCCCGTCGGTGATGTACACCAGCCCGGAAGTGGCCTGGATCGGCAAATCCGAGGATGAACTCAAGGCCGAGGGGATCGACTACAAGGTCGGCAAATTCCCGTTCACCGCCAATGGAAGGGCCAAGGCGATGCTGGCGACGCAGGGGTTCGTCAAGATCCTCGCCGACGTTGCCACCGACCGGGTGCTGGGGGCGCAGATCGTCGCCAAAAACGCCGGCGAGATGATCCACGAGATCGCGGTCTTGATGGAATTCTCCGGCGCGGCCGAGGATTTGGCGCGGACCACGCATGCGCATCCGACGCTATCGGAAGCGGTGCGCGAGGCGGCGCTGATGTGCGGCGACGGGGCGATACATATTTGATCTCGCCGGCCAGCTTTGGGAAGTCTCGAATATCGTGGCACTGATCGAAGCAGAAGAAGAGAAAGAGCCACGCGCGCGGGGGCTACAAAGTAAGGTACTCAGGGTAGACTCTCGAACGAGGGGTGAAAATGGGTTGGAATTGGATTGTCTTCTTTGTCGCATGGGCGGTACTTTCCTACTTGGTGATGTTTCTTCGCGGCTTCTACAACGCCTCCAATGTCCAACGTTTTGGCCCGCAGGCAGACTGGCGATCAAACCTACCGGCAGCATATTCGGCTCCATAGCCGCCGCGCTACCGTTCGCGGGGCTCGTTACTTTTCTGGTCGGCATGGTTCTTCGCTGATTTCGAAGCGACCCACTGCCCGCGGCGCGGCTCGCTTGACAAGTGACACTTGTCAGGCGACATTGTCGCCGTGATCGCCAGTTTTTCGGATCAGAGAGGGCTCTCAAGCGTCTCTATGAGCGTGGGGATCGCTCGGGCATTCGCCCCGACATGATCGCCAAGATAGAGCGCATTATCCAGCGCCTCGACGAGATCACGGCGCCCGAACAGATGGGTCTGCCCGGTTACAGGCTTCATCCTTTGAGCGGCGACCTCAGGGGATTCTGGTCGGTGACGGTCAACGGCAACTGGCGGATCATCTTTCGCTTCGACGATGGCCACGTCCATGACGTGCGACTCTTGGACTATCACTAGGAATTGCTGACATGCCCATGCTGAATCCTCCTCATCCCGGCCAGGCGGTGCGCCTCGATTGCCTCGAACCGCTCGGCCTCACCGTCACCGAAGGTGCGAGGGTCCTCGGTGTCAGCCGGCAGGCGCTGAACAACCTGGTCAACGGCAAGGCCGGGATCACGCCCGAGATGGCGATCCGGCTCGACAAGGCGTTCGGCGGCGGCGCCGAAACCTGGCTCAGGATGCAGATGAGCCATGACTTGGCGCAGGCGCTCAAGAACGCCGCGTCCATCAAGGTGAAGCCGTATTCCCCCAAGGCCGCTTAGCCTCAGGGTTCCACGTCCACATCCGGCACTTTCGGCCTGGCCTTGCGGGTGAACAGCAACACGCCGGCGAGGACGAGGGCGGTGCCGAGGGCGTGCCAGATGGTGAAGGCTTCGCCCAGAACCGTCACGGCGAGGGTGATGGTCACCACCGGGGAGACATTGCCGATTACCGCGGTGCGTTCAGGGCCGATGAGCCCGATGGCGGCCGAGATGCAATAGGCCGGGAGCACGGTGGAGACCGTGCCGATGGCCAGCATCAGCGGCAGCGCCGAGGCCGGCACGGCGAGGTCGGCGAGCGGGTGGGTCAGGAGGAAATGGGCGATCACCGCCGGGCCGGCCCCGCTCATGGCGATGGAGGTGAAGAGCTGGGCGCCCATGCGGTCGATCAGCGGCTTGGCGAGGATCTGGTAGGCGGCATAGATGATCGAGGCGGTGAAGACCAAAGCCGCGCCGAGCAGCACATGCTCGCCCTCGATGGAAAAATCGCGCCAGAAGATGATGGCGATGCCAAGATAGCCGATCAGCAGCGCCGCGATCATCATCGGGGCGATGCGGCGAGCGAAGAACAGGGCGCCGAACAGCACGACGAAGAAGGGGTAGGTCAGAAGGATCAGCCGGTCGAACTGGGCCGAGATGTATTCGAGCGCGGTAAAATCGAGATAGCTCGAGAGGTAGTAGCCGAGTACGCCGACGCCGAGCGCCTGCAGCACGCTCCTCCAATCGAGCACCGGCGGCGCCCCATCGGCCCGCCTGGCGTTGCGGCTGCGATAGCCCAGCACGCCGACAGTGACAAAGATCGGCACGGCGACGATCATGCGCCAGCCAAGCGTGGTCAGCGGATCGATGCCCTGGGCGAGGGCCAGCTTGATGACGATGCCCTTGGTGGCGAAGAGCGAGGCGCCGGCAATAGCGAGCGCCAGCCCCAGCCACTGCAACTGGCGGACGTCGAAGCGGGTCGTGGAAGCGTCGGAGGGCATCGGGAGGTCCGTTGTTCGCCCTGCCATCGGATCACCGGCCGCCGCGCCCGATGAAGGTTGTCGGGTGCGTTCTTTTCTGTTGCGCGATCGAACCGCCAAAGCCGGTCCCCGCTTCCGCGGGGACAAGCTTTGGCTGATCGCACTCTAGCCGCGCGCGTCCCGGCCCCTGAAGGAGCCAAGCCAGATTTTGCGAATATCGAGGTGACGCGCGAGCATGGGAGATGCTTAGAGCGGAAGCGCTTTGCGGTAAAGAGGGGTTCGGTCGTGGTTGAGCGCTATCTCTCAGTCGGGCCTCCCTCCCCCTTGCGGGGAGGGGCAGGGTGGGGGTTGCCCCACGCTCTGTGTTCATCTCGCCCCCCACCCTTGATCCCTCCCCGCAAGGGGGAGGGAGACGACTGCCCACCGGTGCGAGGGCTCTGCGGAGACATCGGCGCGTCAGCTCCGCGGATGGGCGGCGCGGTAGCTTTCGAGCAGACGGTCGGTGTCGACGGCGGTGTAGATCTGGGTGGTCGAGAGCGAGGCGTGGCCGAGCAGTTCCTGGATGGCGCGCAGATCGCCGCCGCGACCGAGAAGGTGGGTGGCGAAGGTATGGCGCAGCGCGTGCGGGGTGGCCGAAGGCGGCAGGCCGAGGGCGGAGCGGAGCTGGGCGACGCGGAGCTGGATCAGGCGCGGCGACAGCACGCCGCCCTTGACGCCGCGGAACAGCGGCTGGGACGGCCCGAGGTTGAACGGGCAGAGTTCGAGATAAGTCTCGATCGCGGCACGGACCGAGACGATCAGCGGCACCAGCCGCGTCTTGCCGCCCTTGCCGGTGACGCGCATCGCCGTGCCCTCGAGATCGGCGCGAGTGACGGCCAGCGCTTCGGAGATGCGCAGGCCGGCGCCATAGCACAGCGAGAGCACCGCCATGTCGCGGGCGGCGACCCAGGGACGGTCTTCCATTTCGCCGGTGGCGGCGATGGTCTGTTTCGCCTCCAGCACGGTCAGCGCCTTGGGCAGCGATTTGCCCTGCTTGGGGGTGCGGATGACGTTGAGCGCCTCGGTCGCCATGACGCCTTCGCGCTCGAGGAAGCGGAAGAAGCTCCTGATGGCCGAGAGCGCGCGGGCCAGCGAGCGCGAGCCGAGGCTTTCCTCGCGCCGCGCCGCCATGAAGGCGCGGATATCGGCGGCGCGCATCTGCTTGAGCGTCGCGATGCTCACCTGCCCGCCGGTGTGATGGGCGAGGAAGCTCAGGAACTGGCCGAGATCGCGCTGGTAGGCCTCGAGGGTGAGCGGCGCGAGGCGGCGCACCGCGCCCAGATCGCGCAGCCAGGCGCTCAGCTGAGTCTCGATGGTCGGGTCGACGAGGAAGGCGGTGGAGGACATCGGGGAAGGATAGGACGCAAAACTTAGCATTTTCGAAAGCATACTTGTTGCACGTTGATAGCAGCGGCGGGCTGAATCGTGCGTATGCTTTTTCGCGTTGCATGGAGAATTGATACCGGCGCGAAAGCGGCCATGGCGTCTGGACATATTTTGGGGCGGATAAAATGCAAAGCTTTGAAAAACTATGTGCCGGCGTTGCCGTGGCGGCCGTGTTTGGAATTGCGCCGTCCTTGGCGCAGCACAACACGATCACGATGGCCGATGGCGCTATCAGCTTGAGCGGGGCGATCGGCGTCGTCGGCATCGAGGGCCGGGAAGTCGTCTACGCCGGCACGGGTTCGACGGATGTGCTCAGCCTGCTGATCTGGCAGAGCGTTGCGCCCATGCTGACGACCGGACTGGACGTCTCACTTCCGGAGGGCTGGACTATCGCCGCCAAGGCGCAGGTGGCGTTGTCGGGCAACAGCTACATGGAAGATTATGACTGGTTCGGGTCGTTCTTCGTCAACTATGATTTCGACAACTGGACCCACCGTTCGCAGCATCCGGACACCAATCTCGACTGGTTCTTCAACGGCAGTATCGCCCTGGGGCACGATTTCGCCATCGACGAGAATGTCACCGTCAATCTCCATGGCGGGTTCAAGTATACCGACGTCCAGTGGGCGGCCTATGGCGGCTCCTACGTTTACAGTTTCACCGGGTTCCGCGCGGACACGGGAAACTTCCCTGACGGCGCGCCGGCCATTACCTATCGGCAGCAATTCCCGGCCGTGTTCCTGGGCATGGATACCGAGATCGTCCGCGACCAGTGGACCTTCGGGCTTGGCGCCCAGGGCGGCGTGACCTTCAATGCGTCCGGTGCTGACCACCACTGGATGCGCGTGCCGCCGCTGCTGTTCATCGATAACCTGGGCATGGCGCCGATCGTTTCGCTGTCGGCCAGCGCCGAGTACCAGGTCGCCGAGCAGGTCAACCTGTTCATTGCCGGAAGCGTGGAGAAGGTGTTCCTCGGCCGCGGCGATACTGAAATGTATGACAACGACACGGGCGTCCTGCTGGGCACGTACCCCGACTCTGCCGGTGCCGAGTTGATCTCCGCCAGCCTATCCGCCGGCGTCAAGGGCACGTTCTGACGCCCGGGCCGCGCCCTCCACACTGATCGGGAACACCGTTCCCGGAACGCCGCCCACAGGGCGGCGTTTTTGCTTCTGCGCCGCTCGGCCGCCTGCTCGCCCGATATCAGCCGCCGGTCGCAGAATCAGCTTGCGCCGCTTATGTTCCACGTGAGAACAAAACGGGCACCCATGGAACACTTCCCCGACATCGTGGCGGTAATGGTGAGCGTCTCGGTCGAGGGGCCGTACTCCTACCGGGTGCCGCCCGGCATGGTGGTGCGGCGCGGCTCGATCGTCGCGGTGCCGCTGGTGGGCCGGCTGACGCTGGGGGTGGTCTGGGGGCCGCCCAAGGACATGGTGGCGCACAACCGATTGAAGGACATCGAACATGTCTACGATGTGCCGGCGCTGTCGGAAGAATTGCTGACGACAGTCGACTGGGTGAGCCGCTATACGCTGGCCGCGCCGGGGCTGGTGCTGCGCTCGGTGCTGCGCTCGACCGAGGCGCTGGAGCCGGAGCGGCCGGTGACCGCCTTCCGCAAGACCGGGCTCGAGCCGGAACGGATGACGGATGCACGGCGGCGCGTGCTCGACGTGGTGGCGGACGGATGGGCCTGGGCAAAAGCGGCCCTCGTCGGCGCCAGCGGCGTCTCGCCCTCGGTGATCGAGGGGCTGGAGCGGGCCGGGGCGCTGGAGCGGCTGGAGATCCCGCCGGCGCCGGTCGTCTTGCCGCCCGATCCGGACGAGGCGGCGCCGACATTGAACGCCGAGCAGGCCGAGGCGCTGGCCGCGATCCGGACGCTGGATGTGGAGAAGTTCGGGGTGGCGCTGCTCGACGGGGTGACCGGCGGCGGCAAGACCGAGGTGTTCTTCGAGGCGGTGGCCGATGCGCTCAGGACCGGGCGGCAAGCGCTGATCCTTTTGCCCGAGATCGCGCTCACCCATACCTTCCTCGCCCGCTTTACCCGGCGGTTCGGCACCCGGCCGGCCGAATGGCATTCGGACATGACGCCGGCGCAGCGGGGACGGGTCTGGCGCGGCGTGCTCAACGGGGTGGTGCGGGCGGTGGTCGGGGCGCGCTCGGCGCTGTTCCTGCCGTTCCGGGAACTGGGGATGATCGTCCTCGACGAGGAGCACGACGGGGCGTTCAAGCAATCGGACGGGGTCAATTACCACGCCCGCGACATGGCGGTGGTGCGGGCCAGGCACGCCGGGGCGCGGGTGATCCTCTCTTCGGCGACGCCCTCGGTCGAGAGCCGCAACAACGCCAACCAGGGGCGCTACCGGCACGTGCTGCTCAGGAGCCGCTTCGCCGAGGCGGCGCTGCCCGACATCACCGCCATCGACATGCGCGAGGAGCCGCCCGAGAAGGGGCACTGGATCGCCCCGCGGCTGGCGCGGGAGATCTTCGCGACGCTGGACCGGGGCGAGCAGGCGCTGCTCTTCCTCAATCGGCGCGGCTATGCGCCGCTGACGCTGTGCAAGGCTTGCGGGCACCAGTACCAGTGCCCCGATTGCTCGGCCTGGCTGGTCGAGCACCGTTTCCGCGGGGTGTTGATGTGCCACCATTGCGGGCACGAACAGCGCAAGCCGGAAAGCTGCGGCGCCTGCGGGGCGGTCGAGAGCCTGGTGCCGATCGGGCCGGGGATCGAGCGGGTGGCCGAGGAGGCGGAGGCGCGGTTTCCGGGCAGCCGCAAGGTGATCCTTTCATCCGATATGGGGTCAAATGCGCAGATCCGCGACCGCTTCGCCGAGATCGAGAAGGGCGAATACGACCTCATCATCGGCACGCAGCTGGTGGCCAAGGGTCATCATTTCGAAAAGCTGACGCTGGTGGGGGTGCTCGATGCCGATCTGGGGCTGGCGCATGGCGATCCGCGGGCGGCGGAAAAGACCTTCCAGATACTGACCCAGGTGACGGGCCGGGCCGGGCGCGCGGCCAGGGCGGGCCGGGCGTTCCTGCAGACCTATCACCCCACCCATCCGGTGATGGAAGCCATGGTCAAGGGCGACCGCGAGGCCTTCTATGCGCACGAACTCAAGGCGCGGGCCGAGGGCGGGCTGCCGCCGTTCGGGCGGCTGGCGGCGCTGATCGTTTCGGCCAACGAGCACGACGTTGCGTTTGCCTTCGCCCGCGGGCTCCTGTCGGCCGCGCCGATGGCCGAGGGGTTGCGGCTGTTCGGGCCGGCGGACGCGCCGATCTCGATGGTGCGCGGGCGGCACCGGGTGCGGCTCCTAGCGCAGAGTCCCAAGGATTTCGACCTTTCGGGCTATGTGCGGTTCTGGCTCACCTCGGCCGAGCGGCCGACGGGCAACCTGCGGGTGCAGGTGGATATCGATCCGCAGAGCTTTTTCTAGGCTTCAGATGAGCCAGTGCTTGGGGACGTCGAGGGCTTCTGCCAGCCTAAGCGCGACTTCCTCGGTCATTTTGCGTCGACCGCTTTCAAGATCCGAAATGAACCCCTGGGACGTGCCGATGTCATGCGCAAGCTTGACCTGACCGACGTCGCGCCAGAGCCGAATAGCCTTAAGGAGGCCGGCGCCCTTGAGGATATCTTGAGACACTTCAAAGGGCAGAGGCTCCAGTCCTTGCGGATTAGCAATCGCTGCGTCAAATGCGGCGATGTCGGCGGCATCCTCCGCTGCTTCCTCTGCGATTTGCACGAGGTTTTCATAGTCGGCTCTCGAAAGGACGACCATTTCCTCACCATTGGGCGTTCTAAAAAACTGGGCTCCCATATTGCAGCTCCCGCCGGTCAGTTCCGGCCGTAGGTCGTTGTTTCTCGTTTGCCGATATAGACGGCCAGCACCGTGATCCGATCTTCAGAGAAGAGGACGCGATAGCGGCCGACCCGAAGGCGATAGCCGTCGCGCCCACTAAGTCGTTTGACGTCGCCAATACCAGTAAGCGCATAGGCGCTTAGAGCGTCGACGACTTGATCCCGCGCCGCAGGGGGCAAGGCATCCAGCTGCTTTGCCGCCGCGCTGGACAGGATCACTATTTTCATGGTCGCAACCATATCGCTACAATATCGCATACCGCAAGACAAAATATCGCAAAGTCGACAGACAGTGATCAGAGGACCGATTGTGGTGTCAGAAGGCACGGACGCAGCCTACGCATCGCCTGCGACAAATCTCCCCGAACGACTCCGTCTCCCCAGCCTTGCAGGGCCTTTGTCATCGTGTTAGAGGGGGCCGCGAATTGGAGGGGCCGGCAAGGCTCTTCCCAAAACAATCTCAAGCGACAGCAACCGCTCCGGCACGCTTCTCCCGCCGGCTTTTAGGTTGCAAATCATGAGGGTGACGGAGCATTGGCAGCGCAGGATTCAGTGCTTGTGCAAATCGCGCGACCCTATGCGGCGGCGCTCTATGATCTCGCCCAGGACGACAAGACCGTCGATGCGGTCGAGGCGGGCCTCGCCGCCATCGCCCGGCTCGCAGGGGAAAGCGCCGATTTCGAGCGCTTCCTGCGCTCTCCGGTGATCAGCGCCGACGTCAAGGCGGCGACCATCGAGACCATCCTCGCGCAGGCCAAGGTGCACCCGACCGTCGCCAATTTCGTCAAGGTGGTGGCGCGCAACGGGCGGTTGTTCGCCCTGCCGACGATCATCAAGAGCTTCCGGGCGCTTGCCGCCGAAGGGCGCGGGGAAATCTCGGCCGAGGTGACCTCGGCGGCCCCGCTGAGCAAAGCTCAGCTGTCGGACCTCGCCCAGACGCTCAAGCGCAAGATCGGCAAGACCGTCACGCTCAACGAACATGTCGATGCCTCACTGATCGGTGGCCTCGTGGTCAAGGTCGGCAGCCGGATGGTCGACTCATCACTCAAAACCAAACTGACTGCGATGAAGATCGCCATGAAAGAGGTCGGATAATGGACATCAAAGCCGCGGAAATCTCTGCGATCCTCAAGGACCAGATCAAGAATTTCGGCCAGGAAGCCGAAGTTTCCGAAGTCGGCCAGGTGCTTTCGGTCGGCGACGGTATCGCCCGCGTCTACGGTCTCGACAACGTGCAGGCGGGCGAGCTGGTCGAGTTTCCGGGCGGCATCAAGGGCATGGCGCTCAACCTGGAAACCGACAATGTCGGCGTGGTGATCTTCGGCGCCGACCGCGGCATCAAGGAAGGCGATACCGTCAAGCGTACCGGCTCGATCGTCGACACCCCGGTGGGCAAGGAGCTGCTCGGCCGCGTGGTCGACGCGCTCGGCAACCCGATCGACGGCAAGGGCCCGCTCAAGGCCAAGGAACGCCGCCGCGTCGACGTCAAGGCCCCGGGCATCCTGCCGCGCAAGTCGGTGCACGAGCCGATGTCGACCGGCCTCAAGGCCATCGACGCGCTGATCCCGATCGGCCGCGGC
>JAUXUM010000117.1 GCA_030680995.1 Devosia sp.
CGCACCCAGGCGGTGATCGCGGCGTCCAAGATCGAAGAGGGGCAGTTCGGCGCGGTGCTTTCCAGCGGGGGGTGAGTGCCACTGCGCATGCCTCCATCACGGACCGTCATCCGCCGGGATGACGGCCGGTGGGTATTGCGCCGCCTGGCGTGGGCGCTGGCCGGCCAGCCCGCTGATGGTGGCGCGGAGCGCCGCCGGTTTCACCGGCTTGGTCACCACCGTGATGCCGCGTTCTTCGGCCAGCGTCCGCACCGCGGGGCTGCGATCGGCGGTAATCAGGGCGGCGGGCAGATGCCCGCCGACATTGTGGCGCAGCCATTCGATGGCATCGAGCCCCGAGGTCTGGTCGAGGTGATAATCCATCAGCACCAGGTCGGGCAGCCAGCCGACCAGCAGCTGGTCCTTGTCGATATCCTTCAATGAGCGCGCCGAACGCACATCGCACCCCCAGCCGGTGAGCAGCCCCTCCATCGCATCGAGGATGGCGCGGTCGTTGTCGACGCAGAGCACGCGCAGGTCGCCCAGATTCGACACCGTCTCGCGATTGGCCGGGCCGTACTCGGCGACGGGCCGCAGGGTTCGGGTCAACGGCAGGTAGAGCGAGAAGCGCGAACCCTTGCCTTCGACGCTTTCCAGTTCCAGCATCAGTCCGAGCGCCGCGACGATGCGCTTGACGATCGAGAGCCCGAGACCGAGGCCCTGCGCCATGCGGGCGCCGTGCTCGAGCCGGCTGAACTCGGCGAAGATCAGCGCGTGCTGATCCTTGTTGAAGCCGATGCCGGTATCGAGGATGTCGAGACGGATCCGGCCGCCGCGGAGGCGGCAGCCGGCGAGCACACGCCCACCCGGCCTGGTGTATTTGATCGCGTTGGAGACCAGGTTCTGCACCACGCGGGCCACCAGCGCGCGATCCGCCAGCACCGTCGCCGAGGTGCCGACCAGCCGCAATTCGATCTGCTTTTCGCGCGCCATCGGGGCGAATTCGACCTCGATCTTCTTGAGCAGATCGCGCACGTTGAAGGCCGTCGGCATCGGCTTCAGCGCGCCGCTGTCGATGCGCGAAATGTCGAGCAGGGCCGACATGATCTCCTCGACGGCATTGAGCGAGGCCTCGATCGAATAGGCGAGTTCGCCGAGCCCGGTTCCACCGGCGCGCTCGACCAGGGTCGAAGTGTAGAGCCGCGCCGCATTGAGCGGCTGCAGCAGGTCGTGGCTGGCCGCGGCAAGGAAGCGCGTCTTGTCGCGATTGGCGGCATCGGCCTTGGCCCGTGCGATCTCGAGTTCGGCATTGACCCGGGTCAGATCGGCGGTGCGCTCCTCGACGCGCCCTTCCAGCGATGCATTCATCCGCTCGAGCGCCGCCTCGGCCCTGACCCGCGCGGTGACGTCGACAAAGCTGATGACGAGGCCGCCATCGGGCAGCCGCGAGGAATGGAATTCGAGCGTCTGCCCGGCCGCGCCCAGCCGCCGGCTGACCGTCGTCTGGCTGCGCGTCAGCGTCTCCACCCGCCGCTCCGCCAATTGCATCGGATCGCCCGGGCCCAGATCGCCGCGCCGGGCCAGATGGAGAGCGATCTCATGCAGCGGCGTGTTCGCGGCCATCAGTTCATCGGGCAGATCGAGCAACTGGCGATAGCGCAGGTTGGAAGTGAGCAATTTGAGATCGGTATCGAACACGGCCAGGCCCTGCGGGATGAATTCCGCGGCGCGGCGCAGGCTCAATTCGGCATCGCTCGATTTCGCGGTCATTGCCTGGCTTTCATCTCCGAAGCTGGCGCGGATCGAAATATCCGGCCTCGTCCACAACCGATCAAGGCCGGTCGCGGTCCGCCATTGCAATATAGCCGGTTCTGCGAGAGTCTTCGAAAATTGCAGGTGCAGCATTGTTCCGCTCGGCGAAGGGTTCGACGGGACGGCGACCCGAACAAGCAGAGGGCTTCCATGTTCAAAGAGTTCCGCGACTTCGCCATGCGGGGCAACATGATCGATCTCGCCATCGGCGTGATCATCGGCGCCGCCTTCGGCGCCATCGTATCCTCCATCGTCGACGACGTCTTCATGCCGCTGATCGGGCTCATCATCGGCGGCATCGATTTCTCCAACCTGTTCATCGTGCTCAGCAACCCGGCCGGCGCACCGACGCCCTCGCTCGTTGCCGCCAAGGAAGCGGGAGTCGCCACGCTCAACATCGGCGTCTTCATCAACGCGGTGGTCAAATTCACCATCATCGCCTTCGTGCTTTTCCTGGTGGTGAAGGGGATCAATGCGATGAAGCGGCGGGCCGCGGAGGACACCAAGCCCGCCGCGCCCACGCGCGAGGAAGTGCTGCTCACCGAAATCCGCGATGCGCTGCGGAACGGTGGGACAGCGGTGGTGACGGCGGCGCCGAGTCCCGCCGCCAAGAAGCCGGCGGCACGAAAGCCTGCCGGGGGATAGACGCACCTGCGAGGTCTCTCCCCGGCCGGCGCTCCGCCCGGAGCGCCGGCTCAATTGTCCATGTGCATAGGACAGATGTCCCCTTCTCATCGCCATGTTAGGCAGGTATACCTAATACCAAGGTAATTGCACCTAGGGACGGACCTCCCAATGGCGGGAGCTCTTGCTCGGGATTGCGGATGCGATTGGCCTGGGGCCGGAACGGCGGCTTGGCGGTGGCATGGGCAGGCCGGACCGGTGTGCCTGAGAATTGTCCGTCTCTCGCCCGCCGATCGGCCCGACGTGGCTGGCGCACCCTTGTGCGCCGGATTTGCCGATTGGGGGACGCTGTTGTGCATGACGATTTTTACTTAAGTTCTTTTCCTCGCCGGGACCGCCTGGTCCACATCCTCGATCCCGATCCGGGAACCTGCGAGGCGCTGAGCATCGTCTTCAGGCTCGAGGGCTTTCGGACCGCCTTCTCGCTGGATGCCCGCGCCTTCTTCGCCTCGCTCGAACGCCTCCGGCCCGATGTCGCTATCGTCAATCTGCGGATCGGCAGCGACGACGGCTTCGCCGCGCTGCGCCGCATCAAGGCAACGCACCAGGGGACGGCGGTGTTCGTGCTGCAGGACAGGCCGCAGGTCGAGAACGCGGTGATCGCGATGAAGTGGGGGGCCGCGGACGTCCTGACCAAGCCGATCGACATGGACCATCTGGTGCGCACGGTGCGCGAGACCCTGCGCCGGGATGTGCCTCCGGAAGCCGTCCATGGCGGCCGCCGCGGCGAGCGGCGCGGCTTCTCGCAACTGACGCCGCGCGAGCGGGACGTGCTGCGACTGATCGTCGGCGGACAGTCCAACAAGGAAGCGGGGCGCGAACTCGGCATCTCCCCGCGCACCGTCGAGGTGCATCGGGCGCGGGTGATGGAAAAGCTCGGCGCCCGCAACACGGCCGACCTGATGCGGATCGTGCTGACGGGGTGAGCGGTGGGTTCAGCCCCGGCAGGCCGGCTCCACCGGTTCGGCCCCGGCTTCGGGATGCAGGGCGAGGACTGCGCCGGTTCGAGCTGGGGAATGTAGCGCGGGCAATCCGGAAAGGTCGCCCCGGCCTTGACCATGACGATCAGTTGGGCGCCGACCGTCTCCCCGAACAGCGGGTCGCTGTCCGAAACACTGCCGTTCCGTTGACGCGCCACCGCCGCGCCCATCGGCACCGGCATCGGCGAGAAAGAAACATATCGCGCTTTCGACGAAGCTCCGGTCGTCGTCCGAGAAGGCCACCCGCGCGAGACTCGCGAGGCGGTCGGCGAGGCGCCTGCCGGCGAATTTGTCCTGCAGCGCGCGGTCGGGCGCCCCGGTCGATCACTCTTGCTGGCGAGGAATGGAATTCCCGAAATGCAAGGACAAGTCCAGCTGTCAGCCGCCGGTCGTCGGCAGCGTCAGATCGCCGGTGTTTAGCCTGTCGGTGGTGATCTTCCCGGCCGGGCGCTCGCGCGGCAATTCGAGCGCCGCCCATACGCTCACCAGCGCGTGACGCAGCTCGATGATCATCTCGTCGGTGTGGAGCGGGGTCGGCGTGATCCGCAGCCGCTCGGTGCCCTTGGGAACCGTCGGATAGTTGATCGGCTGCACATAGATGTTGTGCTTTTCGAGCAGCATGTCGCTCGCCGCCTTGCAGAGCCGCGCATCGCCGACGATCAGGGGCACGATGTGGGTTTCGGTCGGTATCACCGGCAGTCCGGCCTCGGCCAGGATTTCCTTGGCGAGCTGGGCTTGCCGCTGATGCTGTTCGCGCTCGGCGTTCGAGGTCTTGAGGTGCTCGATCGAGGCGCGGGCCGCGGCGCAGAGCGCCGGAGGCAGGGCGGTGGTGAAAATGAACTCCGGCGCATAGGAGCGCACCGCATCGATGATGGCGCGGTTGGCGGCGATATAGCCGCCCATCACGCCAAAGCCTTTGGCGAGCGTTCCCTCGATGATGTCGATCCGGTCCATCAGCCCGTCGCGCTCGGCGATGCCGCCGCCGCGCGGACCGTAGAGGCCGACCGCGTGCACCTCGTCGATATAGGTGAGGGCGCCGAATTCAGCCGCGAGATCGCAGATCGCGGCGATCGGCGCCACATCGCCATCCATCGAATAGACCGACTCGAAGGCGATCAGTTTCGGTCGCTTGCGATCGGTGGCGGCCAGCAGCTCGCGCAGATGCGCGATGTCGTTGTGCCGGAAGATCTGCTTCTGCATGCCCGATTGGCGCACGCCCTGGATCATCGAGGCGTGATTGAGCTGATCGGAGAAGATGATGCAATCGGGCAGGAGCCGCGCGATGGTCGAGAGCGACGCCTCGTTCGAGACGAAGCCCGAAGTGAAGACCAGGGCCGCTTCCTTGCGGTGGAGATCGGCGAGGGACCGCTCCAGCTCGACCAGCGGCCGATTGGTGCCCGAAATGTTGCGCGTGCCGCCGGCACCGACGCCAAGCCTGCCGGCCGCCTCCTGCATGGCGGCGATGACCACCTCGTTCTGCCCCATGCCCAGGTAATCGTTGGAGCACCAGATGGTGATCTCGCGGGCATTGTCGGATTGGTCGCGGTAGCGCGCGCGCGGGAACCGGCCGGCGATCCGCTCGAGATCGGCGAAGACGCGATAGCGTTTCTCCTGCCGGAGTGCGTCGACGGCGTCTTCGAATATCCCACGATAATCCATCGGTCCCGCCTACATTTGTCGCCGGTGAGCGCCGCCTGTCGACGCTGCCGCGATGACGTCGAGGAGTAGCTAGTCCGCGTCGCCCCGCATTGACATAGGTCAATTCGACGCGCGGGGATCGATCCAAGCCCTTGATCGAACGACGTTCGTCGAAATCAGATTAGAAACATCCTAATCAGTGAGAGCGCCCGTGCCAATCACCGCCACGCGATTGAAGCGGTCCGGTTCGGGGACTACGCTATTGGAGCGGCACCATGAACGCGGGATGAACATGGATCTGATCAGGCCCGGCCGGCCGGGGCGCGGATATGATCCCACCGCGCATTTCACCGATCTGCGATGGTATCTCTTCCACCAGCGGAACGTGGTCTATTTCGCCGCGTTCTCCACCCGCGACCATGACCGGCCGGCGGCATTGGCGCTGGCGCGCCGGGTGGTCCGGCTGCTCCCTCATCTGGGCGAGGGGCATCGCGGCGCGGCACCCGGGCGACCGCCCGGCGATGACTTGCTGGAACGGCTGATCGGCATCGAGACGATAGACGGCTTCGCCGGCCTCCCCGATCGCTGGATAGGCGACGGCATGGCGGCGCTCTCCGATCCCGGCCTGCCGTTCTTCAGAGTCCGCATCGGCCGCCTCGCCGATGGACCGGATGCAGAGGGGCGGCGCAGCTTCCTCCTGATCCAGGCCTCGCACGCCCTTGCCGAGGGCGCCGATTCGGCGCGGCTCAGCCGCTCGCGAGAGGCAGCCCATCCCGCGGGGACCGCCCGCCGCAGCACGCCCGCCGCGATTCGCTTTGCGGCGCGCGCCTTCGCCGCGCTTGCCGTGCCGATGCATCTGCTGGTTGCCCGCATATGGACGCCGCATTCCGGCACCATCAGGGTCGAGACGCGTATGTTTCCGCGCGCGCTCTTCTCTCGCCTGGCGCGCAAGCTGGGCGTCCGCCAGCGGGTGCTGTTCATGGCGCTGGTGGCGCATGTGATCACCGGGGCCGGCAGCCGCGCCGGCAGGCGGCGGGTCAGCGCGACCTACTCGACCCTCGACAGCGAGGGGGGCGACCGCGATCCGTTCATGCGGATGCGCATGCTGTTCGCGAGCTTCGAGAACCATCCGGAGTTCGGCGCATTCGCGCGAAAGCTCGATGCGCGGCTTGCCGCGGCCGAAGCCTCCGAGAGTGGGTTCAATGCCGAAATGAACGCGGCAGCCGTCGCCTTCCACCGCCGGCTGGCAATGCGGTTCCCCTGGCTCTATTCGCCGAAAGTCTTCGCCTTCATGCCCTATGACTTCGTCTTCGCCCTGATCCCGCCGCACCGGCTGGCGGGTCCGCTGACCGAAGGCCTCGTCGAGCCGGTCTATTGCGGCGCCACCACGCCGGGCATCAATGGCTGCGTGGTGGTGCCGGGCAGGACCATGGTGACCTTCAACTTCTACCTCGAGGAAAACCTGCTGCCCCGCATCGAACGGCTCGATCGCATCCTCGGTCCCGATCTGCCGCCAGCCTGAACGGTCCGTTCAGCCAGCCTTCACCGGCGCCGGTGCATCTGGCGGCCGCAGATTGCGGCGGTTGTGGTGTCGAAGCCTCATTGCGGCCACAAATTGACCATGCCCGGGCGATGCGGTTGACCGGCCGTTGCAAGCCGCTACTATTAATTTGAAAGTCTATTTGGGACGTATGGGGGATGCCGTGAAGAGTTTTTCATCGACCAGCTTTGCCAATGACCATGCCGAGACACTCGATCTCGCGCTGGCCGCGGTCGGCAAGCATCCGCAGGCGCTGTTTACAGATTTCCAGTGGTTTCTCTATGAAGCCAAGGACACGGTTTTCTTCACTGCCTTTTCGAGGACCGGTTTCGACAAGGAAGGACTCACCAACCTCGTCGCGGACATGGTCAATCTGGCGCCACAATTGACCCACGGTTTCGTTGGCGCGCGTCCCGGCCATCCGTTCCCAAAGCACCTGCTCGACGCCATCACCTCGATCGAAATCGTCGATGAGTTCGACGGCTATCCGGACAAGTGGATCAGCAAGTCGCCCGACATCTTCGAACGCCACGACCTGCCGCTGTTCCGCGTATCGGTGGTCACCCGCCGCGACGGCCCCGACGCCGAGGGCCGCGCGTCGCTGATCCAGGTGCGCTCCAGCCACGCCTTGCTCGAGGGCTCGGACTCCGCGCTCCTCACCCGCTCGCAATCGGCGGGACACGGCATCATGTCGGACAAGTCGAACAAGGTCTCGCTCGGCTCGCGCTTCAAGGGCAAGCTGCGCGGCTGGATGATGACCTGGACCTACATCATCCTCGCCAACATCCTGGCACCCGAAGAGAAGCCCTGGGGTTTCAAGACGCTCGCCATCGAGCGGCACCGCCTGCGCCTGCTCGCCAACAAGCTTGGCGTCCGCCAGCGTTCGCTCTATTTCGCGCTGGTCACCTACGCCCTCAACGGCGAGGGCGAGGACAAGCACATTAGCAAGAAGGTGATCGGGGCCGCCTACACCATGATCGACGGCAAGCGGAACGACGCCGACGACGATTTCTTCCGCGTCCGCGCGCTCCAGGCCAAGTTCAAGGTGTCGGATGACTTCGTCGAATTCGTCCGCGCCATCGATGACACCGTGGACAAGATCGAGCAGAAGGACATCACCAAGTTCCAGGTGATGATGAACGCGATGTTCAAGACCCTGCGCGGCCTCAACGGTATTACCAAGCTGCTGCCCGGCAAACGCTTCTGGCGCTTCAACGGCGGCATCCATGTGGTGCTGACGCTGGTGCCGCCGCACCGCACCTATGGCCCGATGACCCACGGCATGATCGAGCCGATCTATTGCGGCGCCTGGCACCCGGCCGCCAACATCTGCACTTTCTGTCCCGGCCGCGAATATGTGACGCTGAACTTCTCGATGGAGACTCGGCACATCGCCAATGTCGACAAGATCATGACCCTGCTCGAGAAGGTCGAGGCGATGGACATCGCGCCCACCGCTCGCAAGGTGGTCGAGGAGGAAGCGGCGTAAGCGTCTCGGTGGCTGCGCAAGGCAATTATCAATCCCGTCCGGCGCAGCCGGGCGGGTTGTCATTTTGGCGGTGGGCCCGCTCGCTTTCCCCATGCCGGCGCTATGCGACAAGAGCCGGCACGGGTCGCGTCGATTGGCCCGGGCAAGGGGGAAAGCCATGAGCACCAACTTTGCTACCTATCCGAGCCTCGAGGGCATGCCGGTGGTGATCTCCGGCGGCGCCTCGGGGATCGGCGAGACCCTGGTGCGCGAGTTCGCGGCGCAGGGCAGCAAAGTCGGTTTCGTCGATATCGCCGGCGACCTCGGCCGCAAGCTCGCCGAGGAGCTTGGCGATGCCGGCCAAACGGTCGAATTCACCGAATGCAACGTCAAGGACGTCTGGGGATATCAGGCGGCGATCGCGGGCTTTGCCGACGCGCACGGGCCGGCCCTGGCGCTGGTCAACAACGCGGCCCATGACGAGCGGCACGACTGGGACAAGGTGACGCCCGAATACTGGGACGACCGCATCGCGGTCAATCTGAAGCATGCCTTCTTCGCCGCCCAGGCGGTGGCGCCCGGGATGGCCGCCGCCGGCAAGGGTTCGATCATCAATATGGGCTCGATCAGCTGGATGATCATGAGCCCCAAGATTCCGGTCTATGAGACCGCCAAGGCCGCGGCCCACGGGCTGACGCGCTCGCTGGCGCGCGAACTGGGCAAGAGCGGCATCCGCGTCAATACCCTCGTCCCGGGCTGGATCATGACCGAGCGGCAACTGATCAACTGGATCGGCGATGCCGAAAACCAGCTCATCGACGAGAGCCAGGCGCTGGCCGGCCGCTGCTACCCGGTTGACATCGCCCGCATGGCCATGTTCCTTGCCGCCGACGACAGCAAAATGATCTCGGCGCAGGATTTCATTGTCGACGGCGGCTGGGCCCGCGGCTAGGAACGCGGCTGGTATCCGTGTCTTTTCGGCCACGCGCGAACACTGTCCCGCCGCAATCGCGGTTAAGAAACGCGCTCAACAAATCCCTGGGGGAGGTTTTCCATGAAGTCCAAGATTCTTGTCGCGACGATTGCCGCGCTGTCGCTGAGCGCCTGCACCTCGATCAATCCCTATACCGGCAATAGCCAGGTCTCCAACACCACCGGCGGCGCGCTGTTCGGCGCAGGCGGTGGCGCCGTCGCCGGGGCGATCGTGGGTGCTGCGACGGGCAACGATCCGCGCGTCGGCGCCCTGATCGGCGCGGGCAACGGCGGTCTCACCGGCGCCGCGATCGGCTCGTACAAGGATCAGCAGGAGGCAGAGCTGCGCGCCCAGCTGCAGGGCACCGGCGTCTCGGTCACCCGCGTGGGCAACCAGATCATCCTCAACATGCCGTCCAACATCACCTTCGCCGTCGACAAGGCGACCATCCAGCCGCAGTTCAACGAAACCCTGGTTTCCGTCGGGCTGGTGCTCAAGAAGTTCAACAAGACCGTTGTGGACGTCTATGGCCACACCGACTCTTCGGGCTCGGACAGCTACAACCAGGATCTCTCGCAGCGGCGGGCCGTGGCCGTGGCGACGGTGCTCGCCAATCAGGGCGTCGATCAGCGCCGTTTCTTCATCGAAGGTCGCGGCGAATCCGATCCCATCGCCTCCAATGCCACCGAATCCGGGCGCGCCCAGAATCGCCGGGTCGAAATCCAGCTCTCGCCCATCCAGAAGAGTTAATCCGCGCCATCGGAAGACAGGGAGGCCCGGATCGTTCCGGGCCTCTTTTTTCGGTCAGGACCGGCGTGTCCGGGATGACATCGGCGGCCGGATGGCCGCCGAGCAGCTGCAACGGCAGCAGGATCGCGGTGACGGTCGCCGGCCCGATCAGCGCGAGCTGCCAGCAATTGGTCGGGGCGGTCGCGCCGACACTCTCCTCGACCTTCCTGGTGGAGGGCAGGATGGAGTTGTCCGCGACGTCGACACGCGAGCGTTCTCGTCGATCAGATAGTCGACCGCCGCGCCGCCGGCGTCGTCCCGGTTCCGGGTTGCCACCAATTGTCTCCCCTCGGGACCGTCTCGGTCTGCCCGGGCCGCCCCAAGACGACGGTTCCAGGAAATGACGCCGGGGTTCCAGCCGGCAGGGGGAGGCGCCGGGATCGACGGGTCCCCGAGGGATCGCCGTGCTCGACCGGGCGGCGTCGAAAGCGGTTCAGAGCTCGACGCCCGTCCGTCTGAGCCCAGGTTGAAGAAACGCTTCAGCCTCCGTTCAGCGGCGCCGGCACAGCATTTCTCCAACGCACAATCACGTGCATGAGGAGATCCCCATGTCCAAGAGTGCTCTGCTCTCGCTGCTGCTGATCGTAACGGTCGCCACCGGCGTCACGACCGCCGCACCCGCCAACGCCGAATCCATCCCGCCCAACTGCACGCTCGACCCGTTCACCGGCAAGATGGTTTGCCACATCTGGCCGACCTGCACGCTCGATCCCTACACCGGCAAGATGAGCTGCCCCACGCCCAGGGCGGTGAGCGCGGCGCGGGCTTCCCGCACGGCGCGGTAGGCGGGGTCCCGCGCTCAGCCGAGACGCCGGCAAAATAGTCGAGGCCTTGCTTGCCCCTGTAGCCCGCGCCGCCGCGGATGATTCTGCATTGTTTCATGCCGCGAGCCTGGCGGCCGCCGGTTCGCACTTCAATGGCCGGCGCAGGACCTATGCCGCAGAATCCAGCCTGCGGCCGGTGGCGGGGCCGTTTTCCGGCCATAGCGCCCGCACCTCCTCAGGCATCGCGGCACGGACATTGCCCACCTGACCCGGGTCGACATGGTGATTGAGAACCTGGAACACCGCCCGCGCCGCGGCGACGGCATCCACGGTCTCGATGCCGCGGAAATCCGCGCCGATCACCCCGGTGAACTCGTCGAGGGACCGCCACTTCCGCAACTCCTGGCCGGCCCGCCACTGGTCGTAGTAGAGCCCGCGGATCAAGAGCGGCAGCTGGGCGCCCAGATGCGCCGCCAGGCCTTCTGGGATGCGGTCGCGAATGGCATGCAGCACCGTGCCCAGGACATGCCAGGCGGCATGCCGGTCACACCCGATCCGCTCCATGATTTCGCCAAGCCAGATGTTGCTGATATGCAAGGTCCTGTCAAAGACCTCGAGGCCGTTCGCACTCATTGAACTGCTCCGGAATTTGCCTGTCCACGAAAACCAAACGCGACGGCAACTTCGGGGTTCCACCGCGTTCACCGACGGTAAATTCGGTCGCGTGTTTCTCGAGTCTACGGATGGTGATCGGCCACTGCCCTGACCACTTCGGCCGAGAGATCGCGGCTGGCGCAATCGGCGATATCGCCAAGGCTGAGCATGCCGACCATGCGCTTGTCCTCGTTGATCACGGGCAGCCTGCGAACCACGTGCTCCTCCATGATCCGCACCGCGTCCTCGACCTCTTCGTCGGCGCGGCAGTAGATGATCGGTCCCGACATCACGTCGCGCGCCGTCAGCGACGACACGTCCTTGCCGTCGGCGAGGCCCTTGCACACGATATCCCTGTCGGTGACCATGCCGACCAGGCGATCATTCTCGCCGATCGGGATCGAACCGATATCCTCGTCCCGCATCATTCGCGCCAATGCGGCGACGCTGGTATTGGGCTCCACCCAGGTGACGCCCTCATGCATTGCGTCTCGTACCTTCATTTTCGCCTCCTCGCGCGACACCTTGCCAATGCTACCGGGTCCCTTGAAAGTGAGACGGCAGGGAAGTGAGCGAATGCTGCTTTCCCACCGCAGATGCAATCTTCCTTCCTTCTTTTGAACGACATCCGACTGCACCCGACAAAACGCCGCGACCGGGCAATGGTTCCCCCGCCGGAACTCACAACTTGCCCGGACGTTGACCCACGAGTTCCGTGCCGAACCGGCATGGACGGTTGCGGGAGGGGGCGCATCGAGAATGGAAGACGTGACCATTCCATCCGCATCGGAAACCAATTTGCCGTTCGACGATCGGCGGCAAGCGGGGCGGCGGCTGGCGGCGGCGCTGCGCCGCTTCAGCGCCGGTGAACCGCTGGTTTTGGCGTTGCCGCGCGGCGGCGTCCCTGTCGCCTTCGAGGTCGCCGAGGCGCTGGGCGCCGAACTCGACCTCATCCTCGTGCGCAAGATCGGCGCCCCGGGCCATGCCGAATACGGCATCGGCGCCGTGGTCGACGGGCCCGAGCCGCAGTTCGTGCTCAACGAGGAGGCCGTCCGCCTGATCAGGCCGTCGCCAGACTATATCGAAGCCGAGAAAAGCCGGCAGCTCGAGGAGATCGAGCGGCGGCGCCGGGTCTACCGCCAGGGCCGTCCGGCGATCCCGGTGACGGGCCGCACGGTGATCGTCGTCGACGACGGCATCGCCACCGGCGGCACGATGAGAGCCGTGCTGCAGGCGCTGCGGCAGGCCGCCGCCGGCCGAATTGTCCTGGCCGTCCCCGTCGCCCCCGCCGATGCGCTGGCCGAACTCTCTGCCCTTGCCGACGAGACGGTGTGCCTTGCGACACCCGAGCCGTTCCGCGCCGTGGGCCTGCACTACCGCGATTTCGAACAGACCACCGACGAGGAGGTGGTCCGGCTGCTGGATGCGACACGGCGACGGCCAGCAAACCCCAGCGCTGCGTCCAGCAGGACGCTTACGCTTCGGGGGGCCAACAATCGCTGAGCAAGAGTTGGCATGACAGCACCCCGGCGAACCCAGCACGCCGATGCCCCGCCTCAAGCGCCGCCCCCGGTATTTCGGGTAGCCGGACATCGGGTTGGAGATCAGGCTACCGACCAGCCAGTGGGTCTTGCCCCCCTGCTGAAAATGGTCGCCGCCCTTGTGCTGGCCGGAAACGACATAGATGCGCAGAGATCGGCGATCGTGAAGGGATTGGTCATGGCGGCAAGACCACGCGCTTGAAACCGACCTGCACCGGGACATTGCTCGCATCCGCCTGCGTGATGTCGGCCATGCGTTCTCACCAGCGCTTGAGGATTTCGGTCTTGGGAAGTTCCGCCTCGGTATGATGGTCGCCGCGGGTCAGGGTGGCAAACAGATGGCTGGTTTCCGGATCGAGCAAGATCGAATAATCGGACACTTCGGCATCCTTCAATGTCTTTGCCAGCTCGGGGAAGACCTCGTTGTACCGCCTCTCGCATACGGCTACCTCGCCAGGATCGAGACTCATGCGGAAGGCGACGCGTTCCGGCATTTGAGGCTCACTGCTGCTGGTTTACGATGGCCATGGATTGGATCGTGGTGTCGCGAACATGTTCGAGGTGCCGGCGATATGCGGCGACGGCCGCCTCGGCATCGCCCACCGCCACCGCGTCGGCGACCTCGCAATGCTGCGCAACGCTCTTCTCGATGACGCCCGGGATGCCGCTGGCCACGCGCCGCACATCGAGTCCGACGTCATAAAGCCCCTGCGCAAGGGCGGTCAGCAATTGATGGTGCGCCCCATCATTGAGAGCTTGGTGGAATTCGATGTCGATCAGGCGGAACGCCACCGGATCATCGTGGAAGGCGCGCCCGTCGATAGCGAGCTTGAGGATGCGCTGGCGCTGCTCCGGCGAGGCGCGCTCGACGCAGAACCGGACCAGCGCGAGATCGACAACCGCGCGCGCCTCGAGATGCTCCTGCACATCGTAGTCGGTGACCGAGAGCATGACGTTGAACGGCGCCACCAGACGGCTCGGCGACAGGTCGGTCACCGTGTAGCGACCGCCCTGGCGGCTTTCGAGTACGCCCATCAGGGTGAGTGCCTTGAGCGCCTCCCGCAGTGGCGGGCGGCTGATGGCGAAGGCGATCCCCATCTGCTGCTCGGTTGGCAGCCGGTCACCGGACTTGAGGTTACCGCTCTTGATCATGGCCATGATCCGGTTGGCGACCTGCTCGGAGATCGACCGACGCTCCAGCGCGCCGCCGCCGAACTCGGATTTTGGTTTCTGTTGCTTGCCGGCGGCAATCATCTCGGAAAAGGCGTCGGGGGCGCTTTACGCGCCC
>JAUXUM010000118.1 GCA_030680995.1 Devosia sp.
GGCAACGTTTCTTGATTGGTATCACTTGCACCCGTCAGCCTAGCAGTTCAGAGAAGGCGGTCCAGCGGCAACTGCTCAAGGGCGAGGGAAGCTGGAACCGGGAGCCTAGCAGTTCAGAGAAGGCGGTCCAGCGGCAACTCACTGTCAGCGCGGGCATTGCCAGAATTGAGCCTAGCAGTTCAGAGAAGGCGGTCCAGCGGCAACTCCATCAGCGGTGGTGGCGGCGCAGCACCAAGCCTAGCAGTTCAGAGAAGGCGGTCCAGCGGCAACACCGCATCTTCGAGGAGCGCGGCATCGACGAGCCTAGCAGTTCAGAGAAGGCGGTCCAGCGGCAACGCCAGCTCGCTGATGGTCGAACCGTCCTTGAGCCTAGCAGTTCAGAGAAGGCGGTCCAGCGGCAACGCGATGACGGCGACAGCGCGCACGCGAAATAGCCTAGCAGTTCAGAGAAGGCGGTCCAGCGGCAACCCTGGGCACTGGCGGCTCCTCCACCTACCGAGCCTAGCAGTTCAGAGAAGGCGGTCCAGCGGCAACTGGAGTATCTGCGCGAGCTTGCCAGTGGCGAGCCTAGCAGTTCAGAGAAGGCGGTCCAGCGGCAACGTGGACGGCTGCCGAGATCGGTTTCGAACCAGCCTAGCAGTTCAGAGAAGGCGGTCCAGCGGCAACGCCAGCCACTCGGGCTCGACCTGCGCCGTCGGTGAGCTTGTATGGCTTGTCGCGTGGCTTCGCTTGACGCAACGAGAATTCCGACAGAGACATCTGGGGGTATCGCCTCCGCTGCCTGGGGGTATCGTTGCCCAGATGATACCCCCAATTTGGTGCGAAGCAAGGGTTTCCCATGTTCACCCATGCGAACGTCGTTACCCGCAACCCCCTGTGGATCATGGGATTTTGTGCCGCTATGTTCATTGATGGAAAGGAGGAATGGTGCCCAGGGGCGGAATCGAACCACCGACACGCGGATTTTCAATCCGCTGCTCTACCGACTGAGCTACCTGGGCACTCGCGGCGGCCAAGGCGCGCCGAAAGGCTCGCGGTTTATAGGGGCTATGACCAAGTCGCGCAAGCGTGAAAAGGCCGGTTTCCAGCACCGCGCGAGGCAGACAAAAGGGTCCGCGAAAATGCTGCTCCGGGCTTGCTTGCTTGGAGGCGACAGATAGGCTTTCCGGCTCGAACAGGAAGCGGCAGGAGGCACACAATGCTGGAAGATCTCAAAGGCAAGCGGGCACTGGTGACGGGATCTTCGACCGGCATCGGCGCGGCCGTGGCCAAGGCGCTGGCGCGACGGGGGGCGGCTGGTCGACGACGCCGTCAAGGGGCTCGGGGGGCTCGATATCCTCATCAACAATGCTGGCGCCATTCTTGAAAGGGTCACCAATGCCACTTTCGGCGAGGTCATGTACCAGAAGGTGTATGATCTGAACGTACGCTCGGTCCTGGCCGTGACCAAGGCCGCTTACCCTCACCTCAAGCGGCCCGGGCGCAGATCCCGATGGCGCGACTGGGGACCGCCGGGGACTGTGTCGGGGCCTATCTCTTCCTCTCCTCGGAAGCGATGAGCGGCTACATCGCGGGGCAGATCATCGACGTCAATGGCGGACAGCTGATGAGTTGATCGCCCTCAGTCGTCCTCGTCGTCCCCGCCGCCGGGGATAACAACATCGACCTCTTCCTCGCCCTCCTCCGGCTCTTGCTTGGCCGGAATCACATAGGCGCCGGAAAGCCAGCGGTTGAGGTCGATGTCCGCGCAACGGGCCGAGCAGAACGGGTGGAACTGCTGGCTCGAGGGCTTGCCGCAAATCGGACAGGGGCGGGCGGGTCTGAGCTTGACGATATTGTCGGCCATGTTGGTCCAAATCCATTGGTCGCGCGCTCGAACCGCAAAACCGGAAACCCGCCGCCGCCGAGCGCGCTCGCTAAACGCTCGAAAGCGTCGACTGGTTGAGCCAGTTGAAATGCACCGGATAGCCCTCGCCCGCCAGCAGCGACGCAGTCTCGTTCAGCGGCAGCCCGACCACGGCGGTGTAAGAGCCGTTGAGCTTGACCACGAAGGCCCCCGCGATGCCCTGGATGGCGTAACCGCCCGCCTTGTCGCGCCATTCGGCACTGGCGAGATAGGATTCGATCTCGCGCGCCGAGAGACGCTTGAAGCGGATGCGGGTTTCGACCAGCCGCCGCCGCGCGGCGCCCGAGGCGGTGAGCAGGGTGACCGCGGTATAGACCCGGTGCGAACGGCCCGACAGCAGGCGGAGGCATTCGGATGCCTCTTCCATCGTCTCGGCCTTGGGCAGGATGCGGCGACCGACCGCCACCACCGTATCGGCCGAAAGCACGATGGCGTTGCCGGCGATGCCGGTGGTGCGCGCCTTGTGCTGGGCGGTGAGCGCCTTCTGATCGGCCAGGCGCTGGGCGAGCTTGCGCGGCAACTCGCCCTTTTCGGGGGTTTCGTCGATATGGGCCGGCACCAGATGCTCGGGTTCTATGCCGATCTGATTGAGAAGCGCGAGACGGCGCGGCGAAGCGGATGCCAGAATCAGTTCCGGACGGCTGGCCATTGCTTTACCTTGGTGGGCGCATTTTCAAACCGGCGAACCGGTACCCACTTCGCCTGAAAATGCTCCATGCGCAGATCCTATTTGAAGCGGTAGGTGATCCGGCCCTTGGTCAGATCATAAGGCGTCATCTCGCAGAGCACCTTGTCGCCGGCAAGCACGCGGATGCGGTTCTTGCGCATGCGTCCCGCAGTGTGGGCGATGATCTCGTGGTCGTTCTCGAGTTTCACCCGAAACGTGGCGTTGGGCAGCAATTCCGTGACAACGCCCGGAAACTCGAGCACTTCTTCCTTAGCCATACTTTCTCCTGAGAGGCCCCCTCGAACGTTTCTAGTCGACGATGTCGGGGGCCGAAATTGGGCGCAACCTATACTGGATGTCAGGGGCTTTGTGAACCACCTGCAAAGGAGCGCATTCGCGCTCCAATTCTTTGCCTGACGCATCTACTGGCGGCCAAGCTGAGAAGGCTGGCCTGAAGATGCCATGAGCGGCTCCAGCCGTTCTCGAACGCGGATCTGCAGGGTGTCCCGCAAAGTCCGGTAGGCACTGAGGACCGCCTCGCGATTGCCCTCCACCGTCGTCGGGTCGGGCATCGGCCAGTGTTCGATGGCATCCATCTCGAGCCCGCGCCGGCTGACCGCCTCGGGTGCGTCGGGGGAGAGCGTCACCACCAGATCGAAGCGTGTCGCCACCAGCTCGTCCATGGTGTGCGGGGTATGCACCGACATGTCGATGTCGATCTCCTCCATCACCTCGTGGACGAAGGCATCGGCCTTCCCCGAGCGCACCCCCGCCGAACGGGCGATGACGCGGCCGGGAAAGAATCGCCGCGCCAGCGCCGCCGCAATGGGGGAGCGCACCGAGTTCATGGAGCAGACGAAGAGCACGGTGGGCAGCGTCGATTCGCGCTCGTCGATGCGGCTGGCATAGGGCTGCACCGCGCAGATGAGCGTGAACAGCCGTCGCGCCGTGTTCAGATCCATTTCCAGCTTGTTGTCGAGCCGGGTGCGCAGCAGTTCGGCGGCCTCGTTGTGCATGCCGCGCCGCGCCATGTCGACGGCCTCGATCTGGAAGGGCGAGGATATCTTGATCGCCTCGTAATAGCTGTCGCGGACGCGGAAATAGTCGCGGATCAGCCGGCGGAACGGGGTCAGTGAAAGATAGTGCGCCGTAATCGGCTCGTAGGTCTCGGGGTTGCGCACGTCGAGCACGATGTAGTTGCCGACGATCGAGACATGCAGGGCGTAAGGTCCGCTTGCCTTGGCCCGGGCGGGCGCGAACTTGTTGGTTTCCACCAGATCGTAAATGGCGATGCGCCATTCATGCACCTCATCGGGGTCGATCGAGGTGATGGTATTGGGATCGAGCGTGACGGCGACGATCCTGTCGGTCTGCGGATCGAACTCCTTCGGGGCCCGCAAGGCGCTACCGGTTCAGCCGGATCGAGACCGAGCGGCCATGGGCGTCGAGGCCTTCGGCGTCGGCAAGGGCGATGGCGGCCGGCGCCAGCGCCGCGAGCGAGGACGGATCGCAGCCCAGCACGCTGGTGCGTTTCATGAAGTCGAGCACGCCGAGGCCGGAGGCGAAGCGCGCGGAACGGGCGGTGGGCAGCACATGGTTGGAGCCGCCGACATAGTCGCCGATCGCCTCGGGGGTGTGATGGCCGAGAAAGATCGCTCCGGCATTGCGGATCTTCGGCAGCAGCGCCAGGGGATTGTCCAGCGCCAGTTCCACGTGCTCGGAAGCGATGCGGTTGGCGAGGTCGGCTGCCTCGTCGAGCGACGCGACGGTGATCACCGCCCCGAACTCTTCCCAGCCGTCACCGGCGATCCGGGCCCGCGGCAGCAGCGCGACCTGGCGCAGCACTTCCTTCCCGGTGGCGTCGGCGATGGCCGCATCGGTGGTCACCAGAATGGACTGCGCGCCCATTCCATGCTCGGCCTGGGCCAGAAGATCGGCGGCGATCCACGCCGGATTGGCCGAAGCATCGGCGATGACCAGGACTTCCGAAGGACCGGCGATCATGTCGATGCCGACGACTCCGAAGACCTGGCGCTTGGCGGCGGCGACGAAGGCGTTGCCGGGGCCGGTGATCTTGCTGACGGGCGCGATCGTCGCGGTTCCATAGGCCAGAGCTCCGATCGCCTGGGCGCCGCCGACGCGATAGATCTCGGTGATGCCGGCGATCTCGGCCGCGGCCAGCACGGCATCGTTGACTTCGCCGCGCGGCGTGGGGACGGTCATGGCGATGCGAGTGGCCCCCGCGACCCTGGCCGGAACTGCGTTCATCAGCACCGACGAAGGATAGGCGGCAAGCCCGCCCGGCACATAGACGCCAACCGCCTCCACCGGGGTCCAGACGGTGCCCAGCGTCACCCCGAGACGATCCCGATAGATATGATCCAGCGGCTTCTGCTTTTCGTGATGCGCCCTGATGCGGTCATGCGCCAGATGCAGCGCGGCGCGGACATCCGGGGCGATTCGGGCGGCCGCGGCAGCGATCTCGTCGGCGGTGAAGCGAAGCGTCCGCGGCGTCAGCGTCAGTCCGTCGAAGCGCTCCGTGTAGTCGATGACCGCCGCGTCCCCGCGCTTCCGCACGTCGCCAAGGATACCGGCGACGATCGCTCCCACCTCCTCGGAAGCCTCGCGCTTGGAACCCAGGAGGGTCTCGAAATCACGCGCAAAGGTGCTGTCGCGGCTGTCGAGGCGGACCGGCATCAGATGGCGTGCTCGGGTTTGGCTTTGGCTGCCCAGGCGGCGCCCAAATCCTCGAGCCGCGCTTCGAGACATTCGACGGTCAGGCGCACCGTGCCGCCGCCGGCAAAACGCAGTTCCACTATGCCGGAGGGACTGTCGGTCTCCGCGAAGCGGATGGCAAGCAGTTCCAGCACGCCCTCGTGGGCATTGGTGTCGATGCCGGCAACCTTGACCAAATTGACCCTGTCGAAATGCATGGCCGCGCGCTTGCGCTGGCCCTTCCTGCCGCCCACGCCCTGTTCCCAGGCGTAGCGATTCATCAAGAGGGCGAAGCGGCGATCGGCCTTGGCGTAGCCCATGTCGCCAACACGAACCACCGCGTCCTGGGTGGTGGCCGAAATCACGTCGAGGTCTTCACTATCAAGCGCCAGCAGCTTGAGATCGGTCATGGATGCGGTTCCAGAAAGGGGAAAGTACCCCACAAATGGGCACTTCTTCTTTGATCTACAAGTTTGGAGGAGCGTGGGCAACGTCTCTGCCCCGCGAACGCCTCTACCCCGCGACGCGCTCGATCTCCGCTCCGCAGCGCGAAAGTTTCTCCTCGAGCCGCTCGAAGCCGCGGTCGAGGTGATAGATGCGGTTGACCATGGTTTCGCCGCGGGCGGCAAGGCCGGCGATCACCAGCGATACCGAAGCGCGCAGATCGGTCGCCATCACCTGTGCGCCCTTGAGCTCGGGAACGCCGGTGACCGTTGCGAGCTGGCCTTCGACCTTGATGTCGGCGCCGAAGCGGGCGAGTTCGGCCACATGCATGTAGCGGTTCTCGAAGATGGTC
>JAUXUM010000120.1 GCA_030680995.1 Devosia sp.
ATGTTGAGCTTTCCGAGCGTTATCATACCGATGGCGGCTGCATTTGCGGCGCAAGCGAGATCCTCGGTCTTTATCGGACCGCCGCTGAAAAGCTTCGATCCAGCCGTCGTTGGCGCTCCGGCGATATCGATGATGTCCTTCCAAGCGATCGGCACGCCATCAAGCGCTGAAAGCGGATTTCCAGAACGATAGCGGATCTCGGATGCCTTGGCTTCGTCAAGCGCTCGGCCAGACAGGATGGTAATGAAGATGTTGTCCGCCTTGGCCTTGTCGATTCTGTCGAGCAGGCACTCGGTCACCTCTACAGGACTGACCTCGCCCGACCTGAATGCGAGAGCGATGCCGGCGCCGGTTCGGTTTGCGATGTCCTGAATATCACTCACGTTGCACTCCTGCTGCACTGCCGGACAAGCGCAGATGCCCGCCCTGTTTCTCGACCTGCCGGCATCGAGATGCCGTACCTCTCTGCCGCCCGGTTCCATCCGCCTATCGGCAGAGCAGAGTTCGCTGGTGAAGAAGCCGATTCTGCCGGCCGCTTCCCCCGCTTTTGAGTAACAAATACCCTTCACGTACGGCCGCATGGCCGTGCATGGTTGATGTCATCCGTACCTGTACTGTTCAGATGCTAACTTGGCCGATCGCTTGTGGGGCGGCAGCCGAACCTGTTTTCGGGAGCGGCGCACTCCAGCCCGCGCCCTTGCTCCGCGTTCTTAACTTCCTAACGTTCCTGCCATTACTGTGTTGCGTCCAAATAGGGATCGTCGATAGCACCCATGTCTACTTTCGACAGCGTGTGGACGTCAGCGGTTGTCCAACTCGCCGTAACGAGATCGCCGCGAACTACCGCGTCTACAAAGTACTCGCTATCCGAGACGTTCACGACGAACACGCCACCGCCGAGATCAACGGTCACCTTAATGTAGCTGCCCTGGTACTCGGTCGAGTCCACAATTCCCGATATCTCGTTCACCGCAGACAAAACCTGATCCGCCAGGCGCTTGCGCAATTTGATGCGGTCCCGGCGCACGGCAATCGACATGGGCGATCCCGCTTTGGCCTCCAAGGCTCCGGTGGCCGCCTCAAAAGTCGCGCCGTCAGCATTCCTCAACCGCGCAAGACCGCCAGAAAGGCTCTCTACAGTGCCGGTCAGGACATTCTGGCCACCCATGAAGCGTGCGACATAGGGTGTCTTCGGCCGATCGAAGATGACATTTGCCGTATCCGCCTGATCGATACGGCCGGTGTCCATGACGACCACCATGTCGGCGAGCGCAATCGCCTCCGGCTGGGTGTGAGTCACATGGACGAAAGTGATCCCGAGCTCGTTCTGCAAGCTCTTCAGTTCACCGCGCATCTTGAGGCGGAGGAATTCGTCGAGCGCTGAAAGCGGCTCTTCGAGCAGCAGCACCTTTGGGTTGGTTATCAGCGAGCGCGCGAGCGCCACACGCTGCTGCTGGCCGCCAGAGAGCTGCCCGGGCATCCGGTCCTTCAGATGGTCGAGCTGCACGCGCTGCAACATCTCCTCGGCTTTCTGCCGTCGTTCCTCCTTACCGACACCGCGCATCTTCAGATAGAAGGCGACGTTATCGAGAACGGTGAGATGCGGAAACAGCGCATAGCTCTGGAACATCATCGCGGTACCGCGCTCAACCGGCCGCTTGCCGATCATCATCTGGTCGCCGATGAAAATCTCTCCCGAACTCGGCGTCTCGTGACCAGCGATCATACGAAGGATCGTTGTCTTGCCGCAGCCTGACGGCCCAAGCAGACAGCAATAGGAACCGTGCGGGATCGTCAGGTTGATGTTCTGCACCGCATAGGAGCCGCCGAACTTCTTGGTGACATCGACCAGCCGGATTTCGCCTGAGCCTTGGTGGGCACCAACTTCGGATCTCTCAGCGGATTTGGGTATTGCCATGATATTCACTTTCCGCGGAACCGTTTTCGTTGGATGAGGATGATGGAAGCGAGCGCGACCGCGATGACAATAAAGGAAACGAACGTCGTTACCGCGCCAAGCGCATAGAGAGCGGGTGATGTAACGTTCGTCGTCATCGTCCAGATTTCGAGCGGAAGCGTATTCTTGGTCCCCACTGTCAACCAGCTTCGCGGGAATTCATCGTAGGAAAGGGTGAAGCCGAAAAGGGCAACCGCGATCATGCCCGGGAAGACGATCGGAACCACCACCTCCTTGACTATTTGCCATTTGGTGGCGCCAAGATCGAAGGCCGCCTCCTCGTAAGATGGGTTAAGGCGTCCCAGCACCGCGAACATGATCAGAAGGCCGAATGGAAGGGCCCAGGAAAGATGAGCGCCCAGTGCCGAGGTGTACCAGTTGGCGCTCATTCCGAGGTAGCGGAAGGTAACGAGCGTTCCGATCGAGAGCACAAGGCCTGGCACAATCAGACTCGCGATCGCGGTATAGAAAATCGCTGTCGCGCCCTTGAACCGTCTCCGGAACGCGAAGCCCGCCGTCACCGAAATCAGCACCGTCAGGAACATCACCAGGATCGCAAGCGGCAGCGAGCGGTTGAACGCGCCGACCACATCCCCCGTCCTGCGCGGATTGAACAACTCGTCGAACCACATAAACGAAGGGTCACGTAGCGGAAACACGAGCGAAGCGGACGGCCCCTGGAAGGAAAGGATCAGGACGGCGATCATCGGACCATAGAGAAAGATCACGAAAAGCGTGAACAGCGTCGCCAAGACATAAAATGTCCAGGGTCTTGAGCCATAGGATGGTGAAGCCGACATCTTACCTCACAAGTTCCTTGCGCACGTCGACCAGCCGGAAAATCGAGGCGGCGATAACGAGCACAACGATAAGAAGGATAACCGCGCTTGCGGCGGCACGGGGATAGTTGAGAAACTGCAGGTCGTTGAAGATCCCGGAAGTGGCCGAGCCCGACAGGCCGCCGCTCATCACCGTCACCACGAAGAAGTCCCCCATCACGAGGGTCACCACGAACAGCGCTCCGAGCGCGATCCCGGTCTTCGAGAGGGGCAGAACCACGTTCCAAACGACGCCCCAGCGGGTCGCGCCGGCATCGACTGCGGCTTCAAGAAGCGACTTGTCGATCCTGGCCATCGAATTGAAGATCGGCACGATCATGAACAGCGTGAACAGGTGGACATAGGCGACCACCACCGAAAAATCCGAGAACAACAGCCAATCGAAGGGTTGGTCGACGATTCCCGCGCCTTGAAGCCCGCTGTTGATAAGCCCTTCTCGACCAAGTACCGGTCGCCACGAAATCATGCGGATGATGGTCGAAGTCCAGAACGGAACCGTGCAGAGAAGGAAAAGGCCGATCGCCGTCAGCAAATTGCGCACGTGGAATACAAGGAAATACGAGATCCAGAACCCCAGCACGAAGGTGACCAGAAGGACGATCAGCGTAAACTTGATGGTCGAGACGTACAGACTCCAAGTCGTCGGATTGGATAGTAGATCGGCATAATTCTGGAATGTGAAGTCAGGCACCAGCCCAACCAACATTTTGTACCGAAAAAAGCTAACCACAACGACAAGCGCCACGGGAATGACGAAGAACAGAACAAGCACCACTGTGAGCGGTGTTACCTGCAAGTACGTGATCAAACCAGTTTTCTTCAACATTATACTTCGCTACCCGGTGCTGTTTCGGTCGGAGATGGCGGCTTGAACCGCCATCTCCATTGTCACGATGCCTTAGGCAGCATTGAACTCGTTCCACTTGGCATAGAGGAATTCCGCCTCATCCATGAGGTTGTTCCAAACCGCAACGTTGGCAAATCGCTCCTCGTAAGAGCCACCGTCGCGAACTTCACCAATCGAGTTTGTCTTCTCCCCCGTCGGGCTAGTGATGTCGGCGGTCGCCGCCTTGCCTTCGTAGAAGAAGCCACGCTCGTTTTCCGTCAGCGCAGCCTTGGCGGACTCCGGATTGGCGCTGTAGTAGCCCTGCTTGGCAATGAAGCCGCCAACCCACCCGGAATTGTACCAGTTGAGATACTCGTAGGCGGCGTCGAGCTTGAGACCGTCGAGGTGGGACAGCATGCCCAGCCCGTTGCCCCAGCCGCGATAGCCTTCCTTGAGAGGCTGGTAGACGCAGTTGATACCCTGCGTCCGCACCGCGGTGACCGCAGGCGACCACATAGACTGGATCACAACCTCGCCCGCCGCCATCAGGTTGACGGACTCGTCAAATGTGTTCCATAGCGCCCGGAAATGCCCGGCTTTCTTCAGTTCTATGAGGCGAGCGATTGTCTGGGAAATTTCGTCCTGCGTCGGGTTACCCTTGTCGCCATAGGTCACCTCGCCGGCTGCCTCCATCGCCATCATGGCGTCCATGATGCCGATGGTTGGAATATTCTGGATGGCGGTCTTGCCCTTGAAGTCGGACGAGATCAGGTCGGCCCAGCTTGTTATCTCGCGGCCGGTCAAGTCGGGGCGGATGCCGAGCGTGTCGGCGTTGTAGACGCCGGGGCAGAAATTGGCCCAATCCGTTTTTCCCGTTGCGAAGGACGTCGCGTCCTTGCTGTCGCGGTAGATGAACTCGAAAGGCGAGTCACCCTGCCGAGATACTTCCTTTCCTGCAAACACCCCATCGGTAAAGAGCGGCGTCAGTTCGCCCCAGTTCTTGATCCTGGCAATGTCGACGCCCTGCAAAACGCCCTGCGGGACGGCAACCTTGCTTTGCCAGATCTCCATGTCGGCGATGTCGATCGAACTGGGATCGTTGACCAGCCGGTTCAGGAGACCGGGATGGTCGACGACCGACATCTCGACTTTGAAGCCGAGATCCTGGCTTGCCTGACGGGCGATGTCGGCAAGCGTCGAATAGGACATACCCGTATGGTTCAGGGTAATGTCCTTGAGGCCCTGTGCCCAGACCGTCGGAAAGCCGGTGATGGCCGTGGCACCGACAATCGCCGCGCCGCCCTTGAGAATAGACCGCCGCGATATCGTCTTGGTGGTCGTAACTTCGCCTGCTTTTTTCATATCATACTCCTATTGCTGTCTGCGTTGGTGCGCCGTCCGAACTTTACCATCCCACCCTCCTTGCGTATCACGTTTTCCAGAATCCCTCTGGCGAGGCGGGTAGCCCGGTAAAGGCAACAATATGATGCACGTATCTTCCGTTTGGCCTCATTGTCCTCCGCCGAGGTGCCTCCGGCAAACAAAACGCCCTGTCCCGATTGCGGCCGGCCACGGGGGTTCCTTCCACCGCCTGATCTAGCGCGCCATTTCCGCGCGCAGCGTCTGGGTGGCCTTATCGTCCAACGCCCACCCGTATCCGTCATCGACTTCGCCGAGAACGACGCCATAGTCGTCGCGAGCGTGGTCGACCGTTATGAATCCATCGAGCACGTCATCCAGAACCTTCCGCGGTTCACGCTCCAGCGGATCTCCGTAGCCGCCGCCCACGGGGGAATAGTAGGTTATGACATCACCTACATTCGTCCTAAGACCGGAGAATTTTGCCGGCTGGTAACTCACCGTTCCCGCCGCGTCGTTCCGCAACTCGACTTTGCTGCCATGGCCCGGTTTTCCGCCGAATATGCCCCAGGGCGCGTCTTCATTACGGTCGGACTCGTGCGTCATAAACCCGGGCGTCAGATAGCGCTGCGACTTCACGACGCCAGCACCGCCGCGGAACTTGCCCGCACCCGGCGGAACGTCGTCGCGCACCTCGTAGCGGTCGCATATCAGCGGCAGGTGCATGCCGAGGTCTTCCAGCGGATTGTTGCGCGTATTGCGCATAAGTTCCTCGACCGTGTCCGGACCATCGGAGAACGGCCGCCCGCCCATTGCCGCTTCATTCACCTCGAGGAAGACCCAATAGTCGCCGCTTGGGCGTATCCCCGAATAGGCGGCGAAGGAGAGCACGGCCGCGTTGCCGGCGGTGCATTTGTCCGGGAGAACCGGCGCAAGCGCCTTGATGATAAGATCAACGAGCCGCTGTATCTGGCTGAAACGCGCTTCAGCGGCAGCCGGAGAGATCGGGTTGAAGATGCTTCCTAAAGGCGACGTCACCTTGACGGGCCGAAACGATCCCTCGTTTTGGGGAATATATTCGGCGTGTGTATAGGTATCGAGCAGCAGGGCACGAAAGGCAAAGAAGCAGGCGACCTTCGTCGAGCCATCAAACGGCACATTGAAGGCTGTCGGCACCTGCGGCGATGACCCGGTTGTGTCGACCTCGACGCCGTCGCCCCGCACCCGAACCGTCACCTTCAATGGCAGCGTAACGCCCCGGTTGCGGCCATCATCGTCGAGGAAGCCTTCGGCGACATAGTCCCCGTCCGGGATTTTTGCGATCTCCCGGCGCAGCATTGCCTCAGTGTAATCCATCAACTGCTTGGTCGCCTGCAGGACCGTATCCTTGCCGTAGGTCTGCATCAGCTGGATGAAACGCTGGACGCCGAGCTCTGCGGAGGCGAGCTGGGCTTCAAGATCACCCATAACCAGGCTCGGGACGCGCGTGTTGTCGCGGATATACTTCCACAGCGCCTCGTTGCGGACCCCTTCGTTGAAGAGCTTAAGTCCGTTCAAGAGCATGCCTTCGGCGAATACGTCGGGAATGTCGATGACAAGGCCCGGCGTTGCCGCGCCGATGTCGACGTGGTGCGCGGTGTTTGCCGAAAAACCGACCAATTCACCCTCGAAGAAAACCGGCATGATGATGCCGATGTCGGGCGAATGGCTTGCGCCATAATAAGGATGGTTATGGATCACGCAGTCGCCAGGTTTCCAGGCGTCCAGAGGAACCGTCTTCTCGATGCCGCGCAGATAGCCGGGCAGCGAGCCGATATGCATCGGCGTTGAATCGGACTCGCACAGCGTATTGTAGTCCCGGTCGAACAGACCCGCGCCCAGATCCTGGCTTTCGCGGATGATGGACGAATAGCTCATGCGATAGAGCACATTTCCCATCTGCTCGGCGATGGAATGCAGCGCCCCGCCAATGACCTGCAGGCTTATGGGATCGACTTGTTTTGTCATGTCCGTTCTCCCTCAGGTCCGGCGGATCAATATGTCGCCGTAGTCCATGACGGTCGCAACATAGCCCGGCGGAACGATAGTCGTCGAGTTGTGCTGGATAATCAGCGCCGGCCCGGCGAGCCGGTCGTCGGCAAGCAGCATATCGCGTCGATATCTGGGCGTTTCCAGCGCCTGGCCATCATCGAACACGGTGCGCCGACGATAGAGAACAGCTTCGTCTGGGTTCGTCCGTCCACCCTTGCCCAACTTCGGCAGCTTCAGCGTATCGACTTCAACCGTCGCCACCACGCGCAAGGTAATCATCTCGCACGACTGGTCGCGGAAGGCGTGACCATAGACCTGCTTGTGGGCGTTGTAAAAATTGTCGATGATTGTCGCCGCTGACCTCGTCCCGAGATGGCCCTCTGGCATGTCGGCGCGAAGCTCGAACCCCTGCCCGACATACCGGCATTCAGCGATCTGCTGGAACCGCCGGTTTGTCCGCGAGATGCCGTCCGCATCGAGTTGCAGATTGGCGCGTGCGATCAATTCATCCAGCGCATCATTTGCTTTCTTGAACTCCGCGTCTGTCGCCTTGTCGAGAACCAGCAGCGTCGAATGCGTGTACTCATATTGCAGGTCGGTCACCAGCAGGCCGGTCGCGGCCGTAATCCCAGGATGCACCGGCGAGATCACGTCCTTCGCGAAGATGGCTTCGGCCAATGATACCGAATGAAGGGGCCCCGCTCCGCCGAATCCCATCAGCGTGAAATTCCTTGGATCGATGCCCTTGGCCACCGAGTTGGCGTTGATAGCCAGCGCCATGCTGTTGTTGATGATCTTGAGAATGCCGAGCGCCGCCTCATCGACCGAAAGCTTCAGCGGCTCGGCGATGTGCTCCCTGATCGCCTTCTCCGAAAGCGACCCGTCGATCGTCAGGTCGCCACCGAGAAAATGTTCCGGATCCATACGTCCCAGAACAACCTGCGCATCGGTCACCGTCGGCTCGTCGCCACCTTTGCCGTAGCAGGCCGGACCCGGCACAGCGCCGGCTGAACGCGGACCGACGCGGAACGCCCCGCCCGGATCGAGATAGGCCACCGACCCGCCGCCTGCCCCGATCGCGTCGATGTCGATCATTGGCACCAACACCGGCAGAGCGGCGACTTCGGTGTCTCGAGAGTTCTTGATCCGAAGCTGGCCGTTCTCGATGACCGAAATGTCGGCCGACGTGCCGCCAATATCGATGGTGATCACATTGCCCTTGCCGCAGTTCTGGCCAGTCCAGCGTCCGCCTATGACACCGCCGGCCGGACCCGACAAAAGGAGACCGATCGGAAATTCGCAGGAATTCTCGATCGTCGAGATGCCGCCGTTCGACTGCATTATCCGCACCAGGGCATCAATGCCGTTGGCGCGCAACCGTCCTTCAAGGCTTCGGAGATAGGCCGAAACCTTGGGGCCGATATAGGCGTTCATCGCCGTACTCGAAAAGCGCTCGTATTCTCGAATGGTGTTCACGACATCCGAAGAGCATGAGACGAAGGCGCCGGGCAGGATCGATCTGACGATTTCTTTCGCGCGCCGCTCATGGGCATTGTTCAGAAACGAAAACAGGAAAGCGATTATCACGGCGTCCACGCCGCGCTTGGCGAAAAGCTCGGCCGCTTGCTTCACCTCGTCTTCATCAAGCGGCACAGCGATTTCGCCGGTCGGCGGCATGATGCGCTCAGTGACCGGAAGCCGGTTGCGGCGCCTGACCAGCGGCTTGGACTGCCAGGGCAGGTCGAACTGCAGCGAGAAATTGTGCGGACGCTTGTGGCGCGCCATATGCAGAACATCGCGGAACCCGCGCGTGGTGATCATACCGACCTCGGCGCCGTCCCGCTCGATCACCATATTGGTCGCGACCGTCGTGCCGTGAAAAACCGCGTCGATATCGCCCGGTTCGATTCCGGCGAGCCCGCAAACTTTCAGGATTCCCTCAACGACGCCCTCCGATTGGTCGTGCGGCGTGCTCGCGACCTTTGTGACCACGACCTGCCGATCCACGCCCTCGCCGGAACGCTCAATGACGATGTCTGTGAACGTGCCGCCGACGTCAACGCCAACTCGGATCATCCGCGGCTCCCCTTCCCGGCTGCTGCAAAACCAGATGGGCAACCATAAGAGAAGCATGACGAGATGTCAGTTGCGGAAGCGAAGACTGCATCAATGCTCCGGATAACACGCACGGAACCGGCGCAACGTCTCTGCGTAGCATTCGCCCCACCATCCATTAATACGTACTCCCTTACGTCGAATGCGGTCTCTTTTTTCAATGTATATAAGTACTAGACACCAGACCTTGGATTGTGAAATAATTTATTTGGACTAATTAATATGAATACGGCATCAATGTGCGTTACGATCTGAAACATTTGTCGACATTCGTGGCCGTCGCGGAGGAGCTCAACTTTCACCGGGCGGCGGAGCGGCTGACAATGGCGCAGCCGGCCGTGAGCCGGATCGTGCTCGAGCTGGAAGACCGCCTTGGCGTCAAGCTTCTTATTCGAACGACGCGCAAGGTGCGCCTGACCGAGTCCGGCCGTTACCTCCTTGAGGAAGCGCAAGAAATACTCGGTCGGATTGATGTCGCAATCAATACGGCGCGGCTACTGGCGTCGGGGACCAAAGCCATTCTCCGGATCGGCTACACAACGATCACGGGGCACTCGCTCGTGCCGGACATCGCGCGCGAGTTCCGTCTAGCGAACCCGGACGTGCGGCTGGAACTGACCTATCTCACCTCGCCCGCCCAGCGCGACAAGATCCTTCAGGACGAGATCGACCTCGGTTTCATCGTAGGATCGTTTCAAAGCTCGGAGATAGAGTCGCGGCCGGTTGCGCGCCATCGGCTCGTCGCGCTCCTACCCCCGCGACACCCGCTCACCCAAAAACCCTTTCTGACGATCGAGGATCTTGCTGGAGAACAGCTCGTTCTGGGCACCAACACGGAATGGCCGACGTTTCGACGCTCCATCGTTGACGTGTTCCAGAACGCCGGCCAGGTCCTGAACGTCGGCCAGGAGGCGTCCAGCCTGACCGGCATCTTGGGGCTTGTGACCGCAGGTGTCGGCATCACCATCTTTTGCGGCATGCCACGCTTCTGCGGCGAAGACGCGATCGTGCCGCGTCCGATCGTCACCGATCCACCTGTTTACATCGAAACGCACCTTGCCTGGCGGCGTACCAGCATTAGCGGTGCCGTGCACAATTTCATCGAGACAAGCCGGACCGTTGGTAAGAACTACATCATGGAATGATTGCAGGGGCCTGCCGCTTCTGCCTGTTCATGACTCATTGAAATCAATGCAACAGTTAGGATCTTAAAGTTGACAGCATCATATCCAAATACGTTTTCCCAGTTCAAACTCGGGCGGCTCAAGCTCAAGAATCGTATCGTGATGGCGCCGCTGACGCGTCAGTCGGCGGAGCCCGACGGCACGCCAAACGCAGAAATGGCTGCCTACTACGCGCGCCGGGCGCGAGGCGGTCTCGGCATGATCATCACCGAAGCGACCTTCTTCAACGACGAGCTCGGTTGCGTGGGCTATCTCAGCCAACCCGGCATCGCCACGGCCAAACACGTCGCCGGCTGGAAAAAGGTGGTCGAGGCGGTCCACGCCCAAGGCGTTCCGATCATTCTGCAATTGATGCATGGCGGACGCGTCAGCGACCCCCGATGCCTGCACGAGGGCGAGCAGGCGGTGACCGCCAGCGACGGCCAAAGCCCGGGCTGGGTTCTCTACACCGACACGGATGAGGAAAAGCACAATCGCGGCATCAGCGGGGCGTGGCCCAAGGTCACGTTCCCACCAGCGCGGGCCCTGACCAAGGACGAAATCTCGCGCATCGCCGACGGTTTCGCGGAGGGCGCCGCGCGGGCGGTCGAGGCGGGATTCGACGGCGTCGAACTTCACGGCGCCAACGGTTACCTTCTCTATCAATTCATCCACCCCAAGACGAACCTCCGGGCTGACGAATATGGTGGCTCCGCTGAAAACAATGTGCGCTTCGCCAAGCTCGTTTGCGAACGCGTCCGCAAAGCGATCGGACCGGACAAGATCATCACGCTTCGTCTCAGCCAGGACGGGGTCGATGACTTTACGGGCGCATGGCCGGGCGGCCTAAGCTACGCCCGCGCCGTCGGCCGAGCCCTTGCCGATGCGGACGTCGATGCACTGCACTGGTCAAGCTTCGCCTGGAAGGACAATCGCGCGGACGATGGAGAGACTCCGATGCCCGAAGCGATCCGTGAAACCAGCGGTAAGGTTATGATCGTCAACGGGGGTGTCGCCGACGGGGCGGACGCGGAGCAAGTAATCGCGTCAGGCGCAGGAGAACTGGTGGCGGTCGGCAGGCCCCTGTTCGCGCATCCGGACTGGCCGCACATCATCCGCTCCGGCGAGAACTACGCCTGGGCCAAGTTCGACCGCAAATACGTAATCATGCCTCCCAACGACCACACATACAGCTATCCGCCCAAACTGCCCCGGGTCGATTGGGATCCGGACCTGTCCAAACGCAGGAACACAGACTGGATGCGCTGATTTCTGCCGCCGCGGTGCGCTTTGCCTTCGGCGAACCGCGGCAAAGTCAGTAGTCCCAAAGCCAACAGCAACGGTCTCGGGCGCCACCAAGTTCGGCGCCCGATACGCTAAGTTGTTGTTTGGTCACGTGATCGAACCGCAGAAGACTTCAACTTCTGCTGATCACGCTCTGGAGAAACAGCATTTTTCCCGCTGCCCCATGCCGCCGTTTCTGCGGTCTTGCGGATATGGGCCTGCAATTTCGGCGCGCAAGTGAACCGACGCCGCCTTTATCGCCAATCTTCAGCGTCCAAATGCGCACCCCGCGCAGTCAAATGGCTTGTCTGGCTCGGAACGTCAGCCTGCATTAAGCTTTTCAGTCAGCTCTGGCACCAGCACGAAAAGATCGCCGACCAACGCGTAGTCGGCTACCTCGAAGATCGGTGCGTCCACGTTGCTGTTTATGGCGACGATGACCTTGGAGTCCTTCA
>JAUXUM010000127.1 GCA_030680995.1 Devosia sp.
TGCGCCTATGACCGGAATGTTCAGGACTTCGGGCGGGAAGGCGTTCTTGTACTGGTCGTAGGTATTGGCAGTGTTGTACCTAGGGTGCTGCGGCTTGAGGATATGCGACGGTCCCGGGCAGAAGGTGCCGTAGGCCATCTGGTACAGATACTGGGTGGGGAACGCTTCCTTGAACGTCCATTTCAGCGTGTAGGCATCGACCGCCTCGAGCGTGGTGCCTTTGCCGAAGGATTCCGGGGTCGCGCCGTTCAGCGGCGAAACGTTGGGATCGAGGACGTTGTCCTCCCAATAGAACATGGCATCCTCGGTGTCGAACGGATCGCCATCGGACCACTTGGCGCCTTCGATGAGGTGCATGGTGAGCACGTGGCCGTCCTCGGACCATTCCCAGCTCTTGGCCAGGTTGGGGAGCGGCTCAAGTTCCTCCGCCTTGATCATGAAGAGCGGGCCGGTGCGGGTAAGGCACTCGGACATGCCGATGTCGATGCCGCCCCAGCCTTGCGACTGGCCGCCGATATAGTTCCAGCCTTCCGGACGGCCGCCGATGACGTGGCGCATCACATCGCCATAGACGCCGATGCCGTCGGGCATGTTGGCTGCCTTGAACACAAGGGGTTCCTTGGGCAGGCGCTCGGCGACCGGCGGCAGCTTGCCGGCGTCGACGAAAGCCTTGACGAATTCGGGTTCGTGATATTCGGGCAGCCCCTTGTACTCATAGACGTCCCTGACGCCGACGAAGATCGGCGTGCCCTGCGCGTCGAATACCGGCGGATCCGGTGGTGTGGTTGGCTCAACCATTTGAGCTTGCGCGGCGACCATAGAGACGCCAAGCAACAGACTTGCCCCGCCAAGGGCAAATAGGTGTCTACGCATGTTTCCTCCCTGTGCTCCGGACTTGGCGCAATATGCGCTCCCGGACGGGCTCCCACCCGCCGAAAATGTCCCAGCGGCCAAATGGTATTCCTTGCAAAGAGAGGCGCAATCCGCTTATCTCAATGAGTTATTCCGGTTTTTAAAGTTCAATCGACGTCAGCATGAGTGAGATTTCGCAGGCAGTACCACCCGCAAAACCAAGAGAAAAGGCGGTTGCGCCAGTCCCGCGCCCGGACCGCCGATTCTATGCGCAGACGGCGGCATTCGGGCGGCTCGGCGTGCGCTGGTTCGAGCCGCAGGTCATGCCGACCGAGCACTTCCATGGCCATATCGAGCTCAACTGGCTGACCAGCGGCAGCATGGACTATGTCTTCGACGGCAGCCCGGTCTCGATCCCCTCGGCGAGGCTCATCATGTTCTGGGCCGGCATCCCGCACCAGACCATCGCGCTCGACAAGGGGCCGAACCAGGACAGCCGGCAATGCAACGTCTACCTGCCACTGGACAGCTTTCTGCATATGCCCAACCTCGGCCGGCTGACCGAGACCATGATGGGCGGCGGGGTGGTTGCGCTCTCGCCCGAAACGATCGGCGCGGACACGCTGCGCCGCTGGTACCAGGACTACCGGAGCGGGGATGCCGAACGCACGGACATCCTCAAGGCGGAGATCGCCATCATGCTGCGCCGCGCCGCCGTCACCGGTTGGGACGAGTTGATGACGCCCTGGATCGAATCGCCGGGGCCCTCGACGCGGGCGGCGACGCCGCTGCGCTACGTGGTGGCGATGCTGCGCCACATCCTCGAAAACCTCAGCGAGCCGCTGCAGGCCGCCGATGTGGCCAAGGTGGTGGGGCTGCACCCCAACTACGCGCTCAATCTGTTCACCGAGGTGATGCATGTGCCGATGCACAAGTTCGTGGTGCGCATGCGCCTGATCCGCGCGCGCTCGCTGCTGTTCGAGGGCAATCTCTCGATCGAAAACGTCGCCTTCCAGTCCGGCTTCACCGCGCTGAGCCAGTTCTACGTGCAGTTCCGCAACGCCTATGGGCTGACGCCGCGCCAGATGCGGGCACACTATTTGCGCTGAGCGCAGAGCTTGCCGGCGGGGCCGGCAACTCGCGCAAGATCGCCGACATTCGATGGCGTTCGGGCCGCTATTTCGGCTCCCGGCAGCCCGTGCCACGACGTTGGCCAGAGGTTCACCCAGTGCCAGAAGCCTGGGCTTGCTGTTTCGAGCCTCAAATTGATTGACCCCGCCAGCACAGCCGGAGCGTAGAACCCAGCGATGACCGATCCCCTGCTCTTCATGCTGGCGGTGCTGACGCTTCTGGGCACGCCCGGCCCCACCAACACGCTGCTCGCGACCTCCGGGGCGGTCGTCGGCATCCGCAAGTCGCTGGTGCTGCTCGCCGGCGAGCTTTCGGGCTATCTCGTCGCCGTCGCCGCCATCCGCATCGTGCTCGGGCCGATCTTTGCCGCCTATCCATTGATCGGCAGCGCGCTCAAGATCGCGGTCGCCATCTATCTGGGGTGGATCGCGGTCAAGCTCTGGCGGCGCGGGGCGAGGCTGACCGCCCCCGCTTCGGCCGTCACCCTGCCCAACGTCTTGGTCACGACGCTGCTCAACCCCAAGGCACTGATCTTCGCTCTCTCCATCATTCCGATGGAGCATCCGCAGCTGATCTGGTTCTTCGTCGCCTACGCAATCTCGGTCGTCTGCGTCGGCTTCTGCTGGATCCTCATCGGCCGGGCGATCGGCGCGACTGCCGGCGAGCGCCATGCCGGCGTCGTGCCACGCATCGCCTCATTGGCGCTGGTCGGCTTCGCCGGCCTGATCTTCGCCTCGGCATTCGGATAGACGGCGTCCGGGGCGCCGCTCAGGCCTCTTCGCCCCGCAGGCCGAACACCGTGACCCTGCCGCGACCGTTGGCCTTGGCCACATAGCAGGCCGCGTCCGCCTCGCCCATCAGCTCGGTGGGCTGGGCTGATCCGGCCACGATCTGGGTGATGCCGACGCTGGCGCCGATCTCGTAGATCTGCCCTTCCCAGCCGAAGCGTATGGCGGCGATGCCGTCGACGATCTTCTGGGCCAGGCGCTGCGCCGTAGGCAGCGGACAATCCGACATCAGCAAGGCGAATTCGTCGCCGCCGATACGCGCGGCAAAATCCTGCCGCCGGCAGCTGTTGCGGATCAGATCGGCGACCTGCCGCAGCAGCGCGTCACCAGCCGCATGGCCGGAGCCGTCATTGACCGGCTTGAAGCGATCGAGGTCGATGAAGCAGAGCGCGTGCTGGCGCATTTCGCGCTTGGCCTGATCGGCGACGGCGATCAGGGCGCGTTCGAACGCGAGGCGATTGGGCAGGCCCGTCAATGCGTCGTGGGTGGCCGAATGCGCGAGCTGCCGCTGCAACGCGCGGCTTTCGGTGACGTCCTGAAACACCAGCACCGCTCCGACGATGTTGCCTTCGGGCGTACGGAGGGGGGCGGCGGAACCGCGGATGTCGCGCTTGTCGCCGTTACGGGTGACCAGCAGTACGTCCGCATCCTGATAGGCGTGGCGCCCCTCTGCCAGGCAGCGTGCCACCGGGCTCGACGCTGTCCGCCCGCTGCTTTCCTCGATAATGTCGAAGATACGGTGCAGCGGCCGGCCGATGGCCCCGGCCAAACTCCACCCGGTCATTTCCTCGGCGACCGGGTTCATGAAGCTGATGCGCGCCCCGGCATCGGTCGATATGACGCCGTCGGCAATCGACTCCAGGGTAACCCTCAATCGTTCCTTCTCCTCGGCGAGCTGCGCCTCGACGCTCTTGAGCCGGGTGATGTCGGTATCCGTACCGATGGTGCGGACAGGGTGGCCTTCGGCGTCCCATTCCACCGGCCTGCCGCGGCTCAGGATCCAGATCCAGTGGCCGTCGCGGTGCCGCTCCCGATATTCGAGGGTGTCGTAACCGTCCTCGCCACGATCCTGCTTGTCGACGGTCGCAAGGATCTTCGGCACGTCGTCGGGATGGACCCGCTTGAGCCATTCGTCCTGGTCAGGGTCGACGTACTCGCCCTTTGGAATACCGCGCATGGTGCGCCAAGTATCGGAATAGAACATGCCGTCGGTGCGGATGTCATGGTCCCAGACGCCCTGCCCGGCAGCATCGAGCGCAAAGCTCCATCGGCTTTCGGCATAGGCGAGGGCCGCCTCGGCGCGCTTCTGACGGTCGATATTGGAAACCTGCAGGATGACGTAGAGCGGTCGCCCGGTCCTGTCGCCGCGCAGGAGCGACGCGGAGGCAAGGACCCAGACGGCGCCACCGTCGCGATGCCGCAGGCGCCATTCGGCGCGATGATCCTCGATCTCCCCCTTGAGCAGACGGTCGAGATGAGCGCCGGCCGCCGCATCGCAATCGGGGTGGATCAGTTCGTCCACGAGGCGCCCAAATTCAGCAGGGGCGTCGGAACTCAGCATTTCCAGGAAGGCGTTGTTCACATAAAGCAGGCGCCGGTCAGCGCCGACGAGAACCATTCCGACAGCGGCATTTTCCATGACCTTGCGCAACAGGGCGCCGCTTTGGTCAAAGTGGACGATTTCAGCATCGGATGGTTGGTCACGGAGACTGGGCATGGCATCATGCTAGCCCCTGCCCGTTAACGGCGGCCTTCGATTTTTCTGAAACTCCCGGCGCGGGTCATTGACGGAATCAGCGTTTTCCGCTGCGATCCATTGTCACGGCTGACGGTCCGGTGCCACAGACTGGCGCAAGACAGTCCTTGCCGAATATTTGTTCGCTGAACATTGTCGTCCAGTTTTTCAGTTTTTATTCAAGTGCGGCCGAACGGCCGCGAAACTTTAAGACAGGTATTGAAAGTGACACTGAATCGGGAAAGCCCGAGGCCGATTTTCCGGCCGCTTGAGCCGGGCGAAGGCGATGCCGCATATCTTGGATTCGTTCGCCTTACGGCGCGGGAGAAAGAAGTCCTCGAAGCTCTGGTCAACGGCGAGACCAATGCGCAGGCGGGACTGCGGCTTGGAATGTCGCAGCGAACCGTGGAAGTGCACCGCCGCCACATCATGCGCAAGCTGAGGGCGAGGAACACGGCCGACCTCGTCCGCCGGGTGGTCATCATCGAGGAGATGCGGCTGACCTCGGCGCAGCCCAACAGACATCCGGCTCCACGCGCGGCGGCTGAATAGACGCCCAATGCGATGAAGCGGGGTTGGCCGGGTTTCGATCCCCGGCGGTTGGCGCGGATCGATGCGCCAACCGATATTCGCGGCCGCAGCCCGCCTCCCTCAGACGCCCTGGCCCGAAAGCGCGAGGTCGAACCGGTGCCAGATCGGGGTCATGTCGATGACCGATTGCGTGCGCCGCGCCTCGTCCATGGTGATGGCGAGCAGGCCGGCTTCGAGAGCGTCGACCACCGAAACCGGAAGCGGCGCGCCCTCGGTCAAATGCCTGAGGATGTCGCGTGCCATCTGTTCATCGGCGCCGTAATGCACGGACAATTCGGTGCCGGCATAGGTGGTGTCGATCAGCTTTTGCGCTGTCCGCGCGTCGTGCACACGGAAAAAGTTGCGGACGAAATCGCCCTCGGCCATGCCCTTGGCGCCCATGACGCAGAAGCGCCGGAACTCATCGGGGACGTTGAGATTGGTGTGAAAGGCGAGCGACGAACCGTTCTGGTATTCGACGATGGCGGTCTGGAAATCGATGATGTCGGCGTCGCTGTCGAAGACCCGGTCGGTGCCCATCCAGCCGCTCGGCTTGCGATGGTACACTTCGATGTCGTTGGCCCCTGCCCCTTCGGGCGCATTCTCGGGGATGAAGCTTTTGCGGCCGCCAAAGCTCGCCACATGGGCCGGGCGGCATCCCATGACGCCGTTGTAGAGATCGAGATCGTGGCAGCACTTCTCGAGCATGAAGCTGCCCGAATATCTCTGGTAGCGCCGCCAGTCGCGCATGAAGAAGGCGCCGTGATAGGGCGCAATATGTTCGGAGGCTTCGATCGAGACGACATCGCCGAGGAGGCCGTCGGCCTGGGCTTTGCGCAGGTCGACATAGAGCGGCGCGTAGCGCAGTACCAGCCCGACCATGAGGTTGTCCGAACCGTGCCTGGATATGAGTCCGGCCAGTTCGAGCGTCTCGCTTTCGGTGGTCACGACCGGCTTTTCGGTGAAGACTCTGACGCCATGGGCAAGGCCGGCGCGAATGTGCTTGAGATGCAAGTGATTGGGCGAGCCGATCATCAAGAGATCGAGCCTTTCGCCTTCCAGCATGGCCTCGAGCGTAACGTAAGGCCTGCCGGCCGCAATGCCGTGCCCGGTGACATAGTCGAGACCGGCCGGCTCGGGGTCGACGTGGGCGACCACGCGAAACTCGTCGAGTGCCGCCGAAAAAATGCGCGCCAGATATCCGAGCCGAAAACCAAGCCCGACAATGCCAACCTTCATGAGATCCTTCCACGCCCCGTGCAGGAAACCAATTGTCGTGACGAAGCGTGGACTATGAAGCGGTGAGCGCCACAGTCAAGCCAATATAATACCAATCCGAGCCACCCAGAACCATGCCCGGGCCGCTGAGAATAACGGGGAGGGCCGGCCGGCGCGGCGCGAGCCAAAGCGCATTGGGCCGCCGCCAGCCGGGCGGCTGCGGTCAGGCAGGGTCGCAGTCGCAAGACCGCCGCCGCGCAGCTGCGGTCGTGAGCCCTCTGCCGAAGCCGCCCGAGATGCGTGTGAACGCCAACGGTGCTATTTGCTGAAGGGCACGGAGGCCTCGATCATGTCGCCGGTCTGGTTGAAGACGACGTTGAATTCGACATTGATCTTGTCGTTCTGCAGCAGGATCCGCGCGGTGATCGTCATGTCGTTGCCTTCCTCGTCGGTATTGCGTTCCTTGAGGTTGAAGACCACGCCATTGTCCTGCCTCCTGCCGATAGCCTCGCCGGAGAAACTCGTATTCGAGGACATGTTGGCTTCGTAGCGACTGGCGGCATCAATATAGGCGATCGTGCCGCTGACCGACAGATTCATGCCGGCCAGCGCGCAGCGCCCGGCATAGTTGACTTTGCCCTGGTTGCCTTTGGTGACCGACAGGCGGCAGACGAAAGTTTCGGGCTCCGCCGAGCCAGCGAGCACGCCGCGGCCCTTCCAGCTGCCGATATAGGACTGCAACAACTCCACATCGGCTTTGGCCGCCTGAACAGAGGCGGCCATTGCCATAGAAGCGAGGAGCAGAGCTGCGAGCGCGATCAGGTGCGGCAGGCGTCCGAACAGGGTCATTTCCTAGCGCCTCCAAGCGGATGAAACCATCGTCCTTCCGGCGACGAGCCGAGCTGGGAGAATAAACAAGTCTCCAAGAAGTGCCAGCGCGAGGATTTTCACAAATGGGGAGCAGTGAACAGGCGCCGAAACGGGGCGTTCTGACCGAGACGTCCCGTTTGAAGAGAATGGGCAGGGACGGTGACATTGTGTCTTGCCTCCGCCCCGCTTTTTGTCGCGTATGATGCGAAGGTCACTCAAGAGCTCCGGTGCCATCAAGGACGGGCTGTGTAGAGTTCCTGCCGCCAGGCCCCGAGGCAACCAGAAATCGAGTATGACCCGATGTCGACACCCGTGATCGAAACCAAGGACACCAACCTCCATCTGATGTCCGGAAAGGTTCCGCTTCAGATCCTCAAGGACATCAATCTGCGATTGGATGCGGGCGAGGTCGCGGCGATCGTCGGCCCGTCGGGGAGCGGCAAGACCTCGCTTCTCATGGTGCTTGGCGGCCTCGAGCGCGCCACGAGCGGGACGGTAATAGTCGCAGGGCAGGATATTTCCAAGCTCAGCGAGGACCAACTCGCCATCTTCCGGCGCAAGAATCTGGGCATCCTCTTCCAGAACTTCCACCTTATCCCGTCGATGACGGCGCTGGAAAATGTCAGCCTCGCGCTCGAGATCGCCGAGACCGGCACGCCCCTTCGAGACATCCGCGAGGCCGCCACCCAAGCGCTCAACGAAGTTGGGCTCGGCGACCGGCTGACCCACCTGCCGAGCGCCCTGTCCGGCGGCGAACAG
>JAUXUM010000140.1 GCA_030680995.1 Devosia sp.
GTGTGTTGGCGCCCAGGGATGTGCCCGAGGTCTGGGACAGCAAGATGAATGAGTATCTCGGTCTGCGCACCAACGATAACCCGAAGGACGGCCCGATGCAGGACGTGCACTGGCCAAGCGGCGCTTTCGGCTATTTCCCCAGCTACACCTTGGGGGCGATGATTGCAGCCCAGCAATGGGCGGCACTCGAAAAGGCGCAGCCGGGCATGCGCGAAGACATCCGCCAGGGCCGGTTCGTCGGCCTCAACGACTGGCGGCGCGAACACATCTGGTCGCAGGCTTCGAGCTGGTCTACGCCGGAACTGCTGGAACGGACCACGGGTGAAACGCTGAACGCGCAATACCTTGCCGATCACTTGCGCCGACGCTATCTGGCCTGAAGCCTATCGGCAGGCGTCCCTGATCTCGGCGATGCTATCGAAATGGTCCGTCAGCCGGAAGTCGACGGTCAGCGACCGCTGGCGGACCGGGGTCATGCGCACCTTGAGATTGGTGCCCCCCGCCAGCGAGTTGACGAAAGCCGAGCTTTCACCGGTCGTCCAGAACCCTACCGCCGTATTGTCCGGCGAAGTCCTGAGAGTACGAACCGCCGTTATGCCCTGATCGACCTGGAAGGTGATCGGAGCGATGTCTCCGGTCGCCGAAACCAGCTGGCCGGCAAACCGGAACTGCACTGAAAGCGTGCCGGCATCACACTGGATGATCATCTCCGCCGACTCGCGTCCGCTTGGCAGGGCCGGGATCAACCGCTCGGACTGTATGGTAAGCCCCGCCGCGTCCCGTTCCCCGGCGTCACTGCGAAAAATTGCATCATAGCACGCTAGCCGCCGCGGATCGTCCTCGATGCGGGCGCAACTCGCCCCTGTCTCCTGCGCGTAGGCGGGTGTAGCCAAAAGCGCTGCCAGCAGGATCGCGAAAAAAAACTTTAACAGCGTCTAACTCCCTTGTCCTGCAATCGCTCACAACCCTATGGACTATGTTGCTCCCCCCGTCTCCCCCTGCAACCGTAAGGGACGCAATTCTTTCGGTCATCGGGCTGGGAAGCTTCGCGGGCGCTTCGGCGCCGGGTCGGAGGCCTATACAACAAAAAGGCCTGCTGGGCGGACCTGGATAGAGGAGCGGCAGGTTGGGGCTATTCGTCCCGGTAGACCTTCTCGCGCCGCTCGTGGCTTTCCTGCGCTTCGAGGCTGAGCGTTGCAATCGGACGGGCATCGAGCCGAGCAAGCCCGATCGGATCGCCGGTTTCTTCGCAAAAGCCGTAAGTGCCGTCTTCGATTCGCTTCAATGCCGCATCGATCTTGGCGATCAGCTTGCGCTGCCGGTCGCGGGTCCGCAACTCCAGCGCTCTGTCGCTCTCCGACGATGCACGGTCAGCCATGTCCGGGTGATTCTGGCTTTCTTCCTGGAGATTTTCGAGCGTCTCGCGGCTCTCCCGAAGGATTTCCTCCTTCCACCGCTCCAGCTTCTGCCGGAAGTAGTCTCGTTGCCGCAGATTCATGAACGGCTCATCATCGCTTGGCCGATATTCAAGAACTTCCAAAGACGACATTCCCCTGCTCGACTCCAGTGCTCCCTAAGGACGGCCTATATAGTTGGCTCGCACTCCGCGGGCAAGCGCCGAACGTCCCCGCGACTAATTTGTGAGACCGCCGTTGCCGCTCCGCCTCAAAGCCGCGGAAAGAGCCCGCGCTTGGCCAGTTCCACCCGCGCCCTGAGTTCGATGTCGTCCAGCAGCGCATCGAGTTCTGGCCCGCCGCCCTCCCGCGCCTGTCCGATCAGCGCCATGAGCTGGTTGAGCCGGCCTTCGCTCACCCGCCCCACCAAGAGGTCGGCTGCGATTTCCTGCAGCGTATCGAGCAGGGCGTTGCCGCGACGGACCAGCTTCCGGCGCTTCAGCATGGGATCTTCAACCGCCTGCAGTGCCAGTAGCGCGTCGATCCCCGCAGACGGGGCGGTGGCGCAAGTCGCGGCAGCGCGTGGAGCGGCAGCTCCCTCTTCGACGTGGAAGGCGGTACCGGAACCGCTATTCCGGCTCGTACCGCGCCCGCTGGTATTCCCGATCCTAAGATTGCCTTCGATCCGCACGGGGACTCAAAGCTCCGGCTGGTGGATGACCTGGGCAAATTCTGCCGACAGCCGTTAACGCCAGCTTAACGAACCCGGCAATTATTGCTTGCCCTGGCGCTGACGCACCAGGGCGCTGGCCAGAATTATTCGCCTATTCCAAAGAGTTGGCACTCCTACAGCGATCTGGCACGGTTTTCGCAACTCCATTTCCGAATACCCGACTCATGGGGATGGGTCGGATCAGAACGGGGATGAAGGCATGGACTTTCGGGCTCTCAGGCATTTGCTGGCCGGCGTGCTCGCCGCAACGACGCTACTGGCGCCGCTGACAGAGGCCGACGCCGCGGCCGCGCGTATCAAGGATATCGTCGATATCGAGGGCGTGCGCGAGAACCAGCTTGTGGGTTATGGCCTTGTCGTCGGTCTCAACGGCACCGGCGACAGGCTCAACAATTCCCCCTTCACCCGGCAGAGCCTGCAGGCGATGCTCGAACGGCTCGGCGTCAATACGCGTGGCGAGAACATGCGCACGGCCAATGTGGCCGCCGTCATGGTGACGGCCAATTTGCCGCCCTTCGCCACCCAGGGCAGCCGCCTCGACGTCAATGTCTCGGCGCTCGGCGACGCGGCCAGCCTGCAAGGAGGAACCTTGCTTGTTACGCCGCTGCTGGGCGCGGACGGCGAGGTCTATGCCATCGCGCAGGGCTCCGTGCTCATCAATGGCTTCAAGGCCTCTGGAGACGCTGCCACGGTGATCTCCGGCGTCCCCACCACCGGGCGCATTTCCTCCGGCGGTCTGATCGAGCGCGAGATCGGCTTCACACTGGGCGCCCAACGCTCGCTGCGTCTGGCGCTCCGCAACCCCGATCTCACCACCGCGCGCCGCGTCGCGCTTTCCATCAACGATTTCATCGGCGTGCCCACGGCTACTCCCGAAGACCCGGCGACCATCCGGATCAACCTGCCCCGCGGCTTCAACGGCAATATCGTGGACCTGCTGACTGACATTGAGCAACTGGTGGTTGAGACCGACCAGCCGGCCAAGATCATCATCGACGAGAATTCCGGCATCATCGTCATGGGCAAGGATGTGCGGGTTTCCACTGTGGCCGTGGCGCAGTCGAACCTCACCGTGACCATCGCCGAGAGTCCGGTCGTGGTCCAACCCTTGCCGTTCAGCCTGGGCGAGACCGCGGTCGAGCCGCGTACGGACCTGACTGTCGGTCAGACCGACAGCAAACTGGCCGTGGTCCCGGAATCGGTGACGCTCCAGCAACTGGTGGACGGGCTCAATGCCCTGGGGATCAGTCCGCGCGACCTCATCGCCATCCTGCAGGCGATCAAGGCGACCGGCGCCCTGCAGGCCGAAATCGAGGTGCTGTGATGAGCAATCCGATCTCGATCTTCTCGCCAGCCGGACAGTCGCAGGACCCGTCCGGACGGATGCGCCAGCAGGCCGAGGAGCTAGAAGGGGTGTTCCTCAACACCCTGATGAAGGAAATGTTCTCGAGCATTGACTCCGAAGGCGATTTCGGCGGCGGATTTGCCGAGGAAACCTGGCGTGGCATGCAGGCCGAACAGTTCGCAGCCAGTATGGCCGCCGCCGGCGGCATCGGCCTCGCCGACGCTCTGATGGCTGACCTCATCGCGCTGCAGGAAGCAGCCTCCAAGCCCATGACCAATAAGGGAGCCAGCAATTGAAAACTGCAAGAGAACGCCTCTCCGTCCTTGACGATCTACCGGCCGGCGAACTGTGCGGCCGCGCCGCCGGTGCCCTGGACGAACTGGTGACGATCATGAACCAGGAGACCACTCTGCTCCGCGCCGGCCGCACGCGTGCGGCCGGCGC
>JAUXUM010000145.1 GCA_030680995.1 Devosia sp.
GGTGCGGCTATGCCTGTCCGCAGACCGTCTGGGTCGACCTCTTTTTATGGGTGGAGGGCGTGATCGAAGGCGACCGCAATGCGCGCATAAGACTCGACTCCGGTCCGTGGACCTCGGGCAAGCTGGCAAAGCGCTTCTCCAAGCACGCGACCTGGCTGCTGATCGGCGTCGCCACCGGCGGTGCCTGGATCTTCTATTTCGCTGATGCGCCAAGCCTGCTGGTTGACGTGGTTACGTTGCAGGCGCCGCTCATCGCCTACGCGACAATCGCCCTGCTCACGGCAACCACCTATACTTTCGGCGGCCTCATGCGCGAGCAGATCTGCACCTATATGTGCCCGTGGCCGCGCATCCAGGCCGCGATGCTCGACGAGCATTCGCTGACGGTCACCTACAATGACTGGCGCGGAGAGCCGCGGTCGCTGCACGTCAAAAAGGCCGTCGCCGTGGGCAAACCGGCGGGGGATTGCGTCGACTGCAACGCCTGCGTGGTGGTCTGCCCGATGGGCATCGATGTCCGCGACGGGCAGCAGCTCGAATGCATTACCTGCGCGCTCTGCATCGATGCCTGCGACGACGTCATGAACAAGCTCGGCCGCGAGCGAGGCCTCATTTCCTACGCGACGCTCAGCGACTACAACGCTAACATGGCCATAGCGACAGGAGGCGGCGAGGCAGTCGACCCAGCAAGGGTTCGCGACTCGGCAACCGGCCGGCTCGTCGACACGATCCGTCACACGAACTGGCGTTCGATCATCCGGCCGCGCACGCTCGTCTACTTTGTCGGTTGGGCCGCCGTCGGCTTGGCCATGCTGACGGCTCTGTCGCTGCGTTCGCCGCTCGATCTCAGCGTCCTGCACGACCGCAATCCGCTCTATGTCGTGCTGTCTGACGGCTCGATCCGCAATGGCTACGACGTCAAGGTGCTCAATATGACACCGGCCCCGCGGACGGTGACGCTCGCGCTGGAGGGACTCCCGGGGGCCACGATGACCCTCGCGGGAAGCACAGCGGAACCCTCGCCGAGTCTGACTATCGACCTCGATCCCGATAAGGTTCTGCCATTGCGGCTCTACATTCGCGCCGACCTCGCGGCGCTGCCTGCGGCGCACAACACGTTCCGGCTCGTTGCCCAGAGCATCGACGGGACGGCGCGGGCAGAGACCCAAGCCAAGTTCAAGGCGCCGGAGCACTGACATGACCATGCCCAAAACATCACCGGCGCCTTCCCCCCGGCAGTTCACCGGAAGGCACATGGCCCTCGTCATGGTTGGCTTCTTCGGCGTGGTCGTCGCCGTGAATATCACGATGGCGATCTCGGCCTCCGTCACCTGGACCGGACTGGTGGTACCGAACTCCTACGCGGCCAGCCAGGAATATCAGATGAAGCGGGACGCATTGTACGAGCAGAAGGGCCTCGGCTGGCGCGCCGCGCTCAGCTACACGCCCGGTTCGATGCGCTTCACGATCAACGATGGCGCCGGCGCGTCCGTCGACCTCGGCAACATCACCATCCAGTTCAATCGGCCAGTGGGAACCAACGAGGACCAGATCGTTACGGTCAGCCGTAGTGCCGATGGCCGCTATGAGGCGCCGCTCGTGCTGGCATCGGGCGTGTGGGATGCGACAGTGACGTCAGCTCCCACCGCGCACGGTCCGTTCGAATTTCATCAGCGATTCAGGGTCGAGTGAGGGGCCGCGCCGATGACGTGCTGCATTCCCACGGCCCACGCGTACGAGCCCGAGGTCACCAGCGCCCTGGAGGCGGACAACGACGCGCTCCTTGCCCTGAGCCAACGCCTGGGGGATGGCTCGCGCCAGCTTGAATATGCCGTGCCCGACGCCCATTGCGCCTCCTGCATCCGGAGCATCGAGAACGCCCTCGTCGCATTGCCGCAAGTGGCAAGTGCCCGGGTCAACCTGTCCAAGCGGCGGGTTCGGGTGGTCTTCGATCCGGCGCGGGGCGATCCGTCGGATTTCGCACCAGCGATCCGTGCCAGCGGCTATCACAACTACCTGGTTGACCCCGCCGCGAACGAGGACGGCGACCCGGTTCTCCGCGAACTGGTGCGGGCACTGGCGGTGGCCGGCTTTGCCGCCGGCAACATCATGTTGTTTTCGGTGTCGATATGGTCTGGAGCCGACGAGGCGACGCGGGACCTCTTCCACTGGATCTCCGCATTGATCGCCATTCCCGCTATCGCCTACGCTGGCCGCCCCTTCTTCCGCTCTGCCTGGCGAGCCCTCCGCGTCGGCCGAACCAACATGGACGTTCCGATCAGCATCGGCGTGCTATTGGCAGCGTTGCTCAGCCTGTTCGAGACGCTGCAATCGGGCCAGCACGCGTATTTCGACGCCTCAACAATGCTGCTGTTCTTCCTCCTGATCGGCCGGACGCTCGACCATCTGATGCGGGAGCGGGCCCGGACCGCAGTCACCAATCTGGCCCGACTTGCGCCCCGCGGCGCGGTGCGCGTTCAGGACGACGGAAGCCGCGAGTACATCGCCCTGAGCGATATCGAACCAGGAATGACGCTCGAACTGCGGGCTGGCGAGCGCGTGCCCGTGGACGCGACCGTGCTGGCCGGCTCGAGTGCTCTGGACTATTCGATCGTGACAGGCGAGACGAAGCCTTTGCAAGTTAGTGAAGGCAGCATGCTGCTGGCCGGCGCCAGCAACCTGTTCGGTACTCTCAGCATCCGGAGCGACAAGCGTTCGAGCGAGTCCTTCCTCGCCCGGATAGCCTCGATGATGGAAGCCGCAGAAGGTGCAAAGTCGTCCTACCGGCGCATCGCCGACCGCGCGGCGTCGATCTACGCGCCGGTGGTCCATACCCTCGCGATTGGCACCTTTCTGGGTTGGGGCGTCATCTCCGGAGATTGGCACACAGCCCTGCTGAACGCCGTTGCCGTCCTCATTATCACCTGTCCTTGTGCCCTGGCTCTTGCCGTTCCGATCGTGCACGTGGTCGCGGCCGGCAAGCTGTTCGAGCATGGCGTGCTGATGAAGGACGGCGTGGCTCTGGAGCGGGCTGCCGAAATCGCCCGCGTGGCCTTCGACAAGACCGGGACGCTGACCTCTGGGCAGCCGCGGCTGGTC
>JAUXUM010000149.1 GCA_030680995.1 Devosia sp.
AGAGATTTGAAAGAAGGGGCCCGATGGGCCCCTTCGCGCTTTCGGTTGCGTGCAACGAGGTCCGTTGCAAACCGCCACTTCATTGTGAGCGAGCTTGGCGGACTACTTCCGCCGCCGCCCATTGGGCCCAACGAACCGTCCTGGATCGACAGGTTAGGCCTCTCGCCTCCAAATTTCTCGGCAGGCGATTATTTGCGATTCATTAAGGCTCCGGTTTTACGCCCGCCTTTTCCCTCTCGATCCGCTCCTTGGTCAGAACCTCCAGCAGCCCGATGAGACGCGCGATGTCTTGCTGCCGCAGCAGATCGATCTTTTCATGCAGGGCTTCGATATCCAGTTCGGCCTTGAGATTGATGTCGTAGTCGAGCTGGGCCTTGTGCCGGTCGATCACCGACTGGCGGTTCTGGGCCATCATGATGATCGGCGCCGTGAAGGCAGCCTGAAACGACAGCACCAGATTGAGCAGGATGAACGGATAGGGGTCCCAGTGCTGAATCCAGGCGATCAGATTGAGCACGATCCACAGCAAGAGCAGGCCGGACTGGATGATGATGAAGCGCCATGACCCGACGATGGCGGCGATCTGGTCGGAGAAATACTCCCCGAAGTTGCGGTGCGGCAGGTGGGGCGTCTTGTCGATCAGGGTGAAGCTGGTTGCCTCTTCCTCGCGATTGTCCGCATCCGAAGTCGTGCTCATCCTTGGCCTCTGCTCATAGCGCGCCGGTCACCTGCGCATTTCTACCCGCATGTGTGCCGAGGCAGAAGGCCCAGAAACACAAAGAGCTCCGTTTGCGGCGGAGCCCTTCGAGTTCGGTACTATCGAGACCGAGGGGTTATTCATGCACACGGACTTTCCGGGCATGAGCGGTGCGCGAACCGGACATCATCGTATGCAGGTCGCCGCGGGTGAGGCCAATGTCGCGAAGCAGACGGTCACCGAGCTTCATCAGTTCGGAGAAGGTCTTGCGCTCGGCCGAACGGCGGAACAGCGTCGAGAGATACGACGTCATCTTGTCGTCCTTTCACGGATTTGGCGTCGCCGCCGGTCGAGGGCGCGCCATATGCACGCGGGATGATGAATGGGCTATGAATGCTGCAGTCATGTTCGATGGAGTCGCCAAAGCCGATGAAGATTGAGATCAGCTTGCCGGATTTCCCGGTGGAAGGGGGCTGCCAGTGCGGCGCCGTGCGCTACCGGCTGCTGGGGCCGCCGCTCGCCGTCTATGCCTGCCATTGCAAGGACTGCCAGCGGCTGAGCGGAGCGGCATTCAGCATGTCGATGCCGATCGCGCGGGAGCGCGTCGGACTCATGCGCGGAACGCTCACCGCCTATGACAAGGCCGCCGATAGCGGCCGGGTCGTCCGCATGCTGGGCTGCGGTCAGTGCGGCATCAAGGTATGGAACGAGCCGCTGTCGACGCCGGGGATGCTGGTGCTGAAGCCGGGCACGCTCGACGATTCGAGCTGGGCGCGCCCGGTCGGTAACATCTGGACGAAGAGCCGGATGCCCTGGGTCGAGATCGACGGGAGCCTGGTCAATTTCGAGGGGCAGCCGCCGGATCGGCAGCCGCTCTATGATGCCTGGGACCGGGCGGTGGCCGCCGGCCAGACATACGGATCGTAGCGAGGGGACCGAAATGTGCTATAGGCGCATAGCAAGTTCGGGGGATGCATGATGGCCGCTGCCGAAGATATCGCCAAGATCATCGAGCAGGAGCAGGGGCTGGTATTCCCCGCTTTCGACGAACACGCGGCCTTCGCCATCGGCTCGAGCATCCGCGAACGGGCGGTACGCGAATCGCTGGGGCTCGTGGCCGACGTGCGGCTCTGGGACCGGCCGCTGTTCTATTGCGCGATGCCCGGGACGACCGCGGACAACCTCAACTGGGTGCGGCGCAAGGTCAATACCGTGCAGCGGCTGCAGAAGAGCACCTATCGCCTTGTTCTTGAAGCGGGCGGGAGCGATCGTCTGTTCCCGCCGCACCGGGCTTTGCCGGCTGAGGACTTCGTGATGGCGGGCGGCGGTTTCCCCATCCGCGTCAAGGGTGTCGGCGCGGTGGGCGCGGTGACGGTTTCGGGGCTGCACGAACGGGACGACCACGAAGTCGCGGTCGCTGCCATCTGCGACTACCTCGGAGCCGACAGGGATTCGTTTGCCCTGCCGCCATTCGGGGGAGTCTGAGGCGCCTGTCCTGCTTGACTGTGACGTGTAACTGCCGCATCGGACGGCTTTGCGGAGCGTCAAAATGAAATTGAATTATCTCATACTTGATGTGTTCACGAAGGAACGGCTGAAAGGCAATCCGCTGGCCGTGGTCACCAAGGCGGACGGCCTGCTGGACGACCAGATGCAGGCCATCGCAGCCGAATTCAACCTCTCCGAGACGGTATTCATCACCAGGCCGCAATCCGAGCGGCACACGGCCGCGGTGCGGATCTTCACGCCGAGCGTCGAACTCCCCTTTGCCGGCCACCCCACGGTCGGCGCCGCCGTGGTGCTGGGGCTGGAAACGCGGGCGACGGCGGTACGCATCGAGGAGCGGGTGGGCCTGATCACCTGCATCATCGAAAAGGTGAACCGCCACACGGGGTTTGCGCGCTTTGCGCTGCCGATCCTGTCCGAGGAGATCGGCAGGGCCCCCGACCTGCTTAAGATAGCGGGGGCGCTGGGCATCGAGCAGGAGGTTGTGGGCTGCGGCGTCTATCAGCCGGCGGT
>JAUXUM010000153.1 GCA_030680995.1 Devosia sp.
ATGGCGCCGCCCTATGTGGTCAAGCCGATTGCCGACGGCTCGAGCTTCGGCGTCTTCATCGTCAAGGCCGAGCAGAGTCATCCGCCGCAGGAGATCCTGCGCGAGGACTGGAACGGCGGCGAGGAACTCATGGTCGAGCGCTATATCCCGGGCCGGGAACTCACCTGTGCGGTCATGGGCGACGTGGCGCTGGGGGTGACCGAGATCGTCACCGATCTCTCCTTCTACAATTACGAGGCCAAATACGCCAAAGGCGGCTCCAGCCACATCGTTCCTGCGCAAATTCAACCGAAAATTTACGACAAAGTGCAGAAGATGAGCCTCAAAGCGCATGCCGCGCTTGGGTGCCGGGGCGTATCGCGGACCGACTTCCGATACAATGATCGGGCCGGGGAAGACGGCGAGCTCGTCTGCCTCGAGATCAACACCCAGCCGGGCATGACGGAGACTTCGCTGGTTCCCGAGCAGGCCAGATATGCGGGCCATTCGTTCGAAGAACTGGTCGCCTGGATGGTGGAGGACGCGAGTTGCAGCAGGTAGGGGCAAAGAGCTTCGTCGGGGCACAGCCCGTCGACCCGCGCCAGCTACCCGTTCCCGTCCGAAATATCGGTCGCAAGGCACTCGTCGGATTCAGCCACGCCTGGGTGCTGCACAAGCGCTTGCTGGTCCGGATCGGCGGGGCCGTCCTCGCGCTGCTGCTGATCGTGGGTCTCTATGAGGTGCGCGGGCCGATCGGTGCCGGCTTCCACTCGGTGGCCAAGATGGTGCAGGGCGAGTTCGTGGCTGCAGGTTTCGGCATCAACCAGATCCAGATCAGCGGCCAGACGCTGACGCGCGACAGCGACATCGTCACCTTGATGACCCTTGCCGCCGGCAGCTCCACGCTCGATTTCGATGTGGAAAAGGCACGCGCTAGGCTGCGCTGGCTGCGCGCGGTCGAGAGCGCCACGGTCCGGAAGGTCTACCCGAACCAGATCATCGTCGAGGTGGTGGAGAAGACGCCCGTGGCGCGCTGGCGCAGCGGCAGTTCGACCTGGCTCGTGGATCAGCGCGGTACGATCATCGGCGAGGATCCGAGTGGAAGCTATGCGGAGCTGCCAATGGTTGTCGGAGAGGGGGCGGCCGATGATGCGCTGGTGATGATCCGCGCGCTGCACCGCCACGCCGCGATCACCAACAACCTGGCGGTACTGAGCCGGATCGGCGACCGGCGCTGGGATCTCATCTATTACAGTGGCCTTAGGGTTCAGCTCCCTGAACTTGGCGTGGCCCAGGCCCTCCTCCAGCTCGAGGCCTATCAGGCCGAGTACGCGTTGCTCGACCGCGACGTCAGCCTGGTCGACCTTCGGGTGTCCGGCATCGTGGCGTTGAAGCCGGTGGTTCGCGAAGAAGCCGGTGCACAGAAGAAGAAAAAGCCATGATGACCGATGCCATGACGGCGCGCCTCAAACCCGTGCAGCCCGGACGGACCACGCTGGTCTCGGTGCTCGATATCGGGTCGACCAAGATCTGCTGCGTGATTGCGCGGCTGAGCCCGCGGCCCGAAGGTAGGGCCCTGAAAGGCCGCTCTCATGTCGCGGAAGTCATCGGCTTCGGCTATGGCCCATCCGCGGGCATCAAGAGCGGCGTGGTCACCGACCTCGACAAGGCCGAGCAGGCCGTCCGTACCGTCGTCGGCATGGCCGAAAGAGCTGCCGGCCTGACCGTGCAGTCGGTGATCGTCAATGTCACCGCCGGCCGGCTGGGTTCGGAGACATTCTCGGCCACGGTCAACCTTGGCGGCCAGGAGGTCGAGCGCGCCGACATCCAGCGCGTGCTGCGCGCGGTCAACGACCGCAGCGTGCGGCCGGAACGCTCCATCGTTCATGCCCTGCCCATTGGCTATGCGCTGGACGGGCAGAAGGGTATCCGCGACCCGCGCGGCATGGTGGGCGAGAAGCTCAGCGTCGACGTCTCGGTGATCAGCGCCGAAACGCTGGCGATGCGCAATGTCGAACTGGTGCTGCATCGCTGCCACCTGCAGATCGAAGCGCTGATCGCGACGCCCTATGCCAGCGGACTTTCGACGCTGGTCGACGACGAGGCGCATCTCGGGGTCGCCTGCATCGACTTCGGCGGCGCGACGACCACGGTCTCGGTCTTCTCCGAGGGACAGCTGGTCTACACCGATGCGATCGCCATTGGCGGCCATCACCTCACGCTCGATCTGGCACGTCAGCTTTCGGTCAGCGTGGCCGATGCCGAGCGGCTGAAGACGATGTTCGGCAGCGTGCTGCCGGGGCAGGCGGACGAGCGCGATCTCATTCCTGTCGTGCCGGTCGGGGCAACCGTGGACGAGGCCCCTGGCCAAATCCCGAGATCGCACATCACCCGCATCCTGCGGCCTCGCATGGAAGAGGTGCTGACGGCAGTGCGCGACCGCATGCAGGCTACCGGCATGATGGACATTTGCGGGCGCCGGTTCGTTTTGACCGGCGGGGCAAGCGAACTGACGGGTCTGCCGGAGGTCGCGCGGCGGGTCCTGGCGCGGAAAGTGCGGAACGGGCGGCCAATGGGCATC
>JAUXUM010000154.1 GCA_030680995.1 Devosia sp.
CCGCAGCCGGTCCCTCTCCATTTTCGCGCCTGAGCCCTTGGTCGGCGACACTTCGTTCCGGCTGCCCGCGGCGTTGTGCGCTTCGAGGTTCGAATGGGTCATCACCTGGTGCTCGATCACCGAAGCGGCGTCGAAACCCTCCAGCGCCACATCGAGTTCGAGCGTTTGGGCGCCGTGCCGATTGACGGCAAAGAAGGTGACAGCTTGAGGATTTTCACCCGGACGGCAGAGGCAAGGCCCTTGAGCACCTCGAGGCCCTCCTCGGGGTCCACCACCGGAAAATTGCGACCCGTGAGAAATCCGGAACGGGATGATGGGGACCGGGCCAAACCGGGAAACAATTTCCGTATCAGATTTTCCGGTTTAATCAACCGCGAGCGAACCTCGAACGTAGAGAGTCCGCGGCGTCAGCCTATTGCGTCGAAATCGGCTCGCGCGCAACGGCTTGGCCGGGACGGGGAGCAAAAGACAAAAAGATTTTGCCGAGCCAAGCTGCAATCGGGATGCCCCGATCCGATATATCCGGGATGTCAGATCAAGACCCGGCCAAGGGCCGGAAAAGGAGGCCACCATGGCAATTCTCATCGGCGATGCCGCGCCGGATTTCGAAGCCGACACCAGCGAAGGTCACATCCGTTTCCACGACTACATAGACGGCCATTGGGCGGTGCTGTTCAGCCATCCGAAGAACTTCACCCCTGTCTGCACCACCGAGCTGGGGTACACCGCGAAGCTGAAACCCGAATTCGACAAACGCGGCGTCAAGGTGCTCGGGCTTTCGGTCGATGAACTCAAGAACCACGCAGGATGGGCAGCCGACATCGAGGAGACGCAGGGGACGAGGCTGAACTTCCCAGTCATCGCCGACCCGAGGGGCGAAATCGCGCGCAAATACGACATGATCCACCCCAATGCGGACAATACGCTGACGGTGCGTTCGGTGTTCGTCATCGGGCCGGACAAGAAGGTCAAGCTCAAGATCGAGTATCCCGCGTCGACCGGCCGCAATTTCGATGAAGTGCTGCGGGTGATCGACAGCCTGCAGTTGACCGCCAGGCACCAGGTGGCCACGCCGGTCAACTGGAAGAACGGCGAGGACGTGATCATCGTCACCTCCGTGACCGACGAGCAGGCCAAGGCCAAATATCCGGAAGGCTGGAAGGCGGTGAAGCCCTACCTGCGCATCGTGCCGCAGCCGCGCGGCTGACCTGCGGACCGCGTTTCCCTGAAGTCGGCGGCGTGCTAGTTCTGGCCGCGCAAGCTGCGGTTGATGGCGCTCAACAGCATGATGACGCGACCGAACCCCATCAGCGCGAGGCCGACAATCACCGGCCAGCTCGCCCAGGCAAGCCCGCGCGCCAGCTCGCCGATGATTTCGAACACATTGGCGTCGCCCACATCCATCGCCGCGGTGAAGCTCGTGATCATGGCCGGTGCGCTGTAGCCGGCAATAGCGACAGAGACCAGCACTGCAACCAAACCGATCAGATAAAGAAGTCCTGCAACCATCATCGCCCCCCGATCTCGATAGTCGCAGTAAATGGGGCCGCGCGACCTTCGTCAACGGTCCCGATACAGGTCTGCTGGGACTTCAGGCGATCTTAAGGGGCCTGCGGTAAGGAGGCGTCGACGCGGGGGATCGGGCGTGGTGGCCGAGGAAGAGGAATTGCGAAGGCTTTTCAATCGGCCGTCGGAAATCGGTCGCGACGCCGGGCGCTCCATCTGGACGCCGGTCTGGCTCGCCTTCGGGCTGGCTGCCGCGGTCCTGCTCGCGCGCGCGATCTATGAGTTGCCCACCGGCCCGCTCTTCGCCGATACCGACGATGCAATGCGTCTCACCGTGGTGCGCGATCTGCTGGCAGGTCAGGACTGGTTCGATCCGGCCCAGCACCGGCTCAACACCCCCTATGGCGCCGAGATGCACTGGTCGCGGTTGATCGACCTCCCGGTCGCGGGGCTCATCCTGCTTTTGCGCCCGCTTGCCGGCACGATGGCAGACGTGATCGCCGTCCATGCCTGGCCACTGATCCTGTTGTTCTGCCTTTTGGCGCTGAGCGCGACAATCACTGTCAAACTCGTCGGGCGGGAGGGATTGCTGCCGGCGCTCGCCCTGCCAGCCTTTTCGCTCGCCACCCTGGTCGAATTCGCTCCCGGCCGCATCGATCACCATTCGGTGCAGATCCTGCTGGCCCTGCTGATGCTTTATTGCGGCATGGAAGCGTTGACCCGACCCCGATTCGCCATTGGCGCGGGGCTGGCGGCTGCTACCGCCCTCGCGATCGGCATCGAAAGCCTGCCCTCGGTGGCCGCCGCCATCCTCGCCTTCGGTCTGATGTGGGTTCTCGTGCCCGGACGGGCCGACGCACTGCGCGGCTTCGGGCTGGGCTTTGCAGTGGCAACGCTCGTGCACGCGGCACTGGCGCTGTCGCCCGATCGCTGGCTGCTGCCGGCCTGCGATGCCCTCTCGCTGGTCTACGTCGCGCTCGCCGTCGGCGTCGGCGCCGGCTTCGCAGCGCTATCCCTGCTGCCGGTGAGGCAGGCCCGGGTGCGGCTGCTGCTGGGCGTGCTTGCCGGCGGCGTTCTGGTGACGGTTCTGATCCTCGCCTTTCCCGATTGCCGCCGCGGCCCCTATGCGGCGCTCGACCCGTGGCTCGCCGAGCACTGGATCGGCCGCGTCAGGGAAGCGGTGCCGCTCTGGGAGAGCATTGCCGCCAACCCGGTCCACGGAATCGCGGTCGCGCTGCCGCCGCTCTTCGCCCTCGCGGTCACGGCGTACCGGGTTCAGTTCGGCCGCTTGGAGGTTCGCGGCGAATGGCTGATCTACGCGCTCTTTCTCACGCTTTCGATCGTGGTCATGCTGGTCCAGATCCGCGGTTCGCGCATGGCGGCAGAGCTGGCGGTACCGGCAGGGGCATGGCTGATCGTCAAGGCGCGCGAGCACTACCTCGCCCGGCGCAAGCCGCTGCAGATCCTGGGCCTGCTGGCCAGCTGGATCGGCTTTGCCGGCCTTGCGGTAGGCGTGATCGTCAACGTCATCTTCCTCGCAGTGCCCGGCTACGCCGCAACGCAAGCCGAGCGCGGCATAGATCTGCGCCGGAAGTGCCTCATGGGTTCGTCCTTCGATACGCTGGCTGCCCTGCCGCCGGCGCGCGTCATGAGCTTCATCGACCTGGGCGCGCATGTTCTGGCCTATACTCCGCACGCGGTGGTGGCGGCGCCGTATCACCGCAACCAGCAGGGGCTGCGCGATGCCCTGGAGTTCTTCAGCCGGTCACTGGACGAGGCGCGTACCACTCTCGACCAGCGCGGCATCTCGCTGGTGGTGATCTGCCCGCAAATGCCGGAGATGAAGGGGCTGCCGGACGCAGCCGAAGACTCGTTCGTCAAGCTCCATGCCCGGCGCGAGTTGCCGATCTGGCTGGTCGAGCGGAGTGACGACGGCGCGCCGGTCGAGGTGTTCGAGGTCCTGCCACGCTGATGGACCGGGGTTGAGTTTCGACCCTAAAGGCCCAACTCCGCGCGAACTTTCCTGGTCAGTTTCGCGGCGATCAGCCGGTGCGCTTCCTCAAGATAGGCGCCGAGCGTCGCCTCCTCCAGCGCGCCGCGCTGCACCACTACCCATTGTCCCTTGGCAAAATAGGGTGCCTGGCCGATCCCCGGCGATGCCGTCAGCCCAACGAACGAGGTTTCGGACACCTTGAAGGCGATGCTCCCGTCGCCGGGCCCGAACAGGCAGAATACCTTGCCGCCGACCTTGGCGACGACCGATTCCCACTGTTCGACAAGGCTCGTGCCGGGGAGGCTGGAAACGAAATCCTCGAAGCCCGCCCGGCTCCACAGGCTCAATTGGCCGCTTCCCGGGCCGGGATCGGGCAGCTCACGCCGGTGCCCCTGAGGCCGCAATAGCCCATCGGGTTCTTGGCCAGGTACTGCTGATGATAGGTCTCGGCATAGTAGAAGGGCCTGGCCGGGCCGATTTCGGTGGCAATCCGGCCCATGCCGCGCAATCTGAACGCCTTCCGGTACATGTCGCGGCTCGCCTCGACCCGCGCCGCCTGTTCGGGCGAGGTGGTGTAGATCGCCGAGCGGTACTGCGTACCAACGTCGTTGCCCTGCCGCATGCCCTGGGTCGGATCATGCTCCTCCCAGAAGGTCTTGAGCAGTTCCTCGAGGGCGAGCGCCTTTGGGTCGAACACCACCTTTACCGCCTCGGTGTGGCCGGTGCGGCCCGAACAGACTTCCTCATAGGTCGGATTGGGCGTGTGCCCGCCCTGGTAGCCGACGGCGGTGACATGGACGCCGGGCAGTTTCCAGAACAGCCGCTCGGCGCCCCAGAAGCAGCCCAGCCCGAAATAGATGGTTTCGAGACCCCGCGGGTAGGGACCCTTGAGCGGCTGGTCGTTGACGTAATGGCGCTCGGCCACCGGCATCTCCGCGCCGCGTCCCTTGAGCGCCTCCTCCGGCGAGGGAATATCCATGGGTTTGGTGTTGGAAAACATCTCTGCGCTACTCCTTGTTGAAGGTGCGCGGTTCAGAATTGGTCCTGCTTCACAAACACGCGCATGCGCTTGGACCGGCCCAGCCAGGCGATAAAAAGGCCGGGGACTCCCAGCACCGCCCAAGCCGGAAATGTCAGCAATGCGGTGACCACGATGTCGAGCAGGGGTCCGAAGAACCGGGTGGCGAGAAAGGCACGAAGCTGTTCGAGGCTCTGGGCGTGCAACGCGGTCCAGGTCTCCCCGAGCGAGGTCAGCACAATGGTATTGGCTCCCAGCGACTTGGTGCCGTCGATGATGAGCAGGATCAGCGCAACGCCGACAAGCCAGGTACCCAATAGCCGCAGAATGAGCCGCATGTTCCTTCTGTGTCGCGCCCGGCCCCGAGCAATGGACCGGCGCATCTGCCGAGGCCGAACAAGAGTCCTTTTTGCATGCTGCTCGCACCGAGCACAAGGTAGGCGTTGCTCCTGGCCAAACAATGCCCCTCGCGGGCTTCTGATCACTTGCGGTCGGAACGCCCATGAGTATAGTGCGCGCGCTTGCGAAGGGTCTGACCTCCCTTTGGCCCTTCGGGCCGCTGGCACCGCGGAGAGATGGCCGAGTGGTCGAAGGCGCACCCGAATGGCTTGGTCATTCGGTCTTCCCCTGGGGGAGATGCGTGCGCCTTGGATCGACGCCGGACAGCCGGATCGGACTAAAGACGGAGAGATGGCCGAGTGGTCGAAGGCGCACGCCTGGAAAGTGTGTAGGCGGGTAACCGTCTCGAGGGTTCGAATCCCTCTCTCTCCGCCATTTCTTCTTCATAATCAGTGCCTTAGGATGTTGCTAACTGCCGCGTGGCAGCGGCACAATCGCCGAGCCTTCGCGGGGGTTTGGCACCGGTTGCGGAGTGCAGACGCCGGCGAAATGATCATAAGTGCCCAGTTGCCGCGGTAGACGCGATTTTCTCAACCGTCTGTCCGATCGTCTGTCCGTTCGAGGCGCACACTGGACTGTCGCCAGCAGCAGAGCGGTTGTCCGGTCGTCATAACCAACGGCCTGGACGCCATGACTTCGCCACGTGCCCTCACCGCCCGCAAGATCGCCGCGCTGACAAAGCACAGCGTGCATCGCGTCGCTCCGTCCCTCTATGTGCAAATCCGGTCGCAGGGCACGCGCAGCTGGTTGTTCCGCTATAGCAGGAACGGCGAAAACCAGTGGAAGGGCGCACTCAGCCACCTGCTGCCGGCGATCTCCAAGGCGCAGGCGATCGTGCACCACAAGGCGATGCCCTACCGCGACGTTCCTGTTCTGATGGCCGAACTGCTCGACAACAGCAGCGAGAGCGCCAAGGCGCTGGCCTTCACCATCCTCACGGTGGCGCGCACCGGCGAGACGATCGGCGCCACGCCATCGGAGATCAGCCTCGACCAGAAGCTATGGGTCGTGCCGGCAGAGCGCATGAAGGCGGGACGCGAGCATCGCGTGCCGCTCAGCGACGCGGCCCTTGGCCTGATCGGCACTCCATCGCCCGAGAACAGGTTCGTGTTCACCGGCAGCAAGCCGAACCGCGGGCTGAGCAACATGTCCATGCTGATGCTGCTGCGTGGCCTGCGCGGCGACGGCCTCACGGTCCACGGCTTCCGCTCGGCCTTCTCGACCTGGGCCCGCCTTGTTGCGCCTACGACCGCTTTGGAGAGGCTACCGGTAACGATCCCCACCCTCGACCAGCCCTCCCCTGCCAATGGGCGATGTGTGGGTGGTGGAGGCGCTTCGCTGGGTCGGGTCGGGATTGACCGATCCTTCCCAACTCCGTCTCAGGACCCTCAAAACTCTATGAGCAATGGCAATGTCTTGCGAGGCGCGTGGTGGGGACGCGGATGTGGGCGATGAGGATCCAGGCCTGTGCGCTTGCGATGGTCTGCTCCCAGTCCTTGGCCAGCCTTCGACAGCGGCCGAGCCAAGCGAATGTTCGCTCGCCCCATCGGCGCGGCAGAAGCTCGAAGCCTCTTGCGGTATCGGAGCACTTGACGATCTGCAGTTTCCAGTCGCCGATTTTGCGCAGCGCGCCGCGCAACTTTGGCCCGGCATAGCCGCCATCTGCAAAGACATGGCGGAGCCAGGGGAAACTGGAACGGATTGAGCCGAGCACTTTGACAGCGCCGTCGCGGTCCTGGATGCCGGCGCCGTGCACCACCAGACCCACCAGCAAGCCAAGTGTGTCGGTGACGATGTGGCGTTTGCGGCCCTTGATCTTCTTGCCGGCGTCCCCCGGGTCCGGCCATATGCCGGCCCGAGGACAGGCTCCGCCCCGTGGCCCGCCGCTTTCGGTGGTTTCACACTCTGGCTGTCGATGATGCCGGCTGAGGGAGATGCCTCGCGACCTTCGAGTTCGCGGACCATCATCACCAGATGGTGGTTGATCGTCCGCGACAGGCCGCTGTCGCGCCAGTCATAGAAATAGCGCTGCACGGTCGAGGGCGGCGGAAACTCGCGCGGCAGCATGGCCCATTGGCACCCGCTCGAAGCCATGTAGAGGATGGCGTCGAGAACCGCTCGAAGGTCCGTCGTCCGGGGACGGCCAGTGAGCCGGGCCGGCGGCAGGAACGGCGCAACCAGCGCCCATTCCCGATCGGTCAGGTCACTTGAATAGCGGCGGCCACGTCGCGCATACTCGCGCCTGGCGGTTTCGGTCCAGGCCATGATGATCTCCGTTCAGTCCAGCAACCGAACTGAACCACAACCTGCTGAAACTGCTCAACTCTTTTCGGGTTGGGCTCTAACGTGCAGATCGAGGGTTTGAGCCATCGCGAGGCGGCACGCCGGTTTGGGATCGACCCACGGCCCGTGCGCAAGATGATGATGTTCTCGGTGCCGCCCGGTTAGCCGAGTTCCTCGATGATCAACAGTTTGTAGCCGGCAAGTTGGCGCTGCAAACGGAAGAGCCGCTTCTCATCGCGGGCCTCGATCAACTGGTGGACCAGCGCCGCGGCGGCAATGAAGCCGACCGACAGACCCTTCTGGCAGGCGGCGAGGCCAAGCCCGAGCGCGATGTGGCTCTTGCCGGTGCCCGAGTTGCCGACCGCGATGATGTTCTCGCGACGGGCGACATACCCGGATCGGGCCGCGGCGGCCATGCGGCAGATTCTAGCCTGCGAATTCAAAGCTCGGCCGTCCTGCTCCGGCCATGCGGATCGACCATAGTCCGCCCTCTTGGGGCGTCTTTGCCAGCTCCGCGTCACCCATGCCGAAGCGGGCCGAGGTGACGTAGAGCGTGCGAAAGTCGGCGCCGCCGAAAGTGCAACTCGTAGGCGAAGAACAGGGCATCGCGATACTTGCCTCGGGGGTGCCGTCAGCCCCAAGCAGCGCGATCGCCGCCCCACCGGCGACGCGGGCATTGTAGACTTTGCCGGCAGCGTCTCGTGTCGAACCGTCGGGCAGACCGAGGCGCAGCTCCGGGCCAAAGGGCTGGCGGTTGGTGAGCGTTTGCAGACCGTCATCATAGTCATAGCGATAGAGCGCGTTACGCAGTGTGTCTGCTGTAATGAAGCCAAAGTCGTCGGTCCACACCATGGTGTTGGTGATGCCGAAATCGGCGCCGGTCAGACGCGTGACAGCGCCATCAGGCGCGATGCGATAGATCGCGCCGCAATGGGCGGTAATCGGCTGCGGCGACCCATCGGCGGCGATATTGTCCTGCATCGTGCCGACCCAGAACGCCCCGTCCGGCGCAACCACGCCCTCGTTTAGCCGATTGCGAGGCAGGTCCGGCTCAGGAACCGCAAAAGTCTCAAAGGGCCCGCCCGGGTACCAGAGGACGACGCGCCGGCGCAGTCCAACGATGAAGCCGCCCCGGCCGCGCAAGCCGATTGATGTCGGCAGTTCCGGTGTCTCCCAAGAGGTGTGCCCGCCGCTCTGCGGGTCGAGGCGATGGATGGCGCCGCCGACAATGTCGACCCAATAGAGGGCCTGTTCGGACACGGACCAGATGATGCTCTCGCCGACAATATTACGGACATCCAACACAAGTTCGACGGTCATATCGTTCACCTCAGGTGGGCGGAAATCAAAATCGGCGTGTGTCCCTCGCGCCTTCAGGGCCCAGCGCCGGCGAACGTTCGGCACGGGTAGAAGGATCGCATCGGCAAGACCCGTCTGCCTGCTTGCCTGTTGCCATTTAGAAAATCTCCCGGCAATTGACAACAGGTTGGCGCTATGCTGTTTGCACAACATAAACTAGCTATCATATAGGTTATGATGAAAACGACTTCCTATTTGCGAGCCGTCGATGCGTCGGACGAGGATGAGGCCCCGGGCAGCCTCGTCTCCAAAGTCATCCACGGCACTCGGCAGATGATCCGCTCGGAGGGGCTCAGGGTCGGCGATGTTCTGCCGAGCGAGTCTGCAATCGGAGAGCAGCTTGGCGTTTCCCGCGCCGTCGTCCGCGAAGCGTACCGCTCAATGGCCGCGCTCAAACTGATCAGCGTCGGCAACGGGCGCCGGGCGCGGGTATCGGCGGTCGATCACGAGGTTCTGGCGCTGGTGATCGACCACGGCGTGCAGACCGATCAGGTGTCGGTGCAGCAGATTCTTGATGTGCGTCGCACAATTGAGATGCGCACGGTGGGCTTGGCGGCGCTGCGACGCACAGACAAGGAAGCGCGCGAGATCAAGGCGCTGGCGGCAGGAATGCGCGCCGATTTCTTCGACATGGACAAGGTGATGCAGCACGACATCACCTTCCACGAAACGATCGCGCGCGCGTCCCGCAACCCGATGTTCGCGCTCATCGTCGGCTCGTTCCACGTCGTCACGCGCCAGACCTGGCGCATCGGCTGGGTGGCGCGCGAGACCGATGCCGACCGCTCCGACAATGTCGCCTGCCATGAAGCGATCGCCGCCGCCATTGAGGTAGGAAACCGCCCGGTCGCGGAGGCACAGATGGCAGCCCATTTCGACAATACGGTCAAGATGCTGCTCGCCAGCGGCATCAACTGAGTTCTGGAGCCCTTGCCTTGAAGATCAAGAAGATCGAAACGATCCGCATCGACGAGCATGCCAATCTCTGTTGGGTGCAGGTGCATACCGACGCGGGGCTGGTGGGGCTCGGCGAGACATTCTTCGGCGCCAAAGCCGTCGAAGCCTATATTCACGAGACCGCCGCGCCGCTGCTCCTCGGCAAGAATCCCCTGGAGATCGACGGTATCTCCAGGGCGCTCACCGGCTACCTGGGTTTTGCCTCGACCGGGGTCGAAATGCGCGGCAATTCGGCCATCGATATCGCGCTTTGGGACCTGTTCGGGAAGGTCACGAGCCAGCCGATCGCGCAGCTCCTCGGCGGCTTCACCCGCAAGGAGATCCGCACCTACAATACCTGCGCCGGTACCGCCTACATGAAGGAGGGCGGCCAAACCGTCTCCAACTACGGCCTCAACACGGGCCGGAATCAGTACGCCGACCTCGACGCCTTCCTCCACCGCGCCGATGATCTCGCCGAGGAACTGCTTGCCGAGGGCATCACGGCGATGAAGATCTGGCCATTCGACGTCGCCGCCGAAAAAGCCAACGGTGCCTATATCAGCGCCGCGGACCTGAAATCGGCTCTGTCGCCCTTCGAGAAAATCCGCAAACGCGTTGGCGACCAGATGGACATCATGGTCGAGTTTCATTCGATGTGGCAGCTCTTGCCGGCCATGCAGATTGCCCGCGAACTCGCCCAGTTCAAGACCTTCTGGCACGAAGACCCCATCAAGATGGACTCGCTGGGCGACCTCCGGCGCTATTCCGAGGCGTCGCGGGCACCGCTCTGCGCTTCCGAGACGATGGCCACCCGCTGGGCCTTCCGCGACCTGCTGGCAACCGGCGCCGCGGGCATCGTCATGCTCGATCTGTCCTGGTGCGGCGGCATCTCGGAAGCCCGCAAGATCGCTTCAATGGCGGAGGCCTGGCATCTACCCGTGGCGCCCCATGACTGCACCGGGCCGGTGGTTCTGGCTGCCTCAACTCATCTTTCACTGAACGCGCCAAACGCGCTCGTTCAGGAAAGCGTGCGGGCCTTCTACCGCACCTGGTACGGCGATCTGGTGACTGCACTGCCCAAGGTCGAGAACGGGACGATCACCGTCCCGCCCGGCCCGGGGCTCGGCATGGCGCTTCATCCAGATCTCGATACGCGGTTTTCGGTCACCAGGAAGGTGAGCGAGCCCGGCTAGCTCAACGTTTCAACAGGGAGGACTACAATGAGGAAGCTTCACAAACTGCTGGCTATCGGGGGCGCCATCCCGGCGATGCTGACTGTGCCCGCTCTGGCGCAGGACGCGCCGCTCAACATCGCGTTCACGATCCACTCGTCCGCATCGAACACGTTCTGGCAGGCGGTCAAGAAGGGGTTCGAGGATGGTTGCGGCAAGGTAGCAGCCAACTGTCAGATGATTTTTACCCAGACCGAAGGGGCGGTAGAACAGCAGGTCGCCAATATGCAGGCGGCAATCGCCGGCAAGCCCGACGCGCTGATCACCTCGATCGTCGACAACCAGGCGTTCGACCAGATCATCGCCGACGCGCGCGCCCAGGGCATCATTGTCATCGCCAGCAACGTCGATGACCTCGAAGGCGCCGCCGGCAATGCGCGGCAGGCTTTCATCGGCCAGGGCTTCACTGCGGCCGGCTACGCGCTGGCCCAGGCGCAGGCGAAGAACTTCCCCGCGGATGGTCCCATCCATGTGCTGGTGGGCATATCGGCACCCGGCCAGAATTGGTCAGAGCAGCGAGGGGGAGGTGTGATGAAGTTTCTCGAAGAATTCAAGACCGCCAATCCGGATCGCGAGATCGCGTTTGAACGCATCGACTCGGGTACCGATCTCGCCGTGACCGGCGATCGCGTCGGCGCGTATCTTAATGCGCATCCCGAGACCACTGCCTATTTCGATACCGGGTTCTGGCACGCCGCCGTGGCCCGCGTGCTTCGCGACCGCGGTGTTGCGCCGGGCACGGTGCTGCTCGGCGGCTTCGATTTGGTCCCCGAAGTGCTCCAGGAAATGAAGTCAGGTTATGTGCAAGTTCAGGTCGACCAGCAGCCGTACATGCAGGGCTTCATGCCGGTCATGGAAGTTTATCTCTCCAAGAAGGTCGGCCTCGCTCCTGCCGACATCAACACCGGCTTGGGCATTGTCACCCCGGACATGGTTGACGGCATCATGGCGCTCTCCACCCAGGGTGTCCGCTAGGCATCGATAGGTCTTCCGGGCGCGGGGGCTCCGTCTTCTCCCGCGCTCCTTTCCTTGTGCAAAGAAGGTGACCGTCCTGAAAAACCTGCTCAAGATCTATATGGAAAAGCCCGAGGTCGCCGGCGTCGTGCTTCTCATATTGCTGGCCATTGTGTTCCAGATCCGCTCCGACGGGGTGTTCCTCAATACCGAGAATATCCGCGGGGTCATGGGTATCCTGCCTGAGGTTGGGCTCGTCGCTATCGGGGTCACCATCCTGATGATCTGTGGAGAGTTTGATCTATCGGTCGGCTCAGTGTTCGCGCTGATGCCGATGTCGGTCGCCATAATGCTCAACAACGGAATACCGTTCTGGCCCGCGGTGCTGATCGGCCTCGTGATCTGTGCAGTCATCGGCTTCACCAACGGCCTCATTACGCTGCGATTCTCCATCCCGAGCTTCATCACCACCCTTGGTATGCTGTTCCTCGCCCGCTCGCTGACCGTTGTCATCTCCGGCGGCTTTCCCCCGCTGCTGCCCGTCGACATTCCCAGCGCCATGTTCACCCAGTATGTCGGGCCCGGCGGGCTGTTCCGCATGTCGTTCATCTGGTTCTTGGTGATTGCCATGCTGGCCGCCGGCCTCATGAGCCTTACCAATGTCGGCAACTGGATCAGGGCGACCGGCGGGTTCCAGGAGGCGGCCGCGTCCATGGGCATCCCGGTCAACCGCGTCAAGATCGGCTGCTTCATGCTGTGCTCCATGCTGGCGGGTTTTGCCGGTCTCATCCAAGTGCTGCGCCTCGGTTCGCCGCTACCCTCGATCGGTGAGGGGCTCGAGCTACAGGCCGTGGCAGCCGCGGTGATCGGCGGCGCGGCGCTAACGGGTGGCATCGGCACCGTTACCGGTGCCATCGTCGGAGCGCTGCTGATCCGGGTTATCGACAATGGCCTGGTTCTTTCGCAGGTCGATGCCAACTGGTTCAAGTTCGCCGTTGGTGGCCTTCTGATCCTCGCCGTCATCGGCAATTCCTGGCTGCGCCGCACCGCGCGCCGCATCAAGGTGGAGTCTTGATCATGGCCGCCCCGCTGGTATCGCTGCGCGGACTGCACAAATGGTATTCTGGCGTCCATGCCCTCAACGACGTCTCGCTCGACATCATGCCGGGGGAAGTCGTCGGCCTGGTCGGGGACAACGGCGCCGGAAAGTCGACACTGATCAAAATTCTATCGGGCGTGCACGGACCTGACAAAGGTAAGATCATTTTCGACGGTCGTCCCGTGCGGATCAGATCGCCGCGGGATGCCATGAACCTCGGCATCGAGACCATCTATCAATACAATTCAATGGTCCCCTCGATGTCGATCTCGCGCAACTTGTTTATCGGGCGTGAGCCGCTAAAATTCGCCATCTGCGGCTTCGGCCTGCTCGATCAGAAGCGCATGCGCGAGGAGAGCGTCAAAGCCGTTGCCGATGTCGACCTGCACCTCCGCTCCCCCGACGCGCTGGTCGGCGAACTCTCTGGCGGTCAGCGCCAGGGCGTCGCAATCGCCCGCGCCATGCACTTCAAGTCGCGCCTGCTCGTCCTCGACGAGCCTACCAATCACCTCTCGGTCAAGGAAACCAACAAGGTTATCGGCTTTGTCCAGGGTCTCAAGGCGCAGAATCTCACCGGCATCTTCATTTCCCACAATATGCACCACGTCTTTCAGTCGTGCGAAAGGATCGTCGCAATGGCGCGCGGCGAAGTGGTTTTTGACCGGCCAACCGCCGAAACGAGCATCGACGAAGTTCATGGCTATCTCTGATCGGGGAACCAAATGCCGGGCGGCATACTCAAGCTTTATCAGGAACACTGGTTCCCATTCGCCAACCTGCCTGCCGCGCTCGCCGAGTTTACGCGCAGCACCAGTATCAAGACCGAGCTGGTCTGGGACCAAGTAGGCATCGGCACCATCGAGCGCATGTTCGATCAGATGATCGGCTCCTTCACCAAGCCGAATCCGGTATATGATCTCATCTGCACCGATGAGATCATCCTTCAAGAAATGGCACGCAAGGGCCTGGTCGAGGACTTGAGTGCTCGCATGGTGCGCGACGCCCTGACGCTCGACAACGTCTCCGACGCGACGCGTCATGCAGTGACTTATGGGAGTGCGATTGTCGGCCTGCCCTGCGTAAACGTCTCCTCAATGGTGATGTATCGCGCCGATCTTCTGGAGAAATACTGTCTGCCGGTGCCCAGCGACTGGGCGGAACTCAAGGAGGTCGCCGCGAGCCTGCAGAATGCCGCGCGGCGCGACGGACGTGCCGAGTTTTACGGCTTCGAAACGCGCGGCGCCGCGGGCGGCGGCCATTCGGTCTTTACCTTCGGCTCCTTCATCGGCTCCTTCGGCGCCCGCTGGCTGACTCCCGACGGTGAGGTCGAAGCAATTTCAGACGGTCACCGCCAGGCCATGGCGATCTATGTCGACCTGCTGCGAACAGTAGCGCCCCCGGATCAGGGCGACATCAGCTTCGTTGAAATGCGTCGCGACATGGCTTCGGGCCGTGTCGGCATGATCATGGACGTCGGCATGGAATATGCCCACGCGATCAAGAACGTCCCCGAGGTCGGCGACAAGGTGGGCATCGCGCTGGTTCCGGCGGGGCCGGCGGGCCGCGCCCCCAACCTCTACGCGCCGCCCTGGGCGATCCCAGCGAATTCCGACATGAAGGAGGAGGCTTGGGAACTCTGCAAGTACCTGACCTCAGACCGGCAACTGCTCGAGGACGGCCTAATGGCGAACGCCATCGAAACCGCCTCGCTCCCCGCGCTCTACTCACCCGAATTCGACCGGCATTTCCGCGAGGACATCCTGGCAGTCACGCGAGCCTGCCGTGCCATCCAGAAACAGGAACGGCCTTTCAGCGCAATGGGGGTCGACGCCTGCACCGTGGTGGGCGATGCTGTCAACGCCGCCCTCGTCGGCAAGCTCTCCGAGGAGGATGCCTTGCAATCGATCTACGCCGGCCTCGCCACCCTTCGCCGGAGGAACCGACGATGACCGATCTTTCCGGCAAGCGCGTTCTTCTGACCGGCGCCCTCGGCACGCTCGGCCAAGCCCAGGCCGCAGCCTTCACCGCCGCCGGTGCGGAAGTGGTGCTTCTCGATCGCCCCGAACTCGCCGAAAAGGGTGCCGCCTTTTCTGCGACCCTCGACGGCTCGACCTATGTTGGGTTGGATCTCAATGATCTTCACGCCGCCGAGACACGCATCAAAGCGGTCTCCGGCGAGCGCCCGGTCGATATCCTCATCAACAATGCGGCGCTGATCATCAACAAGCCGTTCGAGAACTTCTCGATCGAGGAGTACGAGGACCAGATCCGCGTCAATTCCTCGGCGGCCTTCGTGCTGACCCGCGCCGTGGCACCAGGGATGAAGGCCAAGGGCTACGGCAAGATCGTCAATTTCTGCTCGGTCACGCTCAACGGGCGCTGGGATGGATACGTGCCCTATGTCGCTTCCAAGGGCGCCATGCTGGGTCTGACCAAGTCACTGGCGCGCGAACTCGGGCCGCACGGCATCAGGGTCAATGCCGTATCGCCTGGCGCCGTGGTCTCGGAAGCGGAGGCGAGGGTGTTTGCGGATCGTTTGCAGCAATACAACGACTGGATTCTCGAGAACCAGTGCCTCAAGGAACGCATCCAGCCCCAGGCCGTGGCTGACCTCGTGCTTTTCCTGGTGTCCCCTTCCGCAGACATGATCACCGGACAGAACTTCCACGTCGACGGGGGCTGGTAATTCCGTGCAAGCCGTCACGATCCGCAGCGGCCCCCTCGTCGCCGAGATCGCGCCCCGGCTTGGCGCAGGCATGCTGCGCTTCGAATGCGACGGCGTTCCACTCTTCCGCGGCACAGGCGCAGACGCCCAGGGGATGGATCTCGCCAGCATTATCCTCGTGCCGTGGTCGAACAGGATTTCCGGCGGCGGCTTCAATTTCGAGGGCAGGTTCCATGCCCTTGCACCCAACGTGCCCGGCGAGACATATCCGATCCATGGCAACGGTTTTCAGCTTCCATGGACCGTTACGGCCGCCACAGGCGATGCGGTCGAACTGGCCCTCGAGTCGGAGGGACCGAACCCCTACATTTATGTCGCCCGCATGCGCTATGCGTTGACCAACGACGCGCTGTCGATGGAATTGACGGTCACCAATCGCGCCGTCATCCGCCTCCCATTCGGCCTCGGCTTCCACCCCTATCTGGCGCGCACGCCCGACACCGAAATTCGTGCGGACTTCGGGCAGGTCTGGCTCGAAACGGCCGACCATTTGCCCGCAGCGCTGGTCGATATTTCCGCCCGGCCCGACTGGAATTTCCGGCAGGGCAAAGCCCTTCCCGCCGACTGGATCAACAATGCCTTTCCCGGTTGGGATGGCCGGGCGCTCGTCACGTGGCCAAGCCGCCATTTGACCCTCGCGATCGAGGCGTCCGCCGCCTTGTCCTGCGCTATCCTCTACTCACCCTCGAAAACCGCAGAGTCTTTCTGCTTGGAGCCAGTCACCCATGCGGTCGATGCTATCAACGGTCCCGGTGGGGCCGAGGCCAACGACATGGCCGTGCTCGATGCAGGCGAGTCGCAGACGGTCTCCTGCAGATTTCGAGTCGGCGACGCGCAATAGTGCAATAGCAAGGATACAACCCGACCGCGTTACCGAATTCCAGTCACTTCGCCGCGATGTCCGATGTTGCCGCATGCAACGGTCACCGAGCGCGCCGGGAGTTACGGTCGGATACCCTCGATTGAGATGTCAGCCAATGGAGTGGCTACATTGGGGTCACGAGTGCACTCGCTGGGTTATCGACCGCGGGCCCAGCCGGCGACGTCCCGGTCAACGTGAATCCAATAGCTTCAGCACTCATAGGAAAGCGGTCGCCGCGATCCCCGGAGCCGTCAAGGACTGTCGGGGAAATCCTTCAAGGGGGTCGTCCTACACGATACGAGCAATGCGAAGCCAAGGTGCGGTGGCTTTGCGCCTTGGACAGCCGCGGACTTTGGCGGTAGCCGATTGACGTGACGCCGCTAATCCTTTCTCGTTTTTTGGGTGGAATGCCTGGTCAACAATGGTCGCGAAACCGCGGTAGAGCCGCGCCAGGCGGTCAGGACCATCGGCGTCGAGCGTCAACGGCGCGGCATTGCCGGCAATCATCGCCAATTGTAGCGCGACCGCGGCGGCGGTGCGGGTGCTGGGCAAGGCGCGTCGGCACCTGCAGTGATTCCCGCTGCGCCACGGCCGTGTCTATGCTGGAAAGAAGGGCAGGACGTAGGCCTAACGGCGCTGGCTGACAACGCTGCGGTTGGACCATGTAGTCCAGGAGTATAAACTGGCTCGTCATTGACATACAGTATACCGTATGCATAACGTTGCCCAGCCTGCAACTTGATCAGCGGGCGTACACTGGGGAAACGAGATGAGCCAAAATCCGATCGATGAGACTGAGCCGTCCGACTTCGCAGCGACCCGCCGGTCGTTCCTGAAATCCGCGATGGCAGCCGGCCTCGCCGGCACTGCTCTTGCAGGCCTTTCGAGCATCATGCCGCTGCGTGCCTTCGCGCAGGACGGCGCGCCTACCGGCACCATCACCTATGGCAATGCCGAGCCTCCGACCTCCAACTACTGGGACCCGGCGGCGGGCTTCGGCCTCGTGGACGAGCAGGTCGCGTCGCTGGTCCATGATACCCTCATCGCCTTCGACGAGGCAGGCAACATGGTGCCCTCGATCGCGACCGCCTGGGCGCTCGTGAGCGACACCACAGTGGCACTGACCCTCCGCACCGACGCCAAATTCCATGACGGCACGCCCGTCACCGCCGACGACATCAAGGCCAGTATCGACCGCCTGGGTGAAGGCAAGCTGGCACAGTCGATGGTCGCTACCCCTGGTATTTCGGTGACCGTCAAGTCACCGACCGAGATCGAAGTGGTCTCGCCAACCGCCTTCGGCGTGGTGCTTAACGCGCTCGCCTTCGTCAAGATCCTGCCTAAGGCCAACATCGACAACCCCGACAACTTCAAGGTCGGCGCGCTCGGTTCGGGCCCCTACAAATTCGTGTCGTACACGGGCAATGACGTCACCCTCGAAGCCAACGCGGACTACTGGGGCGGCGCGCCGAGGATCAAGACCGTGATCTTCCGCTACATCGAGGACGCCCAGGCCCGCATCAACGCGCTGCTTTCCGGCCAGGTCGACATCACCACCCGCGTTTCGTCCGAAGACCTGGCGCGTGTGGAGGGCAACGCCGATTTCTACATCAACAAGCAGACCCCGCCGGCCCAGATCATCGCCATCTACCAGCACAACGGCCCGCTCGGCGACCTGAAGCTGCGGCAGGCGGTCGCGCATGCGATCGATCGCGAGGGCATCGCCAAGTCGATCATGCGCGGCGTCAACCCCGTGGGCTTTTCGAGCCTGCCGACGACGTCGCCGTTCTACACCCCGCTCGAACCCAAATTCGAGTTCGACATCGAGAAGGCCAAGGCTCTGCTCGCCGAGTCCGCCTATCCCGATGGGGTGACGCTGCGCATGTCGACCTCGACCCTGGTGCCCAGCCAGATCGAGATCGACCAGGTGATTGCCGCCTCGCTGCAGCAGATCGGCATTCAGGTGGAAGTTGAGCGGCTGGAAGTGGGTGCGTTCCGCTCGTCCTACAACACCTACGACATCAACCTGAACACGCTCGGCGTATTCAACAACGACCCGGACTTCCTGCTCGGCTTCTATGTCGGCGGCACGGCCGAGGCGGTGTTCCACTACAAGGATGACGCCTACGCCGCATTGCATTCCGCGCAGCGGGCCGCCACCCCGGAGCAGCGCCCGGCTGCCGTTACCGCCGCCGCGCAATACCTCTGGGACAACCAGGTGACACTCTATCTCTCCGATGAAATCTGGTATTTCATCGTCAACAAGCGTGTCCTGGATTACGTTCGGGCCCCACTGGTCGGCGAAAACCTGCTGCCGAAAGTCTCGGTAGCCTCCTGAACGCAGTATTTGTGACCGGCGCGGCTGGCGCGTCGGTCCGTTGTTCTCCCGGAGCCGGTCGTGGGTTCGTTTGCACTCAGAAGAATCCTGCAGTCGATCATCATTGTGGTGTTGATCGCCATCATGGTCTTCATTGTGCTGCGCCTTTCGGCCGGCGATCCGGCACGCATCCGCGCCCCGGTATTCGCCCGGCCGGACGTCATCGAGCAGTATCGTCGCGACTTCGGCATCGACCGGCCGCTGCTCGACCAACTGGGCTCGTTCCTGCTCGGCGCGCTGCGCGGCGATTTTGGGCAATCCTTCCGGTTCCAGGCGCCGGTGATGAACCTCATCCTTGACGCCCTGCCGAGGACGCTGCTGCTCGCCGGCGTGTCGCTCTTCACCTCGCTCGCCATCGCCGTTGGGCTCGGCAGCATGGCGGCGCTCAGGCCGCGCTCGATCTGGGGCTGGCTGAGTTCAGGCCTCGCGGCGCTGGGGCAATCGGCGCCGGTGTTCTGGTCGGGAGCGATCCTCGTCCTCGTCTTCGCCGTCGGTTTCCGCTGGTTGCCGGCCGGTGGCTTCACCGGCCCCGAAAGTCTGGTGCTGCCGGCGATCGCGGTGACGCTGTCGATCCTGCCCACGCAGCTACGGGTGCTGCGCGCCTCGATGGAGGCGGTGCTGAAGGAGGAATATATCCGCACCGCGGAAGCCTTCGGGCTCAAGCAGCGCCGCATCACCTTCGTCTATGCGTTGAAGAACGCCTGCCTGCCGCTGCTCACGGTCATCGGCGTCGATATCGGCTACCTGCTCGGCGGTGTCATCGTCGCCGAAGTGGTCTTCGCCTTCCCCGGCATCGGTGAGCTGGCGCTCGTCGCCCTCAATGCCCGCGACTACCCGCTTATCCAGGGCATTACCGTTGTCACGGCGAGCACCTTCGTCGTCGTAAACCTCTTGATCGACCTGCTCTATGGCCGGATCGATCCCCGCATACGCTTGGAGCGATCATGAATATTCTCGCCATCGGAGCCCATCCCGACGACATCGAAATGCAGTGCGCCGGCACTCTCGCGCTTTACGCCCGGGCTGGACACAGGGTCATCATGGCCGTCGCCACCAATGGCAATGTCGGATCGCCCACGCATACCCGCAAAGAGATCGGCGATATCCGCAAGAAGGAGCAGAAGGCCTCCTGTGCGCTGATCGGCGCCGAGCTGATCTGGATGGATTTCGACGACGAGTGGCTGTTCGACACCCGCGAGACGCGCGTCCGTTTCATCGACGCGATCCGCGAGGCCAACCCGGATGTCATGATCATCCACGGGCCGACCGACTACCACCCCGACCATCGCATTTCCGGTCGGGTCGCCGAGGACGCGCGCATTCCCGCCTCCGTGCGGCTGGTCGAAACCAGCCTGCCCTACATCAAGAAGATTCCTCATATCTTCTACATGGACAACCCGGTCGGGCTCGACTTCGAGCCCGAAGCCTTCGTGGACATTTCGTCGACCTTCGAGACCAAGCGGGCGATGCTGCTCAAGCATGAGAGCCAGGACACCTGGATGCGCGCCGTCTATGGCGAGCACACCTCGATCGCCGACATGATGACGCAGAACGCCGCGCTGCGCGGCAGCGCCTCGGGCGTCGCCTATGCCGAGGGCTTTCGCGAAGTGAAGACCTATCCACGCACCGGCTCCTTTGCGCGGCTCCCGGGATTCGGCGGGTGAGCATGGCCTTGACCGATCCCATCATATTGGCAAACCTGCGCCCCGGCTTGTTCCGGCGGCTGCGGGTGAACCTGGCGCTCGGCACGGGCGCGGCGCTGTTTGGCGTCATGGTGCTGTCGGCAGTGCTCGCGCCGCTCCTTGCGCCCGCCGCGCCGACGACGGTCGACCTGACGGCCGTACGCTTGCCACCTTCGGCGGAGCACCTGTTCGGCACCGATCCGGTTGGCCGCGACCTGTTCTCGCGCGTGCTTTACGGCGGGCAAGTATCGCTGCTGGTCGCCGGCGCCGGCATGGTCGGCTCGCTCCTGCTGGGGACACTCATGGGCATGCTCGGCGCTTTCGGTTCCTTCTGGGTCCGCGCCGTCGTCGACCGCGCCATCGATATCCAGCTCGCCTTTCCCTATGTGCTGCTCGCCATAGCGATCACCAGCGCGGTGAAACCCTCGATCCCTGTGCTGATCCTCTTGATGGTGCTCGCCGCCTGGGCCGGTGCGGCGCGCGTCGTCCGCTCGATTGCGCTGCAGGAGCGCGGCAAGGACTACGTCAAGGCCGCCGACGTGATCGGAGCCTCGCCGTTCCGCATCGCCATGTTCCATGTCTTCCCCTCGGTAGTGCCGAGCCTTGTCGTGCTGGCCGCCATGCAGATGGCGGCGATGATCGTCTTCGAGGCGACGCTGTCTTTCCTCGGCATGGGTGTGCAGCCCCCGACCCCGAGCTGGGGCGGCATCATGCTCGACGGCAAGAACTACATCACTTCGTCCTGGTGGCTGACCGCGCTGCCCGGCCTCGCCATCGTCCTCACTTCGCTCAGCCTCGTCCTCATTGGCGATGGCCTCCAGACGCGTCGCGATGCGCTCCGCTCACGCGAGGGAGACGCCTAATGCCATGCGCGCTCAACGTGGAGAACCTTTCGATCCGTTTCTCCGGCCGCGACGGCGACATCGCCGTTGTCGACGACGTGTCCTTTCGCCTCGAGGCGGGTGAAAGCCTCGTCATCGCCGGGGAATCCGGCTCGGGCAAATCGATGGTCTGCCAGGCGCTGCTCGGCATCGTGCCCAAGGCCGCCAAGGTCTCGGGCACGCGCATCGACTGGAACGGCCGCGATCTTCTTGCCACCACGGGCGAGGCTTGGCGCGCAGTCCGCGGCGCCGAGATCGCCATGATCTTCCAGGACCCGACCGCCGCGCTCAACCCGCTGATCACCGTCGAGCACCAGATCACCGACGCGATCCGCGCGCACCGCAAATGCACCAAAGACGAGGCCCGGGCCCGGACCATCGAAGTGCTCGGCATGGCTGGGTTCCCCGAGCTCGAACACCGCATGAAGAGTTATCCCAGCGAACTGTCCGGCGGGCTGAGGCAGCGCGTCGCCATCGCGCTCGCCCTCTCCTGTGCTCCCTCCCTCATCATCGCCGACGAGGCGACGACCAATCTCGACGTGTCTATTCAGGCCCAGATCGTCACATTGCTGCGCCGGCTGAAGGACCAGCTCGGGCTAGCGTTGATCTTCGTCACCCATGACCTCGGCCTCGCCGCCGAGATCGGCGGCAAGCTGATGGTGATGTACGCCGGCCATGCCGTCGAGCAGGGACCGGTGCTCGACGTGCTCGCCGATCCCTGCCACCCCTACACGCACGGGCTGCTGCGCTCGGCGCCAACGCTCAAATCGAGCCGCACCAACCCGCTGCAGCCGATCCCGGGGCAGGCGCCGAAGCCCGGCTCGATCGGCAAGGGCTCGCCCTTCCGCTCGCGCTGCCCGGTGGTGGTGGGAGGCGTCTGCGCCGCGACCCGCGCCGGGTGGACCTCGGCGGGCGAAGATCATCAGGTCGCCTGCCACCGCTTCGCGCTGGATGGCCGGGAGGGCGTGCGATGACCGGCGTTCTCGAAGCCCGCAATATCGTCAAGACCTTCATCGTCCGCCGCGAAGGCAAGCCGCATGAACTGCGCGCCGTCGGCGACGTCAGCCTGTCGGTCGCGCCCGGCGAGATCGTCGGCCTCGTCGGCGAGAGCGGCAGCGGCAAGACCACGGTCTCGCGCATCATGATCGGCATCGAGCGGGCGACCAGCGGCACCGTCACCTATAATGGCAAGCCGGTCGAAACGCGTGCCGACTGGCGGGCGCTCCGGCGCTCGGTGCAATACGTGTTCCAGGACCCGTTCACGGCGCTCTGCCCGACCATGCGGATCGGCGACGCGCTGGCCGAACCCCTGATCATCCATAACATGTGCCCAAGGGGCGAGGTCCCCGGGCGGGTTACGAAGATGCTGGAGACCGTCGGCCTTCATCCCGACGTCGCCCGCCGCATGCCGAACCAGCTCTCGGGCGGGCAGCGGCAGCGCGTCAACCTCGCACGGGCGCTGATGCTTGAACCCAAGGCGCTGATCTGCGACGAGATCGTGTCCGGCCTCGATGTCTCGATCCAGGCGCAGGTGCTGCGCCTGCTCGTCGAGCTTCAGGAAAGGCTTGGACTGTCGCTGATCTTCATCTCCCACGACCTGCGCATCGTCCGCTACCTGTCGAGCCGCGTGCTGGTGATGTATCTGGGGCAGATCGTCGAACAGGGGCCGACCGAGGCGGTGTTCGACAACCCGCAGCACGACTACACGCGAGCCCTGCTCGCCGCCATTCCCGATCATTCCCGCGTCCTTGCGGGCGCGGCCTGAACCATGAAACAGAATTCCAGCAAACGGACGGATATCACCGAGATGGCCCGCGCTCCAGGACGAGACACCCCCGCCGGCGGTGCCCCGCTCAGCCCCATCCGGAGGGGCAAGACGACCGCTGACGAGGTGGAGGAGCGGCTGCTGATGGCGATAGCCCGCGGCGACAAGGCAGCGGGCGAGCGCATCACCGAAGCCGAACTCGCGTCAGCTCTCAACGTCAGCCGCGTTCCGGCGCGCGAGGCGATGCAGAAACTGCAATTGCGCGGTGTCCTCGTTGGCGGCAAGCAACGCGGCATGCGCGTCTCCGACTATTCCGAGCGGCGCATCGCCGAGCTCTTCGAGCTCCGCTTCGCCATCGAGAAGATCATCTTCCAGCACGTCATGCGCGAGGGTCACGACCGCGCGCCGCTGATCGCCGAGCTCGAGCAGATTGTTGCCAATATGCGTGAGATGTCCGGTTCGGGAGACCCGGTGGCGCTGAGCTCGGTCGACCTCGATTTCCACCGTACGGTCGCCCGCCATTCGGGCAACGAGCTTGCGGCGCAGATTTGGGAAGGTCTGGCTCAGCATATGATCATCGTCTTCTGCCGCGACTGGTCGAGCGCGGCGGATCGGACAGGCGAGGTGCGACTGCACGAGGCGCTGACCGAGTACCTGCGCCACGGCTCGCTCGACGACATCGACAGCGTGCTCGCCAACCACTTCTCCGAGCCGGCTTCACTTCCGGCCGAGAGCAAGAACTAGAGGAGGCATCCTTTGGATGCGGACATGAAAGCGACCGGCCGACTGGCCGGCCGGGTGGCTGTCGTTACGGGCGCGGCGCGCGGCATCGGCGCGGCGATCGCAACGAAACTGGCGCATCAGGGTGCCGCAGTGATGCTCGCCGACCGCGACGTCGGGCCGGCGCAGGCTGTCGCCGCCGAACTCTCCGCCGCCGGTTACGACGCCACCGCAATCGCCACGGACATCACCGACGAAGCGAGCGTCGCCGGCCTCGCTGCCGCCGTCGCCGCCCGCTGGGGTCGGCTCGACATCCTCGTCAACAACGCTGCAATCCTCGATGCCACCCCGCTCGAAGAACTGACCCGCCCGCGCTTCCGCGCCGTGCAGGAGGTCAACCAGAACGGCGCGCTCTGGACCGTGATGAGCCTGCTCGACCTCCTGAAGCGTTCCGGGCACGCGCGCGTGGTCAACATCGCCTCGATCCTTGGCGTCCGCGGCTGCGCCGACAGTGTGTCCTACGGCACCGCCAAAGGCGGCTTGGTCAACCTGACGCGGCTGCTCGCAGTCGACCTCGCGCCGCACGGCATCCTCGTCAACTGCATCTGTCCCGGCTTCGTCGACACCCGCATGGCGCTCCTGCCCGACGGCAGCGGCCACGAGCACGAGACCGACTGGTTCCGCGACATCTACATCAAATACGGCCGCATTCCGTTGCGCCGCCCGGCCGAAGCCGCGGACATCGCGGCGGCCACGAGCTTCTTCTACGGCGATGACTGCCGTTACGTCACCGGTCAGGTGCTGCTGGTGGATGGCGGCCTGTCCGCGACTTTTTGAATAGGAACAACGATATGAAAATCCAATCCGTCGATTGCCTGGGCCTGTTCGGCAAGTCGCCCAAGGGCGGCTGGAGCAACGAGATCCAGCCCGACGATTCCATCCACGCGCTAGTGGTTGTCCGCACCGACGAGGGTCATGTCGGCATCGGCAGCGTGTTCACCGATGCGCGGCTGGTCGAGGCGGCGCTGGCGGTGCTCAGGCCGCTGCTGATCGGCGAGAGCATCGAGCCCATGCGCGTCTCCGAGAAACTGCACCAGAACACCTTCTGGATGGGACGCGGCGGCAGCCTCACGCACGCTATTTCCGGCATTGACTTCGCGCTGTGGGACATCTTCGGGCAGGTCTGCGGCCAACCGATCGGCCGGCTGCTGGGCGGCACCTATCGCACCAGGGTGAAGGCCTATGCCTCGATCCTGATGGAGATGCCGGACCTGATGCGCGAGCGAACGGCGTTCTATCGCAACGAAGGCTTCCGAGCGATCAAGATCGGCTGGGGCCCGTTCGGCCGGGTGTCGAATAAACTCGATGAGGAAATCATCCGCGCCGCCCGCGAGGGCTGCGGCGACGAATGCCTGCTGATGGTCGATGCCGGCGCCTCGGACGCCTATTGGGCGCAGGGGTTGAACTGGGCGGTGAACACGGCCGAGATGCTCAAGGACGTCGATGTCCACTGGTTCGAGGAAGCGCTGGTGCCGGACGCGATCGACGACTTCAAGGCGCTACGCGAGCGGAGCCCGGTACCAATCGCCACCGGCGAATGCCTGACCCGCCGGCAGAGCTACCTGCCCTGGTTCGAAAAGCGCGCGCTCGACATCGTCCAGCCCGACGTCACCAAGGTGGGTGGCATTTCCGAGCAGATCCAGATCGCCCGCATGGCGAACGCCTTCGGCATCCGCTACATCGGCCACGGCTGGAACACCGCCGTCGGTCTCGCCGCGGACCTGCAACTGGCTTCCGCCATTCCCACCGCCGACCTGGTCGAATATATCGGCGGCTCGCCCTATATCGACGAGATCACGGTGGGCGGCTGGTCGCTCGATGCCGACGGCATGATTGCCATTCCGGACAAGCCGGGCCTCGGCATCACCCTCGACCGCGACGCGCTGCGCGAAGTGACGCGCAATTCCGACGCCGTGCTCGGCTGATGTCGGGGGCCGCAGACATGCTGACGCTGCGCGCCGGCCGGCTCAGTCTCGAACTGAGCCCGGCGCTAGGCGGATCGGTGTCGAGCTTCCGGCTCGCCGCCCCGTCGGGTCCCTTCGACCTGATGCGGCCGATGACGGTGCCAGCCGGCGCAGCGCCACACGCGCTCCATTCGGGCATGTTCCCGATGCTGCCCTTCGCCAACTGCATCCGGGACAACGCCTTCACTTTCGACGATCGCCCCTTCGCGGTCGGCCCAAACATGGTGGGCGTCCGGCTCAACTATCATGGCTCCGGCTGGCAGCTGCCGTGGCAAGTCGCCACCGCCGGGCCGGACCGGGCCGAACTCGTCCTCGATGACGTGGTGGTCGACGCCGCCTATCGCTACGCCGCGGCCCAGCGCTTCCGCCTCACCGCGGATGCGCTGCACGTCGAAACCGAGGTGACGAACCGCGCCGACATCCCGATGCCGTTCAGCTTCGGCCAGCACCCCTGGTTCCTCCAGCACGGTGGCGCCGAGGTCAGTTTCGCGGCGACGGGTCTCTGGTTCGAAGATAGCGCTGGCCATGCCGAGCGGTTGATCCCCATCACCGCCGATCGCGACTACAGTCACGGCCGCCGGCCGCCGCCCAGCTACCAGAACAATTGCTATGCCGGCTGGTCCGGCACCGCCGCGATCGCCTGGAAGCAGCGCGACATCGGGCTGACCATCGAGGCCGGTCCCGAGTTCGGGCACCTGATGTTCCACGTCCCGGCCCACAGTCCGCGTGTGTTCTGCCTCGAACCCCAGTCCAATGCCCCATGCGCCTTCGACGGGCTGGAGCAGGGTCTCGTCGCGCCGGGCGTCCACATCCTCCGTCCGGGCCAATCGGTGCGCGGCACGCTGCGCTTCGTGGTGTCAAGCGGGGTGCGTGATTGACACATAGTATACCGTATGCGATTTGAGCTACCGACCTGACACGCAATGCGTTCCGGCGCCCCGAGGGCGCGACGCGACCTGCCCCGAAACCCAAGCAGAACTGATCCATGAAGATCGATAGCGTAGACTTCTTCTATCTCGCCATGCCCGAGATCACGACCGCCGCCGACGGCAGCCAGGACGCCTTGGTCGTGCGCGTCACGGCCGGCGGCCATACCGGCTGGGGCGAGTGCGAAGCCGCGCCACTACCGTCGATCGCGGCATTCGTCGCGCCGATGTCGCATGGCGCCTGCCGGCCGGTATCGGACTCGGTGCTGGGCCAGACACTCGATGGGCCGGACGACATTTGGCGCATGGCCGTTGCCGTCGCCTACAATAGCATGGACCTGCTGCAGGCTGCCCATACTTGGTCGGGCATCGAGATGGCGATGTGGGATCTGCTCGGCAAGGCCCGCGGCGTTCCTGCCTGGAAGCTGCTTGGGTACGAGCGCAGCTATCCCAAGGTTCCTTATGCCTCAGTGCTGTTCGGCGAGACCGCTGACGTCACGCTGGCGCGGGCCAAGGCCATTCGCGACGACGGTTTCCGGGCCGCGAAGTTCGGCTGGGCGCCGTTCGGCTCATCGCTGGAAGGCGATATCGCCCAGCTTGACGCAGTGCGCGAGGGGCTCGGTCCCGATGGCCTGCTGTTGATCGACGCCGGCCAGATCTTCGGCGAAGACGTCGATGCGGCGGCGCTCCGCCTCGACGCAATGGAACGCAACCGCGTCACCTTCTTCGAAGAACCGTTCCACGGCTCGGCCTACCTCGCCTATGGCGGCCTCGGCCAGCGGGCGAAGACGGTGCGGACGGCAGGTGGCGAATCCGCGCATAATCGGCACATGGCCGAGCACTTGATCGACTTCGGTAAGGTCGGTTACATCCAGATCGATTGCGGCCGCATCGGCGGGCTGGGGCCGGCCAAGCAGGTGGCGGACTATGCCGTGAAGCGCGGCGTCACCTACATAAACCACACCTTTACGTCGAACCTTGCGCTCAGCGCCTCGCTCCAGCCTTTCGCCGGGCTTAGGGACCATGCGATCTGCGAATATCCGACCACCCTGCGGCAGCTGGCAGTCGATCTCACCACCAGCCACCTGGTGCGTGACGCCAACGGCGAGATCGGCGCGCCGGATGCACCGGGGCTGGGCATCGAGATCAACCCGGCGGCGCTCGAGCTCTACAAGGTCGACGTCGAAATCATCGTCAACGGCAAGTCGATCTTTCGAAGCAAGGCGATCTGACGGCCGCGCGGGGCCACCGCTTTATACAATTCTATCAGAGGGAGGCTGCCGATGGGCGAGTTGCAGGTTGAACGCAGCCGGATCACCAGTCCGATCGACGTCGACAAGAACGGCCGGCAGGCGGGTTATCTGCGGGCGCCGTTGTCGCGGAACAACGCCGGATAGGGCGTCGTCGAAATTCCGATCATTTCGATCAAGAACGGTTCCGGCCCGATTGTCCTCCTCACCGGCGGCATTCGGGGCGCCCTATGATGCGATGTTCTGGGGCGTCGATGAAGGCGCAGCCTTCACGTCCCGCGTCGAGCGCCGCGGCATCGTCTCGCTCGGCACCGAGCTTGGCGGGGGGGGCCGCGTCAATATCGAAGGCGCGCTCTTGATGCTGTGGACGGCTCCTCCACCGGCATCGCGATGTGCCACCTTGCAATGTTTGAGGAGCAGCATGAGAGGAGCCGCCCAACGGAAAAAATTGGCACGATTGGCCTCGACATCGCGAAGTCGGCGTTCCAGGTCCACGACATCGACGATTGCGCCTGACGTTGGCCGTGTGCTGCGATCCAGGCGTTATGGCGCTGCCACCAGCCTTCGACCCTGACGAGGGGCCACACGGGCCGAACGTGGCGCTTCGATTCCAGGAAGTTGACCTGCGCGCGGCGAGCAGCGCCCCGGCCCGGTCGGAGCGATATAGTAGCGGCGCGCATTGTTGCGCGCTGATCAACATACATGCTCTGTTCCGAACGGAAGTCCAGCGCCGGTGCGGCGAGGGCTGTCGGTTCGCATCCCGATGCTCTCCAACCTCCCCCTGCTGCTGCCGGACATGGCTGGCGCTGTTGTCGGCCGCATAGTCCCCATCGTGATGAACCGGAGCCTCCTGGGCGAGGAGGACATCACCCTGACCGACAAGCTCATGGTGGAACTCCTCCGGATCTTCAACTGGGCGGCCGGGGGGCACAGATGACCGCCCTGTCCCCTACTCTTCGAGCATGCGTTTCAAGAGTTCGATCTCCTGGGCGAGATCGCCGTCGTCCTTCATCATCTGCTCGACCTTGCGCACCGAGTGCAGCACCGTGGTGTGATCGCGGCCGCCAAAGCGCCGGCCGATCTCGGGCAGCGAGCGCGAGGTCAGGGATTTTGCCAGATACATGGCGATCTGGCGCGGCCGCACCACGTCGCGCGAGCGCCGCGCCGACAACAGATCGTTGCGCGGCACCTTGTAGTGGCGCGAGACGATACGCAGGATGTCCTCTATGCGGACGCGCCGGGCTTCGCGCGAGCGGACCAGATCGGCCAGTGTCCGCTCGGCCAGTGTCACGGTGATCGGCTCGTGCGTCAGCTGGTTGGCGGCGACCAGACGGTTGACCGCGCCGTCCAGATCGCGGCCGTGGCTCACCACCACGCGGGCGATGTAGTCGATCACCGCGGGCGGGAAGTGCACGCCGGCGAAACGGCTCGAGGCCTGTTCGGCGCGGCGGGTGACGATGGCCCGCCGCAGGTCGAGGTCGAAGCCGGCGATCGGAACCACCAGCCCGCCCGACAGCCGGGAGCGGACCCGCTCGTCGAGCATATCGAGGTCGCGCGGGGGCGCATCGCCGGCCACCACCACCTGCTTGGCGCCGGTCAGCAACGTTCCCAGCGTGTGGCCGAATTCGGTCGCGGACTTGCCCTGCAGGAACTGCATGTCGTCGATCAGCAGCAGGTCCACCCGGCGCAGCCACTCCTTGAAGGCGAGCGCCGACTGGCGCTGCACGGCGGTGATAAAATGGTACATAAAGTGGTCGGCCGTCAGATAGACGATGTGGCGCGAGGAATCCGCCGCGCCGGCGGCCCAGGCGATAGCGTTGAGCAGATGCGACTTGCCGAGCCCGACCGTGGAATGGATATAGATCGGATTGAAGCTCACGGTATTGTTGAGCGCCGCATGGGCGACCTGGCGGGCGACGCCGAGCGCGATCTCGTTGGGCGCGCCGGCCACGAAGGTATCGAAGGTCATTTTCGGATCGATGGCGCTGCCCGACAGGGCGTCGGCGCGTTGCGGAGCGGCCGACTCGCGTGAAGGGCGAGTCGCCACCGGCGTCGCCTCGGCCTCGGGTTCGGCGGGCTGGTGGGCCAGCGGGGTCAGACGCGGACGCGCCTGGCCGTTGATGCGTACGGTGAAATGCAGCCGCGTGACCGCCGCGAACTCGGCCTTGAAGGCCTCGAGGATCTTCTCGGCATAGTTGGATTGAACCCAGGAACACAGGAACCGGGTGGGCACCGACAGGTGCGCGAGATCATCGACGATCTCCTCGAGCTCCAGACGCGCGAACCAGGAGTTGAAGACGTCCTCGCCGACCGCGGCCTTCAGCCTTGCCCGCACCCGGATGAAGAGTTCGTGCTCGCTGGTATTTCCTTCCTTGCCCATGATCACTACCACCGCATCGCCGTTCTCCTGTTGTTGTTTGTGAAGTCCCGCCATGCCACCCTGACCGGCACGCTCCGTCGCTGCGATGTTCGCCATCTCTATTGAGCCCCAATTTCCGCCTGGAACGCCTCTTTCTTGAGCACGTTGCCGTCAACTTAATGCCCGATGCTGCGAGCAAACCGCTCTCGTTCCGCAAATACACCGCGGACGAACGCTAGACTTTTGATATTTGAACCGGACTGAAATTAGTCCCGGATGTATTTATCTCTTACGCCAACGCAAGACGATAACACTCTAACCGCAAATCAAATAAGGCGAACGAATATGATCATGACTACAGGTTCAGCGACGCCGACCCTGCACATCCATTTTTGACTGCCATCCGATCGCCTGTTCGAGCAAGATCGCGTTTTTGTGTGCCGCGTTTCTTGTTCCAACGGGAGGCATCTTAGACAGGCGGAAATCGGCAATCAACCGGGGTTTTTCGCTGGAAGGGGCTTGACTCGCAAGTTCGCAAAAAGGTTTCAGAGCCTTCACAAAGATGCCGCAATCCAAGGCGCTGTGACTCCACGCTGAATCGTGGTTTCGCGCCCTTGCCCACCGGCCGCGCCGTACGGCACTTCTCCCTCGGTTACGAGGATTTCATTCCAGCACGACGCCGAAATTAGCCTTGTAATCTGCTGTCAACCCTTTGAAATTGCTTGCAAACTGTCACACGGATTGGTGGCGGCGGAATCGCTCGGACTGTCGCAATCCTGTCACACCGGGCGCGCTCACCGCGGCAGAAGGATGCACAGAATCACCAAAAGCAGAGGGCCTCCGCAACGGAGGCCCTTGAGCAGTGAGACGACGGTCTTGGGCGGGCGACTACGCCTGCAGCGACTTGATCCGGCTGTTGAGACGCGAGACCTTGCGGGCTGCCAGATTGGCGTGCACGATGCCCTTCTGGGCGGCGCGATGGATTTCCGGTTCAGCGGCCTTGAGGGCCTCGACGGCGATCTTGTGATCGCCGGCGATGATGGCTTCCTCGACCTTGCGGATGAAGGTGCGCATGCGCGAACGGCGCGACTTGTTGACTTCGGTGCGAGCCGCGATCTTGCGCGTTGCCTTTTTTGCCGAGGCGGTATTGGCCATGAAATCCTCTTGGCGCTTCAATCGATCAGGGGCGCATGACGCCTGTCGGGATCGGGCGATTAAATGAAATCGGCGGCAAACCGGGCCGCCAAGTTGGGCGCTGTATAGTGCGAAGGGGACCTGGCGTCAACTGGATTCGGGGCGGTGGGGAGGTGGTGAGCTGCCGTATCGCGCACCTGGCCAAACCTCCGTCATCACCCGGCTTGGCCGGGCGACGACGGAGGAAGAGTGTGGAGGCCGTTCATTTTCGCTGACACACCGGACAATAGAAGGTGGAGCGTCCCGACTGCACGATGCGCCTGATCGTCCCGGCGCAGAGCGGCGTCGGGCAAGGCTGGCCTTCGCGGTCATAGACGGCGAAGCGGTGCTGGAAATAGCCCGGCCCGCCGTCCGCGGCGCGGAAATCGCGCAGTGTCGAGCCGCCCGCCTCCACCGCCTCGATCAACACGGTTCGTACCCCGGCGGCGAGATCGTCGAGGCGCTTGGACGCCGCGCCGCTCTTGAGGACCAGGGTCCGCGCCTCGACGTCCGGCCGGATATGGGCGCGGTGCAGGGCCTCGCTGACATAGATATTGCCCAGTCCGGCCACCACGCGCTGATCGAGCAGGGCGGTCTTGACCGGCGCCTTCTTGGCTTTGAAGCGCGCGGCCATTTCCTCGGCGCTGAAATCCTTGGAGAGCGGTTCGGGCCCCAGGCCGGCGAGATAGGGGCTTTCCTTTTCATTCTCGAACAAGTCGACGAAGCCGAAGCGCCGCGCGTCGTTGTAGATGAGCCGCAATTTACCGCGCTCGGGATGGGAAAGATCGAGCACCAGATGGTCGTGCTTTTCCTCCGGCCTGGGCTCGTGGTAGCGGCTCGGTTCCTTGAACGTGAAAGCCTCGAAGCGATAGGTGCCGGTCATCCCCAGGTGGCTGAGCAGGGTCTTGCCGTTGGAGAGACGGAAGAGGAGATATTTGGCGCGGCGGCCGATGCTTTCGATGGTCTCCCCGGTCAGCACCTTGACCAGGCCCTTGGGGAAGGGAAACCGCAAATCCTTGCGGTTGAGCGTCACCGCCTCGATGCGGGCGCCTTCCACATAGGGCGCGAGGCCGCGGCGAACAGTCTCGACTTCCGGCAGTTCAGGCAAAACCGGCCTCAACCATGCGCGGCTTTGTATGATGGAATGTAGACAATGCTTTCGGTATGGTGCGCGCCAATTGCAGAAGGCGTCGGAGAGCGCTCATGATCAAAGCCCGCGAGACGACCCATTTCGGGGAACGGCAAGTAGCGCTAGAGGACAAACAGGACCTCGTCAACGCGGTGTTCCACGGCGTGGCGGATCGCTACGATTTGATGAACGACCTGATGAGCGGCGGCATCCACCGGCTCTGGAAGGACGCGATGGTCGCCCGGCTCGCGCCTCCCAGGAAGGGCAGCCGGCCCTACCGTGTCCTCGACATGGCGGGCGGCACTGGCGACATCGCCGAGCGCATCATCAACGCCTCGGTCGGGTTTGCGGAGGTGACGGTCGCCGATATCAACGCCGACATGCTGCGGGTCGGGCAGGAGCGGGCCAGGAAGTGGCGCTTCCCCGCCCAGGCCAGATTCGTCCAGGCCAATGCCGAGGCGCTGCCGTTCGATGACGAGAGCTTCGACGCCTACACCATCGCCTTCGGCATCCGCAATGTGCCGCGCATCGACAAAGCGCTCAAGGAGGCCCATCGCGTCCTCAAGCGCGGCGGAAAATTCCTCTGTCTCGAATTCAGCCAAACCGATCTGCCGGTGCTCAGCGACATCTACAAGGCGTTTTCCGACCGGGTCATCCCGCCGATGGGACGGCTGGTGACCGGCGATGCCGAGCCCTACCGGTACTTGGTCGAGAGCATCCGCAAATTTCCCGGGCCGGAGCAGTTCTCGGCGATGATCGCGGGTGCCGGCTTCAAGCGGGTGACGCACACGGCCTATGCCGGCAATATCGCGGCCCTGCACGCGGCCTGGAAGCTTTAGCGCATGGGGCTGGGGGCTTATTTCCGTCTGGCGCGGGCGGGTTACGTGCTGGCGCGCGAGGGCGCGTTGTCGATCGTGGACCAACAGGCCCTGCCCTCCGGGCTACGCTTTTTCGTCGGTGCCGGGCGCCTGCTCGAGCGGCCGGCGGTCAAGCGCACCGGACAGGTGGAACGGCTGACCCGCGCGCTCAACCGGCTCGGTCCCACCTACGTGAAGTTCGGACAGACGCTGGCCACGCGCCCCGACATCGTTGGCGCCGACATCGCCGCCGAACTCGCGGTGCTGCAGGACGCGATGGAGCCCTTCGACAGCGCGCTGGTTCCGGCCTTGCTGGCCGATGCCCTCAAGGAACGGGCCGCCGACTTGACGGAACTGTCGCCGCCGATCGCGGCCGCCTCCATCGCGCAGGTGCACAAGGCCGTCCTGGTCGGCGCCGACGGCAGGCGCCAGCAGGTTGCGGTCAAGATCCTGCGGCCAGGCATCAAGCAGCGGTTCCGCGCCGATCTCGAAAGCTACTATTCCGGGGCGCGGCTGGCCGAGCGGATGGTCCCCGCCCTGCGCCGGCTGCGGCCCGTCGATGTGGTCAATACGCTCGACCGCTCGGCCCAGATCGAACTCGACCTGCGGCTCGAGGCCGCGGCGATCTCGGAAATGGCCGAAAACATCAAGGCGGACCGCGGCTTCGTCGTTCCGCAGATCAGCTGGGATCATACCACCGAGACGGTGCTGACCACCAACTGGGTCGAGGGCATCCCGATCCGTGAGGTGGCGGCGCTCGACGCGGCGGGGCTCGATCGCGGGGAACTGGCCAGGAACCTGCTCCAGAGCTTCCTCCGCCACGCCATCCGCGACGGCTTCTTCCACGCCGACATGCATCCGGGGAACCTGTTCGCCGAACCGCGGAGCGGCGACATCATCGCCGTCGATTTCGGCATCATGGGGCGGATTTCGCGGAAGGAGCGGCGGTTCCTCGCCGACATCCTCCACGGCTTCATCACCCGCAATTACCGGATGATCGCCGAGCGGCATTTCGAGATCGGCTACGTGCCGCGGACGCAGTCGGTCGACGATTTCGCCTCGGCGCTGCGCGCGATCGGGGAACCATTGCAGGGCCGCAAGGCCAACGACATCTCGATGGCCAAGGTGCTCGGCCAGCTTTTCGCCACCACCGAGATGTTCGACATGCGGACGCGGCCCGAGCTGGTGCTCCTGCAAAAATCCATGGTGCTGGTCGAGGGTGTGGCCCGGGCGCTCGATCCCGAACTCGACATCTGGACCATCGCCGAACCGGTGGTGGGCGACTGGGTGCGGCGCGAGGCGGGGCCGCTGGGCCGGCTCGAGGACCTCAAGGACAATCTGAGCACCGCCGCCGAGGCGATGTCGCGGCTGCCGGCGATCATCATCAAGGCGGAGGCCGCGCTCGACGATTACGACGCCGGGAGGCGGTCGCCCGGGCGCGGCTTCAACCGGTTCATGGTGGTCGCCGGGTTCTGGCTGCTGGCGATCGCATCCTTGCTGCTGATCTGGCGTTTGTGGGGCTGAATATCGGTTCAGCTTCGGTTCATCATTCTGGCCTTAGTGCGGCAAGGGTGCCTTGCGGTCATGGGGACCGGAACATAGATTGGCGCCGAAGCGGCGGGCGCCGCACAGGGAGATATCGATGACACTGCAGTTTTTCGGCCGGCTCGCCGGCGTGCTGACGCTGACCGCGGGTCTCGCCGGCTGCATCGACATGACCATGGACATCGAGGTGCTGTCGGAAACCACCGGCAGGGCCACGACCACCTCGGTGATGGGTTCCGATTTCTATGCCATGGCCAAGGCCGGAGCGGCCAGCGGCGATAACAGCCAGGAAGGTTTCTGCCAGGAAGACGGCGCACAGCTCACCGAGAACGCGGATGGCAGCGCCACCTGCGTACTCACGGTCGAGGGCAGTTTTGCCGATCTCAAGCTCGATGAAGGCGATGACGGGGCAAGCTTCACCGTAGTAAGCCCGGGCGTCGTGCGTGTCGCGTTCAAGACCGACGACATGAAGAGTGAACTGGGCGCCGGCGCCGAGGACGAGCAGACCAAGCAGATGATGCAGGCCTTCTTCGAGGGCCATGCGATCACCATCCGTATCGGCGGCAAGGCCGTGACCGACACCAACATGACGCTTAGCGACGACAAGAAATCGGCCGAGATCGTCATCCCCTTCCTCGACCTGATCAACGGCACGCTCAAGTTGCCCGACGAGCTCTATGCCGTCGTCAACACGAATTGACGCCATGGCCGATCGCGTCGGCATCGCCTTTCGCTGGCTCGATCACGGCGAGGGGCTCGAAGCCCCGCGGCAGCGGACGGCGGGCGCGGCTGGAGTAGATCTCCCGGCCGCGCTGGCCGCCGGTCGGGATCTGGTGCTCGCGCCGGGGGCGCGCGCGATCGTGCCGACCGGGTTCTGCATCGCCTTGCCGGCGGGGTACGAGGCCCAGATCCGCCCGCGTTCCGGCCTTGCCGCCAAACATGGCGTGACTGTGCTCAATGCGCCCGGTACCATCGACGCGGACTATCGCGGCGAGATCAAGGTCATCCTCATCAACCACGGCGAGGAGCCCGTTCCGATCCGGCGCGGAGACCGCATCGCCCAAATGGTGGTGGCGCCGGTGCTCGCGGTGCAATTCACTCTGGTGGAGGTTCTCGATGAAACCGAACGTGGCACTGCGGGGCATGGGTCCACGGGCCGCTAGTTTCGTTGTCCTGCTCGGCGCAATGACGGCCCCGGCCTTGGCGGGCGACCGGGCGCTGATCGGTTTCATCGGCTATTCGCCCGACGGGCGTTATTTTGCCTTCGAGGAATACGGCGTGCAGGACGGCTCGGGCTTTCCATACGCGACCGTCTACGTCATCGACCTTGCTGCCGACAAATGGGTGCCCGGCTCGCCTTATCGTACAGCGCTCGGGAGCGACGATGCCACGGTCGCCGCGGCGCGCAAGGCGGCCCAGGAACTGGCTGCGGCAAAGCTCACCGCGCTCGACGTCTCGACGCCAGCCCATCTGGTTGCGCTCAACGGCGACGGGGAGACCGGCGGCGACGGGCACAGGCTGGATTTCGGCAAGCCGGGCTACGGCCTTGAGGAGCCGCCGGACGTGCAGAGCCTCTCGATCGAAACCTTCCCGGCCGATTCGTCCACACCTTGCGAAAGCTATATCGGCGAGAAAGGGCTCGGCTATGCGCTGTTCCTCGACGGCGAGGAACTGCATCGGGACGGCAGACTGCCGCAATCGCGCGGATGCCCGCTCGACTACGGGATCTACGGCGTCGTCATGCCGGCCGATTGGTCCGGCGCCGAGGCCGCCGTGGCGATCATTGCCACCTATCCCTTCGGATTCGAAGGGCCGGACCGGCGCTTCCTCGCCGTACCGCTGGACAAGTAGGTGCCGCTCTCACCCGAAGAAACCCGCCGCTACGCCCGTCACCTGGTGCTCCGCGGCGTCGGCGGCGAGGGCCAGCAGAAGCTCAAGGCGGCGCGGGTGCTGGTGGTGGGCGCGGGCGGGCTGGGGAGCCCGGTGATCGCCTATCTGGCGGCCGCCGGCGTGGGGACGCTCGGCATCGTCGACCACGACCGGGTCAGTCTCTCCAACCTGCAGCGCCAGATCGTGCACACCACCGCCGCCGCCGGGACGCCGAAGGCCGAGAGCGCCGGAGCTTTCGTCGCCAGCCTCAACCCGCATGTGCGGTCTGTTGCGCACAATGAGCGGTTCACCGATGCGAACAGCTCGGCGCTGGTCGCGGCCTACGATCTGGTCATCGACGGCACCGACAATTTCGCCACAAGGCTTGCCGTGGCCGAAGCGGCGGAGACGTTCGAGAAACCCTTGGTTTCGGGCGCCGTCTCGATGTTCGACGGGCAGGTGACGGTGTTCATGTCCGGCGGGCCGCGCTTCCGCGATCTCTACCCCACCGACCCCGACGAGGCGGACCTGCCGGCCTGCGAGATCGTCGGCGTGCTCGGCGCGGTCACCGGCGTCGTCGGCACGCTGATGGCGATGGAGGCGATCAAGCTGATCACCGGGCTGGGAGAGCCGCTGGTTGGCCGGCTGCTGCTCTACGACGGCAGGGCAGCGCGGTTCACGGAACTCGCCTACGACGGCCAAGCGTGATCCGCAAAAGTCGCGACTCCGATCACGCAACCAAACACTAGACTTGGAGTCCCGCTCCGATACGTCGGAGCGGAGCAGGCTTCAGGCATCCGGGTGCTTGAACACCAGCGTGGCGTTGGTGCCGCCGAAGCCGAAAGAGTTGGAGAGGGCGACGCCAATGTCGGCATTGTCGCGGCGTTTCCTCAAGATCGGCATGTCCTCGAAAGCCGGATCGAGGTTCTCGATATTGGCGCTCTCGCAAAGGAAGCGGTGCCGCATCATCAGGATGCAATAAATCGATTCCTGCACCCCGGTAGCGCCCAGCGAATGGCCGGTCAGCGACTTGGTGGCCGAGATCGGCGGACACTTGTCGCCGGTGCCGAAGACGGCGCGGATGGCCTCGGTTTCCTTGGCGTCCCCGATCGGGGTCGAAGTCGCGTGCGGGTTGATGTAGTCGACCGGGAGCTTGACCGTCTCGAGCGCCAGGCGCATGCAGCGCTCGGCGCCTTCGCCGGAGGGCGCGACCATGTCATAGCCGTCAGAGGTGGCGCCGTAGCCGACGAGTTCGGCGAGGATTTTGGCGCCGCGGGCCTTGGCATACTCGAGTTCTTCGAGCACCAGCACCCCGGCGCCGCCGGCGATGACGAAGCCGTCGCGGTCGCGGTCATAGGCGCGCGACGCCTTCTCGGGCGTAGCGTTGAAATCGGTCGACATGGCGCCCATGGCGTCGAACAGGTTGGAGAGCGTCCAGTCGAGATCTTCGTGGCCGCCGGCGAAGACGATATCCTGCTTACCCATTTGAATCTGCTCGTAGGCATTGCCGATGCAGTGCTTGGACGTCGCGCAGGCCGAGGAGATGGTGTAGTTGACACCCTTGATGCCGAAGGGCGTCGCCAGCGTCGCCGAGGCGGTTGAACTCATGGCCTTCGGAACGGCCAGCGGACCGATGCGCCGGGGACCCTTGTCGCGGGTGATGTCGGCGGCTTCGACCACCGTGCGGGTGGAAGGTCCGCCCGAGCCCATGATGATGCCGGTGCGCGGGTTCTGGATGTCCTTTTGCTCGAGCCCGGAATCGGCGATCGCCTCCTGCATGGCGATGTAGTTCCAGGCCGCGCCCTTGCCCATGAAACGGGTGGTGCGGCGGTCCAGCACGGCGAACGGGTCGAGCTTGGGGGCGCCATGCACCTGGCAGCGGAAGTTGAGATCGGCGTATTCCTGCGCGAACACGATGCCGGGCGTGGCGTCCTTGAGGCTCCGCAGCACTTCGGCGATGTTGTTGCCGATAGAGGACACGATCCCCATGCCGGTAACGACGACTCGTCTCATCGTTTGTACCTCCTCGGACCCTGGCCGGGCCTCGTTCCGGTCAGATATCGGTGAACAGGCCGACCCGCAAATCCTTGGCCTCGTAGATGACCTTGCCGTCGGCCTTGACCCAGCCGTCGGCGATGCCCAGCGCCAAGCGCGAGCGCATCACCCGCTTCAGATCGATACCGTATTCGACCAGCGCAATGTCGTCGGTCACCTGGCCGGAGAATTTGATCTCGCCACCCAGCGCCCGGCCCTTGCCGGCCGACCCGCCCCAGCCCAGGAAAAAGCCCAGCATCTGCCAGAGCGCATCCAGCCCGAGGCAGCCGGGCATCACCGGGTCGCCCTCGAAGTGGCACTTGAAGAACCAGAGGCCGGGATTGACGTCGAGTTCCGCCCGCACCATGCCCTTGCCGTGCTCGCCGCCCTTGTCGTCGATCTGGGTGATTCGATCGAACATCAGCATCGGCGGCAGCGGCAATTGCGGGTTTCCCTTGCCGAACAACACGCCCTTGCCGCAGGCGATCAGATCGTCATAACCGTAAGCGTTCTGGCGATCTGCCATCAGTAGCCTTACCTGTTGTTGGGTCCGTCAGTTAGTAGAGGTGGGGGAGATAGGGGTCAATATGGCTTGGCTTTCCCATCCCCGGTCCTTTTGGTCGCATGGGCGGAGGCCGGCGTGCGTCGCTTGTACCGCAAGAGACGCAAAGCTATAAGTTCGGCCTTGATGCCTCGTGTTTCCAAGGATCCCATGCTCGACCGTATATTTCCCGTCCGATCCGTCCCGTCGCGCAAGCCATGCCTCACGGCGGTGCTGCGCATGGCCGGCCTGCGGCCGACGCGGCAGCGCGTGGCGCTTGCGGAGCTGCTGTTCGGCGGGCCGCACCGGCACGTCAGCGCCGAGCAACTGCAGGGCGAGGCCAGCATCGCACGGGTCAATGTGTCCCTGGCTACAATCTACAACACCCTGCATCAGTTCCGCGAGGCGGGGCTGCTGCGTGAAATCGCGGTCGACGCATCGCGTTCCTATTTCGACACCGATACCTCGGACCACCACCATTTCTATCTCGAGGACGAGCAGTGGGTGATCGACATCCCCTCCTCGGCGATCGTGATCCAGAACCTGCCGGAACCGCCCAAGGGCATGACCGTCACGCATGTCGATGTGGTGGTTCGAGTGAGGAAGCAGGCATAGCGACGCGCGCTCCCCCCTCATCACCTGCTTTGTGCGGGCGACCCAGCCGCGCGAAGTCCATCGCGCGGATTGACTTACTTTGCGCCGCCGTCCTTCGGCCGGCCCAGGATGAGGGCGGCGCTGTTGCCCGAACAAGTCGGGCAATAACGGCGTGGACGCGGCGGGCCCGACCCATCGGCCCCCAGGCGGCCAACTCAGTTGAACGCCTCGCCCTGATAGACACCCCAGAGCTCGGATTGCGGCAGGTAGCCCGAATAGGTCGAAGCGCCGCTCTCCGGACGGGAGGTGGCGCTTACCTCGCACCAGGCGCCGTCGCATTTGAAGATGTCGACGCGGAAGCCCGGCCCCAAATAGGCCCGCACGCCGCCGTCGGGATTGCGGCCGGTCAGCAGAGGGATCTGCTCGCCGCTGCGCCAGGGCGCCGCCAAGCCCGCCCGCTTGCCCGACAAGAGGTTCTGGTGGACCCAGCCCTCGGAACCGTCATAGTCGCGAATCTTCCGCCAGGTGTCGAACTCCTGCACGATTTCGACCGGCGTCCCCGCCTTCACATAGACCCAGGCGACGCCATATTTGATTCCCGGTCCCACCCGGACATTGATCGGGGTGGAGCGCGTGGTGGCGAAACGCGGCAGCGGCAAGCCGCTCGGGCCTTCGGCGGCCAGCGCGAAGGTGGCGGTGAGGCCGAGGACGAGCAGCAGCGAGATCAGAAGCAGCACGCGCAGAACCGCTGCCTCTTCACGGCGCAGCAGACGTCTTGCGGGGGGCAATGAGGAGTGGCGCTCAAACATCACTTTGCAGGCTTCGGGTTTTTTCCTATCACTAAACAGTAGACCTTAATGGTCGCTGAAAGGGTCCTTGTTGACGCTCGTCAGGCCGAAAATCTTCGTCACGCGCCGCCTGCCCGCACCCGTCGAGGCACGCATGGCGACGCTGTTCGATTCCTCGTTCAACTGCGATGATTCGCCGCTCGCCGCGGACGCGCTTGTGTCCGGACTCCCGGACAAGGATGTGCTCGTCTCCTCGATCACCGACCGGATCGACGCCGATCTGATCGCGCGGCTGCCCAGCAGTGTCAAGCTCATCGCCCAGTTCGGCAACGGCTTCGACAACATCGACATTGGAGCGGCATACGCGGCAGGGCTCACAGTCACCAACACTCCCAGCGTCCTGACCGAGGATACGGCGGATATGGCGGTGATGCTGATGCTGGCGCTGCCGCGGCGGTTGGTCGAGGGCGCCGGGGTGCTGCCGCGGGACGGCACCTGGCCGGGCTGGTCGCCGACCTGGATGCTGGGCCGCCGGCTGCGCGGCAAGGCGCTCGGAATCGTCGGCATGGGCCGGATCGGCACGGCAGTCGCGAGCCGGGCCCGCGCCTTCGGCCTCAATATCCATTATTTCTCGCGCAGCCGCCGGCCACCCGCGGTCGAGGAGCCGCTCGAAGCCACCTACTGGCCCTCGCTCGACGCGATGGTGCCGGAGGTCGACATCATCAGTCTCCACACGCCCCACACCCGCGACACTTTCCATATCCTGAGCGCGGCGCGGCTCGCTCGCATGCGGCAGGACGCCTTCGTCGTCAATGTCTCGCGGCCCGAACTGATCGATGAAGAGGCGCTGGTCGCGGGCATCGAGCGCGGCCACCTTTCCGGCGCGGCGCTCGACGTATTCGAGAACCGGCGCGGCATCAACCCGAAGCTCCTCCAGCTGGCGCGTGCGCACAAGGTGGTGCTGACCGCCCATATGGCCTCGGCGACGCTCGAAAGCCGCATCGAGATGGGCGAGGCGGTGATCGTCAACATCCGCGCCTTCGTCGACGGCCATCAGCCGCCGCACCGGGTGCTGCCCGAAGCCAAGGGCATGGTGGCGCGGGGCTAGGGTCGAAAACTCGAGCCTAAAGCCTCACCACTCCAGCACAATCTTGCCGGCCTCCCCGCCTGCCGCGCGCTCGAAAGCTTCGGCATAGTCCTCGGCCCTCATGCGCCGGGTGATCACCTTGCGGACGTCGAGCCCGCTTTCGAGCATGGCCAGCATCTTGTGCCAGGTCTCGAACATCTCGCGCCCATAGATGCCCTTGAGCGTGATCATCTTGAACACGACCTTGCCCAGATCGAAGATGAAAGGACGGGCCGGCACCCCGAGCAGCGCGATGCGCCCGCCCATCACCATATGGTCGATCATCTGGTCGAGCGCCGCGGGCGCGCCGCTCATTTCGAGGCCTACGTCGAACCCCTCGCGCATGCCCAGCCTGTCCATCGCCGTGCGCAGATCCTCGGTCGCGACATTGACCGGCACCACGTCGGCCACCTCGGCGGCGAGGTTCAGCCGATCGGCGTTCAGGTCGGTGATGACCACGTGACGGGCGCCCACGTGCCGGGCGACGGCCGCGCCCATGATGCCGATCGGGCCGGCCCCGGTGATCAGGACGTCCTCGCCGACGATATCGAAGGAGAGCGCTGTATGGACGGCGTTGCCGAGCGGATCGAGGATGGCGCCGATGTCGTCATCGATCGAATCAGGCAGCGGCACGATATTGAAGGCGGGTATACGCACATATTCGGCGAAGGCGCCGGGCAGGTTGACTCCGATCCCCTTGGTGTCGGGATCGAGATGGTACTTGCCCGCCCGACTGGCGCGGCTCTTCATACCGACGACGTGGCCCTCGCCGGAGACGCGCTGGCCGACCCGGAGGTTGCGGACATCGGCGCCGACCGCGACGATTTCGCCGGCATATTCATGGCCGGTGATCATCGGCACCGGCACGGTCTTCTGGGCCCAGTCGTCCCAATTGTAGATGTGGATGTCGGTACCGCAGATGCCGGTCTTGCGGACCTTTACCAGCACGTCGTCGGGGCCGATTTCGGGGACTGGCCGCTCTTCCATCCAGATCCCCGGCTCGGCCTTCGCCTTGACCAATGCGCGCATGGAACTCTCCAGGTCTAGATGATGCCGAGCGACTTGCCGGCGTCGGTGAAGGCGTCGATCGCGAGGTCGACACCGGCAGGGGAAAGCGCCGCCGACATCTGGGTGCGGATGCGGGCCTTGCCCTGCGGTACCACCGGATAGAAGAAACCCGCGACATAGATGTCGCGCCGGTCGAGCGCCGCGGCCATCTCTTGGGCGACCCGCGCCTCGCCCAGCATGACCGGAATGATCGGGGTTTCCCCTGGCAGCAGGGCGAAGCCGGAGCGCGCCAGGCCAGCCCGGAGGCGTCGCGTATTCTCACTCAATTTCGTCCGTAGATCATCGGCCGCTTCGGCGATCTCGATGGCCTTGAGCGACCCCGCTACGACCGCCGGCGCGAGACTGTTGGAGAAGAGGTAGGGCCGCGCGCGCTGGCGCAGCAGATCGACAATTGGCTGGGCCGCAGCGATGAAGCCGCCCATCGCCCCGCCCAGGGTCTTGCCGAAGGTGCCGGTGACGATATCGACGCGGTCGCGGACGCCGGTGAGCGCCGGGGTGCCGCGCCCCTTCTCACCCAGATGCCCGGTGGCGTGGCAATCGTCGACCGCGACGAGCGCGCCGTAGCGCTCGGCCAGCGCGCAAATCGCCGGCAGATCGGCAACGTGTCCATCCATCGAGAACACCCCGTCGGTGACAATGAGCCTGAAGCGCGTGCCATCAGCCACCGCCTGCCTGAGCTGGGTTTCGAGTTCATCCATGTCGCTTGCCGCGTAGCGGTAGCGCTTGGCCTTCGAAAGCCGGACGCCATCAATGATGGAGGCATGGTTCAAGGCATCGGAGATGATCGCATCCTCGGGCCCGAGCAGCGTCTCGAACAGGCCGCCATTGGCATCGAAGCAAGACGCGAAGAGGATAGCGTCGTCCTTGCCGAGATAGGCGGCCACCGCCCGTTCGAGTTCTCGATGCAGGGTCTGGGTGCCGCAGATGAAGCGCACCGAGGCCATGCCGAAGCCGAAGTCATCGAGCGCGGCTTTGGCGCTGGCGATGATCTCTGGATGGTTGGCGAGCCCCAGATAATTGTTGGCGCACAGATTGATCATATCGCGCCCGGCGACCGCGATATGCCCGCCTTGCGGCCCGGCGATCTCCCGCTCGCGCTTATGGAGGCCATCGGCCTCGATGCCGGCGAGCACGCCCTTCAGATGTTCGGTGAAGCCCTGGTTCACGGCAGCCTCCGCGCAAGCGATTTGCGCCCTTGAATATGGCGGAAACCGCTGCGCCGCCAGAGGCCAATTCTGGCCCTGCCGGCGGCCGCCTAATCGGCAAAGCGGCCAAAGCCGCAAACGGAAGTGTGCGCATAATGACCTCCCCTGCCCGCCAAGCTCGGGATCGGGTGGACACGGCGCAAGTCAAACGCTCGACAAAGGGCCCGGATCATCGCTGATCCGGGCCTTTGAATTTGTCGGCAATGACCGCCTGCCCTACGAGCGCAGCTCTTCGGGCGTTCGGCTCCCAAAACGATCCACCGGATCGTTTTGCCCTACGGGGACGAGCCTCACTCGGCCGCTTCGGACTTTTCCAGCTCCTTGCCGGTCGCCTGATCGACGACCTTCATGGAGAGGCGGACCTTGCCGCGCTCGTCGAAGCCCAGGAGCTTGACCCAGACCTTGTCGCCTTCCTTGACCACGTCGGTGGTCTTCTGCACGCGTTCGGCGGCAAGCTGGGAGATGTGGACGAGGCCGTCCTTGGCGCCGAAGAAGTTGACGAAGGCGCCGAAATCGGCGGTCTTGACCACGGTGCCCTGGTAGATTTGGCCCATCTCGGGCTCATCGGTGATCGAGCGGATCCACTTGATGGCCGCTTCGATCGCCTTGCCGTCCGAGGACGAGACCTTGACCGTGCCATCGTCGTTGATGTCGATCTTGGCGCCGGTCTTTTCCACGATCTCGCGGATCACCTTGCCGCCCGAGCCGATCACTTCGCGGATCTTGTCGGTCGGGATCTTGAACATCTCGATGCGCGGCGCGTGCTCGCCGATCTCGGCGCGGGCCGAGGTCAGCGCCTTCGACATTTCGCCGAGGATGTGCA
>JAUXUM010000157.1 GCA_030680995.1 Devosia sp.
CCATGCCGCAATTTCGGCGCAGCTTTGCGCCAATTCCGGTTCATGGATCTCAATGATTTCTTCGACCGCGAGGTCACGCTCGTCGCCCGCGAACTGCTCGGCGCGACGCTCCTCGTCGACGGCGTCGGCGGCATCATCGTCGAGACCGAAGCCTATCACCCCACCGACCCGGCATCGCACTCGTTCCGCGGGCCAACACCGGCCAACCGCGCGATGTTCGGCCCGCCGGGCCGCGCCTATGTCTATCGCTCCTACGGCATCCACTGGTGCCTCAACTTCGTCTGCGAGGGTGCCAGCGCCGTCCTCGTCCGCGCCATTGAACCGACCACTGGCCTCGATACCATGAGCGCGCGCCGCGGACTCGCCGATCCGCGGCAACTGGCTTCCGGACCCGGCAAGGTCTGTGCGGCGCTGGGCGTGACCAAGGCGCATGATCGCCGGCCGCTCGACCGCCCACCCTTTGCGCTGCACGCGGCGGTCGACCGCCCCGCCATCGCCATCGGGCCGCGCATCGGCATCACCAAGGCCGTCGAAACGCCCTGGCGCTTCGGCGTTGCCGGCTCGCCCTTCCTCAGCCGCAAATTTGCCGAGCCGGCGGGCGACGCTTCGCCGCAAGCGGTTTCCTCGCGGCCGGGAGTTGTTTAGGGTGCCGCAAAATTCATGGGAGAATCCGCTTGCAATTGGACGCATTGATCAGGGAGTTGATCGCCACCGGCACCATGAACGAAGAAACGCTTGCGGACCTCAACCGCATGCTGGCCGATTTCGAGGCCGGCAAGCTCGACCCCGATGACGAGGTCTATCTGCGCGCCCTTCATGCCCGCCTGACGAACGCGCCTCGGCCCGAACCCGAGGAAGCGCCCGCGGAACCGGACCGCATCGATGGCCATACCATGGCGGAATGGCGCGACCGGGCGCTGCGGGCCGAAGCGGAGGTCGCTTCACTCCGCGGCCGGCTGGCGGGCGAGAGCGCGAGCACCTGACCGCAGTCTGGCTCGGGGCCGCGCCGGCATGACCGAGATCCGCCGCCGTGACAAACTTCCCCATGAGAATCACACCAATGCCGAAAGCGAAATCTGGAGGCGGTTCAAGCGATTGTCCTGCGAAGACTGCCACCGCCGCTTGATGACCACGCCTACCTGCGGTAGACAGCGGCAGGCCGGGGCACCACCGGCCTTTGTTTTCGTTCCCGATCGGCTCCTGGGCACGGTTGGGGAATGGAAAAACCCGTGAACAAACGGGCATTCAGGGCCATATTCGGCGTTCCCTGGCGACCCCAGAAAACCGAAATTCCTGAATGAACCCGAAGCGTGGGCCCGTAGCTCAATGGTTAGAGCCGACCGCTCATAACGGTCTGGTTGCAGGTTCGAGTCCTGCCGGGCCCACCAATTAACCCGCCGTTGACGGCACGGTTCGGCGCCGATGGTGTGGAGGCGGCGCCCAACTGGCCACCGCGCGGTAAAGCCCGCGTCCGCTCACGCGGGAACTCTCCCGCTACCCCGCCGCCGTGTAGGCGATCTTGACCTGGGTGAAGAACTCTGCGGCGTACTTGCCCTGCTCCTTGGGGCCGTAGCTCGAGCCCTTGGTGCCGCCGAACGGTACGTGGAAATCCACCCCCGCGGTCGGCACATTGACCATCACCATCCCCGCCTGGGCATTGCGCTTGTAATGCGTCGCATATTTGAGCGAAGTGGTGACGATGCCCGAGGACAGCCCGAATTCGGTGTCGTTGGCCGTCGCCAGCGCTTCCTCATAGTCCTTGACGCGGATGAGCGAGGCCACCGGCCCGAAGATCTCCTCGCGGCTGATGCGCATCTGGTTCGTCGCTTCGGTGAAGAGCGCCGGCCGGAGGAAGAAGCCGGGATTGTCGTGGTGCACCAGCTCGCCGCCGACCACGAGGTTGGCGCCTTCCTGCTTGCCGATCTCGATGTAGTCCACGTCCTGCTTGAGCTGGCTGGCGTCGACCACCGGGCCGATGTCTGTGCCCTGCGCGATGGCGTCGCCGACCTTGAGCCCCTTGATCCGCTCGCTGAGCGCCGCGACGAACGCATCGTGGATACCCTCGGTGACGATGATGCGCGAGGATGCCGTGCAGCGCTGCCCCGTGGAGAAGAAGGCGCTCTGCGTCACTGTCTCGACTGCTGTCTTCAGGTCGGCGTCATCGAGCACCACGGTCGGGTTCTTGCCGCCCATTTCGAGCTGGAACTTGCGCATCGCCTTGACGCTGGCTTCGGCGACCCGCTTGCCGGTGCCGACCGAGCCGGTGAAGGTGATCGCATCGACGTCCCCGCTGTCGAGAATGGCCTGGCCGACCACCGACCCCTTGCCCATCACCAGGTTGAGCACGCCCTTGGGCAAGCCGCTGCGGTGCAGAATGTCGACGATCGCCCAGGAGCAGCCGGGAACCAGGTCCGCCGGCTTGAACACCACGGTGTTGCCGTAGACCAGCGCCGGCGCGATCTTCCAGGCGGGGATGGCGATGGGGAAGTTCCAGGGCGTGATGATGCCCACGACGCCGACTGCCTCGCGCGTGATCTCGACCCCGATCCCCGGCCGCACGCTGGGGATGGTCTCGCCCGAGAGCCGCAGCGCCTCGCCGGCGAAGAACTCGAAGATCTGCCCGGCGCGGGTCGCCTCGCCGATGCCCTCCGGGAGGGTCTTGCCCTCTTCGCGGCTCAAAAGCTTCCCGAGTTCTTCCTTGCGGGCGAAGATTTCGTGCGCGGTCTTGCTGAGCACGCCCCAGCGCTCCATCAGCCCCGAGCGCGACCATGCGGGAAACGCGGCCCTGGCCGCCGCGATAGCGGTCCTGGTTTCGTCCGCCGTAGCGCGCGCATAGAGCCCGACCACCTCATTGGTGTTGGACGGGTTGACGTTCTCGATCCCGTCGGTGCCGACCCATTCGCCGTTGATCAGGTTCTTGTGCAGTTCGCTCATGGTCTTGTCCGCTTTTCCTTAGGTTCTAGAGCAGCCCGGCCTTGGCCAGGTCGCGCAACAGATGGCTCGTCCCGTAGGTCCAGGGGGTGCATTCGGTGGAGAGCCGCACCCGGTTGGAGAGCGTGCCCAATGAGGGTGTCGAGATCGAGACCACGTCGCCGAGCTTGTGGGTGAACCCCTTGCCGGCGCCGCCACGGTCCATGACCGGCGCGAACATGGTGCCCAGATAGAGCACGAAGCCGTCGGGATACTGATGGTGCCGGCCGACTGTCGCCGCGACCAGCGACTCGGGAGTGCGGGAGATCTGGCTCATGGAGGAATTGCCTTCCATGACGAATCCATCCTCGCCTTTGACCTCGAGCGCGATATCGGCGGCCTTGACTGTCTCGATGGTAAAGCGCCGGTCGAAGAGCCGGATGAACGGGCCGAGCGACGCCGAGGCGTTGTTGTCCTTGGCCTTGCCCAGCAGCAGTGCCGATCGGCCCTCGACGTCGCGCAGATTGACGTCGTTCCCCAGCGTCGCGCCGACGATGCTCCCGGCACTCGAGACCACCAGCGCGACTTCCGGCTCCGGGTTGTTCCAGCTCGACATAGGGTGCAGCCCCACATCGGCGCCGTAACCCACCGCGCTCATCGGCTGCCCCTTGGTGAAGACCTCCGCGTCCGGCCCGATGCCGACTTCGAGATACTGGCTCCACACGCCGCGGGCGATCAGCGTCTCCTTGAGCTTCATCGCCGTCTCCGAGCCCGGAACGAGTTCGGAGAGATTGGTGCCGATCAGCGAGAGGATTTCGGTGCGCAGCGCTTCGGCTTTGGAATGGTCGCCCCGCGCCTGCTCTTCGATCACCCGCTCGAGCAGCGAAACCACGAAAGTGACGCCCGCCGCCTTGATCGCCTGCAGGTCGATCGGCGAAAGCAGCCGCAGCCGCTGATAGTCGCCATCGCTGCCCCAGCTGCGCGAGAGCGCATCGCCGAGCGCGCCGATGCGGCGCCCCTCGGCCCGCTGGACATAGCCTGCGGGATCCCCCATTTCGCAGATGTCGCGCACGGTCGGCGCCACCCGGGAGGTGATGTCGCAGAGCGATCCATCGCGCACCGTGACCACGGCCGGATGCGCCATGCCCGGCACGCTTGCGCGGCCGAGAAAGACCCCTTCGTCGGGAACCACAGGATTGGCCACGCAACTCCCCCACTTTGAATCCGGGGGTAACTAACCCGCCATCCGGCCGGGTGTCCAGCAATGGCTGAGCGACGTGCGTCAGACTTTGGGTCAATGGAAATGGACGATGAGGGAACGCGGGTGCCGTCCAGATGGTTGATTCTTTCGGTAGGGCGCGGCTGCGCTCTGCCATTCCCTTCAAAAGGAGAACTCCGATGGCCGCTGAAAAGGGCAAACCCCCTCGCAAAGACAAATCCCCCGGCAAGGATCCCAGTCGGCATTGGCCGCAAAAACGCGACGACCAGCAGCGGAGCCAGGCCGATCCGGCGATCGAAGGCAGCGGCCAGCGCACCGGCGTCGGCAAGGGCCAGAATGTGGGCCAACCCGACCTCGGCGAAGGCGACGAGCCGCGCGGGCACGCCCATTCCGGCGGGCGCGGATGAGGGGGAAACGACTCACCCGGAAAGACGTCAACCGCCTCCGCGGCGCTTTCCACCGCAGGCTGCGAATACCGGGGACAAGCGCAATTGCAAAGGGTTGATTAACTTTTCCGAAGGGCTGGCCGCGGAGCCTCGCACGCGTTGAACGAACGTCGTGAGCCCATGCGTCCAGCTCCCAGTCCGCGGACGGTCCAGATCCTCGCCGTCTGTCTGTATCTCGCAATCATCGTGATCGGCTTTGCCGGCGCCGCGCTCAACCATGGGCTGATCGAGCCGCTATTGTCCCTGGTGGGCCTGGATATTCTGATCGCCCCCTGAAGAAAATTCGCGAAACCGGCCAAGGATCGCGCATCCGGCGGCGTCTCACTCGCATCTGGGTGCAAGAAGGCGTTCAAGTACCGTTCATGCACCCGGCGATAATAAGGCGCCGGCTCGCGAAATCCGCTCGCCGTTCATTCAAGGAGAGACCCATGCGCTTGCTGCCTGCCCTCGTTCCCCTGGCCCTTTGCACGGCTCTGACCTTCCCCGCACTCGCCCACGATGCCGCGCCCGGCACGATCTCGATCGAAGGCCGCGGCGAAGTCATGGCGGCCCCCGACACTGCCTTCGTCACCTCCGGCGTCACCTCGCAGGGCGCCACCGCGCGCGCGGCGCTCGATGCCAACACCTTGGCAATGAACGAACTTATCGCGACGCTTAAGGCAGCCGGCATCGAAGCCAGGGATATCCAGACCTCCGGCTTTTCGGTCAATCCGAACTATGTCTATACCGACGCGCGTGGCGAGAACGGCTATACCCTGCCGCCCAAGATCAACGGCTATCAGGTCTACAACACCGTCACCGTCCGCGTCCGCGATCTGCCTGCGCTCGGCTCTGTGCTCGACAAGGCTGTCACCGTCGGCGCCAATACCATCAACGGCGTTTCCTTCTCCGTTTCCGATCCTTCCAGGCTCTACGATGAAGCGCGCAAGGCAGCCTTCGCCGACGCCAGGGACAAGGCCGAAACCTATGCCGGCGCGGCGGGCATCGACCTCGGTTCGATCCGCTTGATCAGCGAGTCGCAGGGCTACGGCCAGCCCCAACCCTACGCGCTGCAGACGGCGATGTACGACCGCGCCGCCTCGTCGCCGGTTCCGGTCGAGGCCGGCGAACTGACGTTTTCCGTCAATGTCTCGGTGACCTGGGAACTGGGTGACAGCGACTAGCTAGCCGTCGCGCTGCGCCCCCATGGCTGAAGCCATGGGGGCGCTACCCCGCCACGGCCTTCCAGATCATGTTGATGCCCACCACGACGAGAAATAACGCAAAGACCAGTTTCAGCGTCTTCTGATCGAGCCGGTGAGCCAGCGCCGCACCAAGGGGCGCGGTCAAGGCTGCAAGGCCGCCGATCAGCACCAGGGCGACCAGGTTCACGTATCCAAGGCTCAGTGGCGGCAGACTGTCCGTGTTCCAGCCCGAGACGACGAAGCCGATCGTGCCGCTGATGGCGATGAAGACGCCGATCGCCGCCCCCGTCCCCACCGCCCTGTGGATGGTCGCGCCGAACGCGGCGATCGTCGGCACGCTCAGCGATCCGCCGCCCACCCCCATCAGCGCCGAGACATATCCCACCAGCGCCGCGAAAATCCGGTGTGTCAGCGGCGATGAATGCAGGTGTCCGATCAGCCTCTGCTGGAACGGCAGCACGATGTTGGCGGCGATGAACAGCGCCATCACGCCGAAGATCAAGCGCAGCACGTCCCCCGAATAGAGCCCGGCCATCAGCCCGCCCAGCAGCGTCGAGGCAAAGATCACCGGCGCCCAGAGCTTGAGGATTCCCATATCGACCGCGCCGCGCTTGTAGTGGGCGCGGGCACTGGCTATGCCGGTCGGAACGATGATGGCGAGCGAAGTGCCTACCGCGACGTGCTGCACGACGTCGCTGTCGTAGCCCAGCCACTGCAGCGCATAGGCGAAAGCGGGGACGATGATCGCGCCGCCACCAATTCCAAGCAGGCCGGCAAACACGCCGGAAACCGCTCCGGTGACCATCAGCCCCAGGATGAACGGCCAGTAGCCCGCGAGTTCACTCCAGTTCATACACTGTCACCGATCAAGTGCAGCACGACGTCGCGGCGGTGCGGCCGGGTCCGGTGCTCGAACAGGTAGATCCCCTGCCAGGCGCCGAGAAGCGGCCCGCCGCGCGACACCGGAATCGAGACCGAAATCTGCGTCAGCGCCGCTCTGATATGGGCCGGCATGTCGTCCGGCCCTTCGGTGACGTGCGCGATCCAGTCCATCCCTTCGGGTGCCAGCCGCCGGAAAAAGCCTTGCAGGTCGGTCTGCACATCCGGGTCGGCGTTCTCCTGGATGAGGAGCGACGCGGATGTGTGACGGCAATACGCGGTCACGAGACCTGTTCCGATGCTCGAACCGAAGATCATGCGGCGCAGCGCCGGCGTGAATTCGTAGAGCCCGGCTCCCCGGGTCGCGATCTCGATGGTCTCTTGCAATTGGCGCATGGATGGCCTCGAAAGTGCAGTGATGCCGGTAGCATAGGGAAAGCCCGCCTGGCTACGGCAACCGCCGCAATCGCGCCATCATTGGCCATTCAGGTCAGGCAAGTGGAACCCGTCGCCGAGCCGGGCGTTTGGGGTTGTGCGGAGGGTATGCTTATGGAGAAGGCCTTCGGATCCGTTCAGGCTCCGTTCAGCAGCGCTGCGGCACTTCTTAACCGACTGGCTCCAAGAAAAGGAAAATAACCATGCGCCTACGAAACTGGCTCCTGACCGGCACCAGTCTCGGCATTCTGGCATTGGCTCCCATCGGGATCGCCAAGGCCCAGGATGCCGAACTTGTTGCTGCCTACCAGGTCTACGTCGACGCACAGGCAGCTGGAGACGCCGCTGCAACCGCGGCGGCGCTCGGCACTCTGACCGAACTCTGCATCGTTGCTGGCTATGCGACCGTGGACGAATGCATCGCCGCGGCCCAGGCCGCCCAGCAAACCGCGCCAGCCGAAGAGCCCGCGCCTGCCGGGGAACCGGCACCCGAGCCCGCGCCAGTTCAAGAACCGGCGGCAGAACCTGCCCCGGCTGAAGAGCCCGCCCCGGTCGAGGAACCGGTCGCCGAGCCGGTTCCCGTTGAGGAGCCCGCACCCGCCGAGCCTGCCGGCCCTACACCCGAAGAACTGCAGGCCCAGTTCGTGGCCGACCTCAACGCTGCCCTGCAACAATATCAGAACGCGCTGAACCAGGCGGCTGCCGGCGATTACGCCGGAGCGCAGCCGGTCGCGGCCGGGGCCGAGGCGCGTATCCTGCAGCTTTGCACCGACAACGGCTATCCTAGCATCGAGGCCTGCATCGGCCAGCCGCTGCCGCCGCTGCCGCAGCCCGAACCCGAGCCGGCACCGGAACCAGTGCCGGCCCCAGCCGAGGAACCCGCTCCGATCGACGAACCCGCTCCCGTGGTGGAGCCCGCTCCGGCCGAAGAACCTGCGCCGGCTGCGGAACAGCCCGCTGAACAACCGGCTGAGCAGCCTGCTGCCGTCGATCCGATGGTTCAGGCCCAAACCGACCTTACGACCGCGGTCGAACTTTACAGCGTCGGCGTCGCGCAGCTGCAGGCGGGCGATGCCGCCGGCCAGTCAACCGTCGACGCCGCCAATGCTCAGATCACCGAGATCTGCACCAGCCTTGGCTTCACCGACGTCAATGAGTGCCTCGCCCAGTTCGGACTGACGCTGCCGGAGCTTCCTGCAGCCCCTGCCGTACCGGCAGCGGAGCCCGAACAGCCCATCGAGGCGCTGCCGGGCGCCGATGAAGCGGTTACGCCAGAAGCCGTGGAAGTGCTGCCGGAAGCGGTTGCACCTGAGGATGCGGCTCCCGTTCTCGACAGTGCCAAGGACATGCTGACCCAGGAGCAGCAAGCCCCGACAGACCAGCCTGCCCAACCTGTTGCGGAAGAGCCTTCCGCCCCGCCGCCGACGACCGACGTCGAAGCCCAGGCAGCCATTGCTCCGGCGGAGGTGCAGTCGATCGATGCCGAACAGGGTCAGCAGCTTGCGGCTGAAGCTTTGCCGGCCCTCGAAGTGCCGCTGAACGTCACAGTAATCAGCAATATCACCAATGTGACCACCAACACGACCAACGTGACCAACAACAACTTTACCAACAGCGGCTTCATTTTCCAGGTCGGCATCAATCTCGTCATCAACAACCCCGCGCAGGAAATCGACCGGATCTATGATGAGGACGAGGATGAGGTTTACTACGAGCAGTTGCGCAACGGGCGCGTCCGCGAGACCATCATCCGGCCGAACGGCGTACGCATCGTCACCATCCGCAACCGCTACGGCGAAATCCTGAAGCGCTCGCGCTTCATGCCGGACGGACGAGAGTATGTCCTCGCCTATTACGACGAGGAGGATGACGACGACTTCTTCCAATGGCGTGATCCGGGCGACGACCTGCCGCCGCTGCGGCTGACCATCCCGGTGCGCGACTACATCCTCGATGCCGACGAGGCGGACGAGGACGAGGTCGAGCTGTTCTTCCGGCGGCCGCCGGTCGAGCAGGTCCGCCGCATCTATTCGATCGAGGACGTCAAGCGCTCCGCTCGTATCCGCGACACCGTGCGGCGTCTGGAAGTCGGCGGCCTGACCTTCGACTCGGGTGCTGCGACGATCTCCCGCAACCAGGTCGGAGCCCTCAGCAAGGTGGCCAACGCCATGCTGGCCATGCTCGAGGACAATCCGGGCGAGGTCTTCCTCATCGAGGGACACACCGATGCGGTGGGCTCCGATCTCTCCAACCTCGAGTTGTCGGACCGCCGCGCGGCGACCGTGGCCCGCATCCTCACCGACTTCTACGATATCCCGCCGGAAAACCTGGTCACCCAGGGATATGGCGAGCGCTATCTGAAGGTGCGGACACAGGCGGCCGAACGGCTCAACCGCCGCGTCACCATCAAGCGCATCACGCCGCTGGTGACGATCGCCAGCCGGAACTGAGCAGGCTGAAAGTGAAGGGCCGGGAGCGATCCCGGTCCTTTTTCCAGCGCCTCGACGAAAGCAGGCGGTCGCGACCGCCAAAGGAAGTCCCGGGCCTCGCGCCTATTGCGGTAGCGGATCGAGCGCCGGCTAACCGTCCGCGGTCCATCGAATGGGCGATATTTGCAGCTTGGAGACGCCCAGATCGCCGCCGTCATAATAATGATAGGCGAGCATCTCCCCCTCCGGTCCGATGAAGGTTTCCTGGCCGCCCGCTCCGATTCAATCGGAGCGGATCCGGCTTACATCCGGAGATAGCGGGTGTCGCCACGCCGGGAGACGGACGGCGCCGCTGAGCGTTGGCTGGGCCCGCTGCGCTTGGGCGGCTGCAACGAAAAGCCAGAGGTCGAGGCAAAGAACGATCCGGATCATGGTTTCATCCCTGGAGCGCTTGCCGCGAACGCGCCGCTGCTTCGGTTATGGCCTATTCATCGGATTTCTGATCGGCCTTCAGCGCCAACAGCGCATCAAGTCTGACGGTGTCGAACTGCCTTAGCCAGCGCATCGCCACCGCATGGATCGGAACCGGATTGAGATAGTGCAGCTTCTCGCGGCCGCGCCGCACCGACAACACCAGATTCGCCTCTTCCAGGACCTTGAGGTGCTTGGTCACCGCCTGTCGGGTGATCGATTGCCTCTCGCAAAGCTCGCCCAACGTCTGACCATTGTTCTTCCGCAACCGATCCAGCAGCGCCCTGCGGTTGTCGTCGGCCAGCGCCGCGAACACCAGATCTCGATTCACTCGGCTCATCTTATGCAACTGTTCTGTTGCATGGCGACGTCCCGCGCGGGCGGCGGCAACACCGAATTCATCGGGCGAAAAGTGATCGGACGTAGACGCCGATCTCGTCTATGGCGCTCCTCGCTTCGGGAATGCCCGTTCCTGCTCCGTGGAAAACGTGCCACATGCCGGGGAATATCTTGCAGGTGATGTCGACGCCGGCAGCCTTGGCCCGGTCGGCGAAGATGCGACTGTCGTCGACCATCACTTCATCCTCGCCCGCGTGGATCAGCATTGGCGGCAGACCGGTCAGGTCGGCAAATAGCGGCGACATCAGCGGATCAGCCGGATCGCCGGCACCAGCGTACCAGACTCCGGCCTCGCGGAGCCCCTCAGGCGTGATGATCGGGTCGCGCCGACGCAGCCGCTCGTAGGATTCGCTCGAGACCGTAAGGTCCGTCCAGGGCGCGATCAGCACCGCGGCCCTCGGCAGTCTTGCACCCGCTTCGCGCAAGGCCAGCAGCATGGAAAGCGCCAACCCACCTCCCGCAGAATCGCCTCCGACGACGATGTTGCGTTCCGGGATACCCTCGCTCGCGAGCCAGCGATAGGCCTTGATCGCATCGTCGACGCCGGCCGGAAACGGATACTCCGGCGCCAGCCGGTAATCGGGAACGAGCACGCGCATTCCGATTGCCTGGCTCAGGTCGGCTGCGAGCCGCCGATGAGTCTTCGGCGAACCGGCATTGTACCCACCGCCGTGCAACAGCAGGAACACACGGTCATCGACGACCCCCGGCATCGCCATCCATTCGGCTGCGACCCCGCCTGCTTCCACGGGTGTGAAGCGGGCGCCATCCGGTAACGCCCGCAGCAGCGCATCGGCTTCCCATTCGCTGCGCCGCTGTTCGATCGGCCGGTCCGCGGGCTTTCTCTCAGCGAACATCCGCTCGATTTCTGTCTGAGCCTCTCGACTGATCATTGCTCCATCCCCGTTGATCGGCGCATTCTGGATAAAGGGACGCGCCGGCACAATGCAAGGCGCCGTGGCTCCTTCTCCCTTGCCAAGCTGTTGGACTTGTCTATCCCTCTTGTGTCGCCTCGCTTTCTGAGTATGTCCGCCTCGACAACATGCCGGAGCTTGCCGATGCCGAAGCGCCTCGAGATCCTCTTCGAAGCGATAATTCGCGTCCCGCGCATCGTCGCAGCATTGCGTGACGAAATCGGGCCTGTGACTGCTGGCCAGCGGCAAGAGCAAACGTGACATCCATCGCCCCGTCCGAAGCGCGGCAGGCCGGCGGACTCCGCAGCCGCACCTGGCTTCCCTTTGCCTTGATGGCTGGGTTTTTCATCGCCATCAAGCTGGTGATGTCCTTCATCATGAACCCGATCGGGGACGAGGCCTATTACTGGCTCTGGGGCCAGCATCCGGCGCTTTCGTATTTCGATCATCCACCGCTGCACGCCTGGCTGCTGTGGCTGGTCGATTTCATCTTCGGCTGGAACCTGTTCAGTCTGCGGCTTCTGACATGGATCACGTTCCTCGGGACGCTGGCGGTGTTCTGGAACTGGTCCAAACGGCTCTCGCCACAATCGCCGGCAGACTGCTTTTGGCGCATGGTGTGCATATACTTGGCCTCGCCGCTCACACTCCTTGAACACCCACAAAGCACGAACCAGCCCCGTCGCTATTCGGTGCATGACGGTGCGCGAGGTCGCCCCGATCGGCAACGTCTTCAACGCCTATGACTGGACCATCTCGTCGACTTATGGCTGGGATGAGATCGGCCGCGAAGTCGAGGCGGCGCGCGAGGCGTACCCGGAAGCCTTTGTCGTCACCAGTTCCTATACCACCGCCGCCCAGCTCGGCTTTGCCATCCACAATCCAGATGTGGTGGCCATTTCCTCCCGCCCCGACCAGTTTGATTTCTGGTGTGACCCCGAGGAGCATCGCGGCCGGGACGCCATCATCGTGGCCGATCCCTATTACCCGATTGACCACGCCGCCTAGCGCTTCGAGAGCGTTACGGCATTGAAGCAAATGCATATCCCAAGCCATGGCCGCGTGATCTACAGCCCGACAATCTACCTTGCCAGGGGCTTCGTTCCCTCGGCCGGAAGATAAAATCGCCTCAGGATCAATGGTGAGCCGGCGGCGGCATCACAAGACAATTTCGCTGGAACGATTCAAGGAAGCTCGCGTTTTAGGCCGTACGGTACTCAAACAAAGGAGCTTCATCATGGCTATTCCCGAACGCGATACCGTCTATACCAATGACGGCACCAACCGGTCCGTCTACACCCGCGAATCCAGCTCCACCGGTTGGTTTGTCGGGATTATCGTTGCCTTGGCTCTGTTGGCCATCGGCTATCTGGTATTTTCGGCCAATACCGGCCCGTCCACGACCGCCGTTGACGTGAACAGCAGCCCGGCCGTGACCGCCCCGGCCGACACGGGCACGACGCCGGCTCCGATGACTGAAGCCCCGGTCACGACCGAGCCAGCTCCCATGACTGAGGCCCCGGCCACTGATGCCGCTCCGGCGATCGAGGCTCCGGCCGCCACCGAGCCCGCTCCGGCCGGTTAGTAAGAACCCCCACGCTTCAGCCCTCCCTCTGAAGCACCCCAAGCCCCGGCTCCTCCCGCCGGGGCTTGTCTCTTGCGGTATCCTCACTTCTCGCCATCAGCCGCATGATCGGGCGGCGCGGCAGCGGCCGTGCGATCTCGTCAAAGCCTGCTTGTCTGAACGCGCGCACCGTGCCGACATAGAGATCCCCGGCACCGGACTTCTCCGAGGGTTCGATCGGGTAGGCTTCGACGCCGGGGCCCCCTTGCGCAACGCGAAGTCGGCGGCGGCTCTCGCCAGCACCGGCATCAGCCCGTGCCGGCGGAAGGACTTGGCCACCACGAAGCAGTTGACCGCCCATACGGGCACGTCATCGATCGGCGCAAAATTCTTCGACCGGTTCAGGCGGTCGAAGTTGCTGCGCGGCGCCACGCTGACCCACGCCGCCGGCTCGCCTTCGACATAGGCGATGATCCCCGGCTCCTCGCCCGCCGCAACCCTGGCTTCGAGCGGCAGCCGGTTGTGCTCTCCCCAGCCCGCCTTGTAATCGGCGTTGCCGAGATACCAGTAAGCGCACCAGCACTTGTTGGCGACCGCGCAGTCACCGATGACCGCCACCAGGTCGTCCCAGCGCGCGGCGGAAGCCGGATGGATCTCCGGGGTCGGCGTCATTTGTGCCTAACCGGATGCCGCAGGATGGTCCTGAGCTTGGCCGCCTCGGTCTTGCGCGGATCGGAGAGATAGATCTCGTGATGCAGGCCGTTCTCGATCAAGCCGTTCCTGGGGATGAACTCCTCGTGCAGCCGCTTGATGGTCGGCGCTTCGTCGTCATAGCTGCCGATATGGAGGATCTGCGCCGCCAGTCCCTCCCGATAGGGCTCGAACCGCAGGCTGGCCGGTGGATCTCCCAGTTTCTTCCTGGTCTTTTCGACTGCCGCTTCATACATTTTTTCGCTGACGAACGCGGGTGTCATGACCATCTGCGTCCAGCGCCAGTCGTCCTTCTTCCTCGCAGTGAAGTCGGCCATGTCGTCCGCCCACCAGAGGGTTTCGAGCGGCATCACGGCATAATCCTTGCCCAGTTCCGCCTTGGACGCGAATTTGAGCGCGTAGCTGACCGAGTATATCCAATTGAGTCCTTGCTGGTAGCCCTCGGCCTTGTTGGGATCGCCCTGTCCATCCACTTTCACGAACCGCATCGTGGGGACATCGACGAGAGTGAAATCTTCTGTGGAAGGTGTGTAGAGCGCCTTCAGGGTCTTCTTCAAATCGAGTTTTTCAGCCGTCATCCTGTCCTCGCCTGCCTCCAAATGCGTTCGACCCTACCGCCGACGCCGCCCGACGAAAATCCATTCTGTGACTCGGATCGCCGGTTACACGGCTGTGCTCTCTTGTGACTGGGCTGTCACATTGACATCTAAAACCTGGCGGGAAGGATGGCAGTCATGCAAATCGGCCTTTACTCCTTTGCCGAAAATACACCCGACCCGCTGAGCGGCGCGCTGCAAACGCCGGCGGAGCGCCTGAAGGATCTGCTCGAAGAGATCGAACTCGCCGATCAGGTGGGGCTGGACTTTTACGGCCTCGGCGAACACCACCGTCCCGACTTCGTCGCCTCCGTGCCCGTTGCGATTCTTGCCGCCGCCGCACGCACCAAGAATATCCGCCTTTCAACGGCCGTCACCGTCCTGAGCTCGGACGACCCGATCCGCGTCTACCAGCAGTTCGCGACACTCGACCTGCTCTCCAACGGCCGTGCCGAGATCATGGCCGGCCGCGGCTCCTTCATCGAGAGCTTCCCGCTTTTCGGCTATGATCTCGCCGATTACGATGAACTCTTTGCCGAAAAGCTCGAAATGCTGCTCGCCATTCGCAAGGGCGGCAAGGTCACCTGGCCGGGCAGCGCCCACACCAGGCCGATACCCCGGCATGGAGATCTTCCCAAAGCCTGTCCAGGACCCCCTGCCGCTCTGGATCGCCGTTGGCGGCACGCCGAACTCGGTGACCCGCGCCGGCTATCTCGGCCTGCCGCTGATGATTGCCATCATTGGCGGCCAACCGCGGCAGTTCGTGCCTCTCGTCGAACTCTACCGCCGCGCTGCCGGGCGGGGCGGGCACGAGCCGAAGACCCTGCCGCTCGGCATCAGCGCCCACGGTTTCATCGCGGACGACTCGCAGCAAGCTGCCAACATCGCCTTTCCCGCACACCATGCAGCGATGACCCGGATCGGCAAGGAGCGCGGATGGCCGCCTTCGACCCGTGCTCAGTTCGACGCAGGCGCAACTCTCCAGGGCGCCTATTTCATTGGGTCGCCCCAGCAGGTCGTCGACAAGATCCTGCTCCAGCACGAGTGGTTCAAGCACGACCGCTTCGGGCTGCAATTGAGCGTCGGCACCCTGCCCCATGACAAGGTCATCAAGGCGATCGAGCTTTTCGGCACCAAAGTCGCGCCGGAAGTACGCAAGGCCTTGGGCAGGTAGAGGCCGCCCGCCACAAGCAGAATGCCGGTTTTTCCCGAGATGGCGCGGTCCTGTGCCGTGAGATGGGTGCGCCGGCCGGTTGCCGTCGGCGCCGCGCGGCGCGGCGTGGTG
>JAUXUM010000158.1 GCA_030680995.1 Devosia sp.
CTGGCCGAGCAGCTCACGGTTGGCCCGCAGGCGAATGCCCTCTGTCACCGCGGTATCCAGCGCCATCCCCGCCTCTTCGGCCGCTGGGGCGTAGAGTTCGGCGACATCTGCGGCCACCGCGCTCACATCGACATCGGCGAAGGCGCCCGATGGGGCTCCGGCCTCGGCGCGGGCGATCATAAGCAGCGCATTGAAGGTGCGGATCAGCTTGTCGCTCTCGGAAATCGTGGTTTCCAACGCCTCTCGCTGGGCCGTCGCATCGGCGCCATCGCGCAGGGCGGCCTCGGCCTTGTTGCGCAGGCGGGTCAGCGGCGTCTTCAGATCGTGAGCGACGTTGTCGGTCACTTCCTTCAGCCCCTGCAACAATTGCTCGATGCGGTCGAGCATCTGGTTGAGGCTGGTGGCCAGGCCGTCGAACTCATCGTTGCGCTTGGTGACCGGGATGCGCTCGGACAGGCTGCCCGACATGATCTTGTTGGACGTGGAGGCGATCGAGTCGATGCGGCGCAGCACGCGGACGGCGGTCAGCATCCCGGCGATGATGGAGAAGATCAGGATGCCGCCGACGCCGAAGAGAAAACCCTGGAAGATGATGGCGGTGAAGCCGCGGCGCTCGACCACGTCGCGGCCGACCACCAGCAGCAGCCCGCTGTCCAGCGCGACCGAGCGCACGACGGCGTTGCCCTCGTGGCCCCGAGCTCCGTCCTCCTCGAACGGCTGCGGACGCTCATAGTTGAAGCTGTAGGTGCCAGGCTCCTGCAGCACGTTGAGTGGCAGGTCGCCGACGTTGCCGACGATCATCTGACCGGCCGGATCACCGAGGAAGTAGATGCCGGGGCCGGGCTGGCGGGAGAGGCGCTCCACCGCAAAGATCACCATGCGAAAACCCTGGGTGCGATCGAGACGCTGCAACTGGGCCACCTCGCGATCGATCTCATCGCCCTGCTGGCGCTGGATCTGGATGCTCGACTGATAGGAAATCAGGGCCAGGAGCAGGACCGAGAACACCACGAAGATCAGGATGAACATCGCGGTGAGGCGCACGGTGGTGGTGCGCCAGAGCTGGGCGATCCGGCTCACCCCGTCTACTCGCGGATCATGTAGCCGGCGCCGCGGATGGTGTGCAGCAGCGGAGTAGCGTGGCCGCGGTCGATCTTGGAGCGCAGGCGCGACATGTGCACATCGATGACGTTGGTCTGGGGGTCGAAATGATAGTCCCAGACGTTTTCGAGCAGCATGGTGCGGGTCACCACGTTGCCGGCGTGTTTCATCAGATATTCGAGTAACCGGAATTCCCGCGGCTGGAGGAGGATGGGTTCGCCGTCGCGCTCGACCTTGCGCGACAAGCGGTCGAGGCTCAGGCCGCCGACTTCGAAGCTGGTCGCCGCCTCTGCCGGGCTGGAGCGGCGAGCCAGCACCTCGACGCGGGCGAGCAGCTCGGTGAAGGCGTAGGGCTTGACCAGATAGTCGTCGCCGCCGGCGCGCAATCCGGTGACCCGATCATCGACTTCGCCGAGCGCCGAGAGGATGAGCACGGGCGTATTGTCCGCCTCGGCGCGCAGCGACTCGACGATCGAGAGGCCGTCCCGCCGGGGCAGCATGCGGTCGACGATCAGGACATCGTAATCCATGCCCGAGGCCATGGCGTAGCCCGTTTCGCCATCAGAGGCGTGATGGGTCACGTGCCCCGCCTCATCGAGCGCCTGGATGAGGTAGCTCGCCGCTTCGCGATCGTCCTCGATGAGCAGAATCTTCATTTCGGCGCCCTACGCGGGGACAGAACAGCAGATATGGAGTCCGGCCCCGAAGCGGCAAGCTCCGGGGCCGGAATATTTGCTTACTCGGCTTCGAGCGGCAGGCCCAGGAAGCGGACGTTGCCGTTGCGCTGCGCCTTGATCAGCGCCGTACCGCGGCCGCTGTTCTTGACGCCGGCAATGGCCCGTTCGAACTCGCTCGCGGTCGCCACCGGCTTGTTGTCCACTTCGAGGATCGTATCGCCGACAACAAAGCCCTTCTGCGCTGCGATCGAGGACGGGTCGATGTCCTGGATCAGCAGGCCTTCGCCTTCGGCATTGGGCACAACGGTGATGCCGACGCTCGAAGGCGCGGGAGCAGCCGGTTCTTCGGGCTGCGGGATAGCCGGTGCTTCAGGCCCGGCGGGAGCCGCCGCTTCCTTGAGGGTGTCGAGGGTCACGCTGAGCTTTTGCTCCTGGCGGTTCCGCCATAGCGTCAGTTCGACCTGGGTGCCGGGGGCCTTGCCCGCGATGGTGCGGGAGAGCGCCAGGGCATTGTCGATTGTCGCGCCGTCGACCGCGATGATCACGTCGCCCGATTTGATGCCGGCCTTCTGGGCCGGGCCACCTTCGCTCGGCTCGGTGACGAGCGCACCGTGCGGGCTCTGCAGCCCGACGCTGTCGGCGATGTCGCGGGTCACATCCTGGATGCCGACGCCGAGGAAGCCACGGGTCACCGAGCCATTCTCGATCAGCTGGCCGGCCACCTGCTTGACCACGTTGGACGGAATCGCGAAAGCGATGCCGACATTGCCGCCGTTGGGGGAGAAGATGGCGGTATTGACGCCCACCACCTCACCCTTGAGGTTGAAGGCAGGGCCACCGGAATTGCCGGTGTTCACCGCCGCGTCGATCTGCAGGAAATCGCCATAGGTCGAGCCGGCGATGTCACGGCCGCGGGCCGAAACGATGCCGGCGGTCACGGTGCCGCCGAGACCGAAGGGGTTGCCGACGGCGACGACCCAGTCGCCCACCCGCACGTCTTCGGTGGCGAAGGTCACGAAGGACAGGTTGGAGACGCCTTCGACCTTGATCACCGCCAGATCGGTGCGTTCGTCGGTGCCGACCACGGTAGCGGCCTTTTCGTCGCCGTTGTCGAATACGACGGTGACCTTGCTGGCATCGGCGACCACATGATTGTTGGTCACGAAGTAACCGTCGGCCGAAATGGCGAAGCCGGATCCGGTTGCCATGAACTTGCGGCTCGGCCCGCGGTCGCCCTGACCGGGCCTGCGGTCGCCACGATCACCGGGCATGCCGAACTGTTCCCCGAATTTCTCGAAGAAATCCTTGAACGGATGATCGTCGGGAAGGTCAGGGAACTGGAAGTTGAATTCGCCGCCGCCATGGCGGAAGCTGCGGCGCGTGTCCTCGGCTTCGACGACGATGGACACCACGGCGGGTTTCACCGCCTCGACCAGATCGGCGAAGCTCAGCGTATTGGTACTGGCGGGGACGGAAATCTGCGCGGCCTGCTGCACCTGAGCCGTTGCCACCGACCCGGAGGCGGCGAGGAAGGCCGAGCCCCCGCCGAGGCCGACCAGGATGGCGAGCGCGGAAGCCCCGATCCAGCGGCGCGTGCGATTGAAGAAAGTCGAGCGCATAGGGTTGTTCTCCTTCTTACGGCTCTCAACAGAGACCATGATCTATGGAGTGATGCGCCTTTCTGCGCGGTGAAGCCCACATTAAATTTCCGTAAGGCACAAGGCGGGAATCGGGCGGCAGCTAAAGGATCGCCTCGCGCAGCAGGTCGAGCGCGACAAGGCTGAGCACGATCTTGAAGCCCCAACGGAAGGCGCTTTCGGGAACTTTCACCAGCAACCGGCTGCCGATGGCGGTGCCGAGAAAGCCCGTTGCGACCATTGCCAGAATCAGCGGCAGGAACGCGGCGAAAGCGAAGCCGAACGCCACGAACACGGCGATCTTGAAAACGTTCTGGATCGTCATCGGCATGGCGTGGGTGGCGACCAGTTGGCGGCGGTCGGCCAGCCCGCGTATGAAGACGGCGACGAGCGGCCCGGTGGCGCCGACGACCATGCTGATGGCGGAGATCACGGCACCGCCGATGACCTGCGCGATCGGGCTCCTGCCCGCGATTTTCGGCTGCGGCAGCCAGGTGGTGACCAGCACGAAGCCGCCGATGGCGATCTGGAACAGCTGCTCGGGAAGCAGGATGGCAAACTGACCGCCGGCGATGGTGCCGACAATCGCACCGAGCGAAATCCAGAGCACGAAGCGCCACTGGATGAAAGCCCGCTGCACCAGCGCCCGGCCGGCGTTGGAGCCGAGCTGGACGGCCCCGTGGAGCGGCACCACCGCCGCCGGCGGGAACACCAGAGCCAGTACCGCCACCATCAGCGTACCGCCGCCGAGGCTGAAGGTCGCGGTTATGAGCGAGGTGACGAAGCTCAGCGCGACAAGCGTGAACGCCGTCAGGAGGTCGAGGCCGGCTGGGAGGAGAGAAGAGAGGTCGGGCAAGGGGGCGTTCCGAAGATGGCGATGAACTACGCCGATAGAACTTTCGCCACAAGTCTCGGCATCTCGGCTGCGACCCTCCACCCTTGGTCCCTCCCCGCAAGGGGCAGGGGACAGGGGTGGGGGTAACGCGCTCCGAACCGCCGTTCGGTAGCTAGCCCTTGCGCCCCTCCAGCTCCTCCAGCGCCTTGACTTCTTCCTCGCTCAGCGCGATTGGCCCAGCCGGCTCAACCCGCCGCGATCTGCGCCGCGCGCCCAGTAACACCACTATCCCGCCCACCAGCAGGATCACCGGCGCCGCTACCCACAGCACAATCGTATGCGTAGCGACGACCGGATTGAGGAGGACGAATTCGCCGTAGCGGTCGACGACATGCTGCATCGCCGCCGCGTCGCTGTCGCCCGCCGTCAGCCGTTCCCGCACGATGATCCGCAGGTCGCGCGCCAGTTCGGCGTCGCTGTCGTCGATCGACTGGTTCTGGCAGACGAGGCAACGCAGATTGGCCGAAATCGCCCTTGCGCGGGCCTCCAGCGCGGGATCGGCGAGGATTTCGTCGGGATTGACGGCAAGCGCCGTCGTCGCGGCCGCGATGGCGAGAAGCGCCGCGAGGAGAAGCTGTCTCATACCGCCGCTTCCTGTCTGGCGCTGGAGGGCTTCGGCGCGCCGATCCGCAAGCGCCGGTAGCTCAGCGACAGAAAACCGGCGCAGGCCATCAGGAGCGTACCCAGCCAGATCAGCGTGATATAGGGCTTGTGCCAGATTCGCACGACAGAGGTTCCCGCGTCACCGGGTTCGCCCAGTTGCAGGTAGAGCTGCGACAAGCCGTAGGTCTCGATCGCCGCTTCGGTCGTCGGCATGCCGCTTGCGCTGTAGGTGCGCCGTTCGGGGTGGGCGGTGCGCATGCCGCCGCCGGGCGAGGTGATGGTGAAGGTGCCCCTTTCGCCCGAGAAATTCTGACCTTCGGTTCGGTCGATGCCGTCGAACTGGATGGTGTAGCCCGCCACCGTCGCATTCGCACCCGGCTGCATCGCGGTCACCAGCTCGCTCTCCCAGGCGCTCGTCGACACGATGCCGATGACGGTAACCCCGATGCCGAAATGGGCGATCGCCGTCGCCCAGGCGGTGCGCGGCAGGCCGAAGAGCCGCCGCAGGCTGGTACCCATATCCGCACGGAAAAGTCTGGCGCGATCGGCGATATCGGCCAGGGCGCCGAAGGCGACCCAGAAACCCAGCAGCAGCCCCAGCGGCGCCAGCGATACCGAAGCGCCGCTCAGGGCAAAAAAGAGGATGGCAACGAAGAGCGCCAAGCCGGCGGCAAGCGCCAGCCGCTGCGCGACCGCGACGAAGTCGCCGCGCTTCCAGGCGAGAAACGGCCCGAACGGCAGGATGACCAGCAGCGGCGCCATGATGGCACCGAAGGTCAATTCGAAGAATGGCGCCCCGACCGAAATGGTACGGCCGGTCAGGGCATCGAGCAGCAGCGGATAGAGCGTTCCCACCAGTACCGCCGCGGTCGCCGTGGCCAGCAGCAGATTGTTGAGGATGAGCGCGCCTTCGCGGCTGACCGGGGCGAACAGCCCCCCTGCCCGCAGCGAACCGGCGCGCAGCGCGAACAGCACGAAGGCGGCGCCGATGAAGCAGGCCAGGAGCGCGAGAATGACCAGCCCGCGGGTCGGGTCGGAGGCGAAGGTGTGGACGGAGGTGAGGATGCCGGAGCGGACCAGGAAGGTGCCCAGCAGCGAGAGCGAAAAAGTGATGATGGCGAGAAAGATCGTCCAGATCTTTAGCGCATTGCGCTTTTCCATGACCAGCGCCGAGTGCAGCAGCGCGGTGCCGGCGAGCCAGGGCATGAAGCTCGCGTTCTCGACCGGATCCCAGAACCACCAGCCGCCCCAGCCCAGCTCGTAATAGGCCCAATACGAGCCCATGGCGATACCCAGGGTGAGGAAGGTCCAGGAGAGCAGGGTCCAGGGCCGAACCCAGCGTGCCCAGGCGGCATCGATGCGGCCGGAGATGAGCGCGGCCAGGGCGAAGCTGAAACAGACGGAGAAGCCGACATAGCCGATGTAGAGCAGCGGCGGGTGGATGGCGAGCCCGATGTCCTGAAGTATCGGGTTCAGATCCCGCCCCTCGAAAGGTGCCGGCGCCAATCGCGCGAAGGGATTGGAGGTGAAAATGGTGAAACCAGAAAAGGCTGCTGCCAAAAGGCTCTGGAAGGCGAGCACCAGCGTCAGCAGATCGCGGGGCAGATTGCGCCCGAAGGCGGCCACCGCCGCTCCCATGGCGACCAGGATGAGCACCCAGAGGAGCATCGAGCCCTCGTGGTTGCCCCAGACGGCCGTGATCCTGTAGATCAGCGGCTGGTCGGAATGCGAATGCTGGAACGCCAGGAGCAAGGAGAAGTCCGAGGTGACGAACGCCTGGATGAGGGCAGCGAATGCCGCCGCGATCAAAAGGAACTGCAGGATCGCCGCCTGCTGCAGGTAGAGCGCGGCCCGGCTGTCGGAACGCCGCCACAACGTCAGGCCCACCAGCGCCGAGACCGAGGCGATGGCAAAGGCCAGAATGAGTGCGAAATGGCCGAGTTCGATCGTCATCAGCCGCCGCCCTCCCGCTGCCATTCGCCGCGCTGCTTGAGTGCGTCGACGACTTCCTTGGGCATGTAGTTCTCGTCGTGCTTGGCCAGCACATTGGTGGCGGCGAAGACGCCGTCCACACCGACCGTTCCCTCGACTACGACGCCCTGGCCCTCACGGAACAGGTCGGGGAGAATGCCGACGAAACGCACCGCCATCTCGGTCTCGCCATCGGTCACGATGAAGCCGTTCGTCTCCCCTATTCGTTCGATGCTGCCGTCCTTCACCAGGCCGCCCAGCCGGATCGCTGTGCCGGCGGCCACGGCGCGTTCCTTCACGTCGCTGGGCGAATAGAAGAACACGATCTGGTCGCGCAGGGCGATGAAGATCAGGGTGGCCGCGAGTGCCAGTACGGCGCCCAGTCCGCCGATCACCGCGAGACGTTTCTGTTTACGCGTCAATTGCTTGCCTCTGTGGATAGAAGTCCGTTGTCGGCGGCGAGTACGTCGAGTTCGGCGCGCATTGCCGCATCGGGATAGGCCCGACGCGCGGCATCATAGTCGGCCTGTGCTGTCTCGATTTGACCGAGGACAAGTCGCGAGCGTACCAGCCGCGTCCATTCCTCGATCGTTCCGCCGCTGGCGGCAAGCCGGGCGGCAAGACCCTCGACCATGCCCTCGATCGCGGATGCGTCGGGCAGGCTGTCGCCGTCGAGGGCGGCACTGGCCATAGACAATCCCCTCTGAGCCGTCGCCACCCAGTCCTCACTTCCCTCGGCCAGCGCCAGCAGTTCGTTCCAGAGTTCTACCGCCTTCTCGTAGTCGCCCAGGCGGGTCGCTTCGCTGGCGAGGTAGTAACGCGAGCGCAAATGGCGCTGGTCGCGGGCGGCCGCGCTCCTGAACAGCTCGAGCGGTTCCCCCTCTGCGTTGCCGCCATTGGCCAGCATCAGCGCTTCACCCAGATTGGTTTCGCTCTCGGCGCTCGGGCCGCCCAGTTCGATAATGCGGCGGTAGGCGCGGCTGGCGGCGGCGAAGCGGCCGAGTTGCTTGTAGATCGGCGCGATCACGGTCCAGCCACGCAAATCCTCGGGCGTCTTTTTAAGCTGAGCCTCAACGCGCAGGATGGCCTCATCAAGGTCGATCCCGACAGGAGCGGGATCGGTCCGCGTCGCCAGCGGCAGCGACGGCAGCTGCGGGCTGCCCAGGAAACCGTAGGCGCCGAACGCCAGTACCGCCACGAGGAGAACGGACAGCGGCAACAGCCGGTCGAGGCGCCCGGTCCCCTCTTGCGTGCCGCCCGGTTTTTCGCTCCGCATGCGCAGCAGTTCGCGCGCCAGCTCCCCACGCGCCGCAAGCGCTTCGGCCTGTCCCAGCCGCCCCGAAGCGCTATCGGCCACGATTTCCTTGAGCTGCAGCCTGAAATGAGCGGTGGTCGCATCCGGGGCCGCGGGCGCAGCCGCGTTGACCGGCCGCCGCATCGCCGCATAATAGAGCGCGGCGCAGGCGACCGCCGTGACAATGATGACCAGAATCCAAAACACCATGAAACCGGAGCTGCCCGAACCTTTGGAAATGCCGCGCGCAGCATCTATAGAATCATTCTGGCAAAATGTGCACGCAAACACACGCATGTGTGGCGCGCGCATTGCCGCAGCCGCGCAATTCGGATCGGAGCGCTAGAGAGCATGGCCGATGCGGCGTTCGACTTCGCCATTTTCGGCTCAACGCCGCTTGCCGGCCTCATCGCCGGCCTTCTCGCGGCCGCTCACGGCAAGCGTGTATGTCTCGTGGGGGAGCCGTGGTCGCCGTTCCGGCTGCCTCGCCGCCACGATGTCTCCGTGGCGCCGGCGACGCGGCCGGAAACATGGGCGCTGCTGAGCGGGGTCACTATAGAATCACTGAAGCTGCTCGGGACGCTCGGCAAGGGCGTCAGCGCGCGGCTCGATCCCCTGTTCGTGGCCGAACTCCCGGAGTCGGGCGGCGCGCTCTCTCATATGCGGCACATGGCGGCCGCCTATGGCTACGCCGTCGAACGTGTGGCGGACCGGGCGATCGCCGGGAATGGAGCGGCGTATCGGGTGCGCGACGCGGTGATGCTGGTCGGCGGCCGGATCGAGCCAGCGATCGGCAGCTGGCTGGAACGGCACGGGGTGCGCGGCTTCCCGGCGGCGGCGACAGCGGTGACGCTGAGGCGCGACGGTACCGCCCGCCTGAGCCTGGACGGTGCGGTCGTCGAAGCGGCGCAGGCGGTGCTGGCCGACGACGAGGCGATCCTGCGCCATCTCGATCCTGACGAACGCGAGCGCGTCCTGCCGGAGCGCGGGGTGACGGCAATCCTCAGCGAACCGGCGAGGGCGCTTCCCGCGCCGATGATCACCTTCCTCGACCGTAACGTGGTACTGATGCAGCGCGGAAAGGGCGGTATCCTGGCATTCGCGGCGGGCGGCGACGAGGAGGCCCGCCACCGTGCCGGCGCCTGCCTCGGCGCGCAGTCCCCGCTCAGACGGGCCGGCCAGACGAGCTTCGCGACACTGGCGACGCGGGATGGCGCACCGGTGGTCGGCGCCTTGAAGGGGCAACGCGCCGTCGTTCTGGCGGGGTTCGGCGCCACCGGCGCATTTCTCGCTCCGGCACTGGCACGTCACCTCGCCGGGGTCGCGACCGCACGCGAGGCCGCCTATTTTGACGCACGCAAGCCGGCACGGGGGAACGTCCGCCAACCGGTGGCCGACTATACCGGGCCGCAGGCACTCGAGGCGCAATCGTGAACGGCCAGCCCAATCGGCTCGCGGCCACGGAGTCCCATAAGTTCGCCGGCACGGCGATTGACCGTTCCAAGCCTCTGAGCTTCAGGCTCGACGGGCGCATGATCAACGGATTTGTTGGCGACACGGTGCTCTCCGCGCTGCTCGCGGCCGGGATCGATACTGCCGGCACATGCGCGGGAGAACCCATCGGGCTCAGCCCGCGGTTCGCGCCTGCCGTGGCCCCTGCCGGTTCCGCGGATCCGGCCGATGCCCTGCCGATGGCCCGTGTGCCGGCACTTCCGGATATCGATCTGGTAACGCTGGGATCGCGGCGCGAAGGCGATGCCGCACGCGGACCGGTCGCCCGGCTGCGGCAGCTGCTGCCGGGGCCAGGGCGCACGCTCGACCTGCGGCCCGACGCTACCGGCGCCTTGCGGATGCCGTGGCGCGACCTGCGGCCGCGGGTGGCAGTGGAGACCGACATCGCCGTGGTCGGGGGAGGCGTTGCCGGCATGAGCGCGGCGGCGGCGGC
>JAUXUM010000169.1 GCA_030680995.1 Devosia sp.
ACGTCCTCGATGAGCGGCTTGCCGAAACGCGCGTTCGCGCGCTCCTTGATGGAGGCGGTGAGCTCCTGGAGGTCCTGCTTCCTGGAACCGCGCAGCACTGAGGGATCGCCGCCGTAGATCGCCCTGAACGCGGCGTCGAGGAGAAAAACGTCGGGCTTCACCGACATGCGCCGCACGACATCGGAATTCATGGTGAAGGTGAACTGGGCGACGACGTAGCCCTGAACCGCGCCGTCGGAGACGATCGGCACGCTGATCATGCTCGTCTGCATCGACTGCAACCCGCCGAAGAGCTTGTCGACCTCCTCCTCGGGCGTCGACTGCGTCTCCCACATGCTGGCCGCGTAGCTCGACAGCGCCGTCACTATGCAAATCCACAGCGCCGTGGCGATCAATTTGATCATCGCTGTGCGCCGCCGGATCCCGCATGCTGGGAGTAGGTCCCGTCCCACTCCCTATCTTTGATGGTGTCCGCCACCACGCTGGCGATTTCGCGCACGGCTTCGAGATGCCGGCGTAGCACGGCACGGTTGGCCTCGAGCTTGCCGCGCAACGCCTTGAGGCGGTGGACCAGCTCCGGGTCGAGCGGCACTCCTTCAAGGGAGCGGGCAGCAAGGCCGAGCTCAAGCAACGCCTGGCTCTTGCCGTTGTTGGATTCGCGCAAGTCGATCGAGGCACGCGACGCCAGCGCGTCCATCTCGCGTTCAACCAGCATTTCGATGCGCTGCATCGTCCTGTCTATCGAATTGTGCGCTGCCAGCCCGCGCTCGCTCGTGCCTAGTGCGATCATGCGTCGTTAACCTTCGATGGGGCTGCAGCGGCCGACCTCGCAGCCTCCCCTGCAGCGATCTGCTTTGCAATTCCGAGCGTCCCGGTACGCGCGATCTCTGCCGCGACCTTCTCGGCCAGCATCGACTTCCAAATCATGCCTGCCGTGCCGCTGCCGAACATCGCCTCGCTGTCCTTGGGCATCATGGCCTCGACCATGTTCTGCAACAGCAACGCCTCGAACTGAACATACGCGTCCGGCGGCGTGTCGGAGCGATCCGTCGTGCGCGAGGGTGGAGCAACCGTGGACGGCCGCGACGCGTTCGCATCGGCGACCCGGACCTCCGTCGACCACGCCAGCGGCCCCTCTGCCGTCGGTGCATCGGCCGACGGTGAACCGGCATTCACCACGCTGCTGGCCTGGCCGCTCAATCGCTCGAGACGCGATGCCGCCTCGCGATGCTTGGCGGTATCGGCGGCGCGGGAAACGCCCATAATGATGTCGGGACCTGACGTCATGCTCGGCGACGGAACCCTTAAGGAGCGGAGATGCACTTGATACAGATTCACTCCCTGAGCTTATGGGAGGCTTGCGTCCTCGGGCCGCGCGATGCGCTCAATAATGTCGCGCAACTCCCGCTCCGCGCTGGCGCGGTTATGCCCTTGCTCATATGTGTGCGCGAGGCGCTCGGCGTGCTTGGTGCGCGCGGATATGGCGAGCAACGCTTCTGAGCGGCGCTTCAGCTCTTCGGCGACACGCAGGGATTCGTCGCCGAGGGATTTCAGCCTGCGCACGATCATGGGCGTGAACAGCCCCTGCAGGCCTTCGTCGCCATTGAGCGAATTGAATATCTCTTCCTGCAAGACGGCAAGCTCGTCCTGCCTGCGGCGCAGGCCGGCGATTCTTTCCTCCTCCAGCCGCTGCAAGTCCCGGTGCAGGTCGAGGAGGCGTCGGGCTTTTCTAAGGCGCGCTTCCAGCATCACATCATATCCTCGCGAGCCAATCGGCGAACCCGGTCATGAACAGTTGCAGCAGCTCGCTCGCAGTGAAGGCGAGGATCAAGCCGCCTCCAGCCAGGACGAAGGGAATCGATATGAAGTAGACGGGGATCTGCGGCGTCAGCTTGCCTAGGATGCCGAACATGAGGTTGATCATCAGTGAATACACGATGAAGGGTGCGCTGATGCGCAGCGCGAGCAGGAAGGCGTCGCTGAGCGCATCGACGATCTTGATGATGCCGAAGTTGGCGGCAAGCTCCTTGGAGACCGGCACGGCGGCGTAGGACTCCACCAGCGCGCGCAGCACCTCCCAATGCAGGTCTGTGACGAAGATGAGGACCGCCGCTGTGAGAGTGATGAGGGCGGTCACCGCCGCTACGGGCTCGGCTTCGTCGATCTGGGCGTCGGGCGTGTTGGAAAGGCCTATGACCACCGCAATCGTCGCTCCGGCAAACTGCAAGGCGAGAAAGTACATCCGCCCCATAAGCCCTATTATGGCACCGACCATCATCTCCGAGGCGATCAACCCGACGACGATGACGGGCGCATCGCCGGTGATGCCCTCCTGCACTTTGCCGGCTAGCAGCGGTGCCAACGCCAACGTTATTGATAGAACGAGGAACAGACGCACCCTGCCGGGAATACGCGGCGAGGAAAACCCCGGCAACAACATGAGGCAAGTGCCGAGCCGGCAGAAGATAAGGAAGGTCGCGAGGACAGTTTGCGGCCCGATAACCGTCACGAAATCGTGCCAAGCGACTTTATCTGGACGCCCCTGGCGATCTCCAAATGCGAGAGAATGGGCAGGGTGGCGAACAGGCGCTCCGTCACCATCCTGATGTAAGGGCGCGCGTCGGGGGCGGCGACGAGCACGAACTTGTGCCGCTGGTCCATCAGGCGCCGGATCGCGGCCGTGGCTTCGGTGCTGAACTGCTCAAGCAGCTTCGGATCGATGTCGAACTCCACTACCTCGCCCTTGGCGTCGCGCTTCAGGCTCTGGTGGAAGGCGAGATCCCAGCGATTGCCGAGACGCAGCACCTTGAGCACGCCATCGTCCGCCATCTCGCCGCAGATCTGTTGGGCAATGCGCAGGCGCACGTGCTCGGCAATCTGCTCCGCCCGCCCCGCATGCGGAGCGATCTCAGCGATGGCCTCAAGGATCAGATGCAGGTTGCGGATGGAGATGCGCTCGGCGAGCAGCAGCTTCAGCACTGCCTGCAGGCCCGAATAGGAGATGCGGGAGGGAATTATCTCGTCGATTAGGCGGCGATATTCCGGCTCGAGGCGATCGAGCAGCGTGCGCATGTCCTTGTAGGAAAGCAGCTGCGCCAGGTTGTTGCGAATGACCTCGCCCAGATGCGTGAGCAGCACCGACATGTTGTCGACAGCCGTGAAGCCGTCGCGCTCTAGGGTGCTCGAGAACGCTTCCGAAGCCCACATGGCCTTCATGCCGAAGGCGGGTTCGCGGGTCTCGTCGCCTGGCACGTTGGGCAGTGCGCCATCGCCGACGATGACGAGCACGTCGCCGATGCGCAGCTCCTCGCTCGCCACCACCGTGCCGTGGATCTTGATCTGATAGCTCTTGGGCGGAATGGAAAGATCGTCCGTCAGCCGTATCTCCGGCACGACGAAACCATACTCGCGCGCGAACTTGTGACGCATCTTGCTCACGCGCTGCGCCAGCTCGTTGCGCGCGGCCAGCAGCGTTCCCGAGATCTGCTTGCCGAGGCACAGCTCCAGCTCGATGGTTTTGAGCGATTCCTTGACCGACTGGCGCACTTCCTCATCGGCCTTGAGCTTGGCCTCGCGCACCCTGGCTTCCTCGACGGATTTCGCCGCCGCGTAGCGACGCGGAATAGCGTAGGCGACGAACCCCATGGTGCAACCCAGGAGAGCGAACGGCAGGAACGGCAGCCCGGGCGCAAAGGCGAGCACAAGCATGGAGCCACCAGCGACGGTCAGGGCGCGCGGATGGTTGCCGAGCTGCCCAAACACCGCCTTGTCGGCGCTGCCGCGCGTGCCGCCCTTCGTCACGAGCAGGCCGGCGGCGAGCGAGATAATGAGCGCCGGAATCTGCGTGACGAGGCCGTCGCCCACCGACAGCTTGGTGAAAACGTCGGAGGCTTCGGAGAACGACATTCCGTGCCGGGTGACACCAATGATGATGCCGCCGAAGACGTTG
>JAUXUM010000170.1 GCA_030680995.1 Devosia sp.
AGCAATGCAGCCGCGATGGATCGAAGAACCGTTGGCTTGGCGGGCTTGGTAGCGTCAGTCACTCTTGTTCTCCTTGACCGGGCGCTCGACCCCCGACGGCGCGACGCGGTGGTTTGGCCGATTTTGCCTCCGTTGACAAGCCAAAGCCCCGATCCTACATGTCGCTGCACTTTCAAAGAGTGCTGACGGGGCAGGAACCCGCCGCTTTGCCGGGATCAAGAGGCTGTGAGCCCCCGGCCTGTATCAAGAGGACATAGGCGAATGGTTTTTGCTGCGCTCGCCAAGGCGATCTTCGGTTCGGCCAATGACCGCCAAGTGAAGCGTTTCCAGCCCAGGGTCGATGCCATCAATGCGCTGGAGCTCGAACTCGCCAAGCTGACCGACGCCGAGCTTCAGTCGCGTACCGCCGATTTCAAGGCGCGGCTGGCGCAGGGTGTCAAAATCGAGGACCTCCTGATTCCAGCCTTCGCCACGGTGCGTGAAGCATCCAAGCGCGTGCTCGGCATGCGGCATTTCGACGTGCAGTTGATCGGTGGCATGGTGCTCAACGAGCGCTCGATCGCCGAGATGCGGACCGGCGAAGGCAAGACCCTCGTCGCCACCTTGCCCGTCTATCTCAACGCCTTGACCGGGGAAGGCGTCCACGTCGTCACCGTCAACGACTACCTGGCCCGGCGCGATGCCGCCTGGATGGGCCAGATCTACAATTTTCTTGGCCTTTCGGTCGGCATCATCGTCCACGGATTGAGCGATCAGGAGCGCAAGGCGTCCTACGACGCCGATGTGACCTACGGCACCAACAACGAATTCGGCTTCGACTACCTGCGCGACAACATGAAGTATTCGCGCGCCCAGATGGCGCAGCGCGGCCATCCCTACGCCATCGTCGATGAGGTGGACTCGATCCTGGTGGACGAGGCGCGCACGCCGCTGATTATTTCCGGCCCTTCCGATGACCGCTCGGCCCTGTACGAGACTGCCGACAGCCTGGTCCCGATCCTGGAGGAAGGCGATTTCGAGATCGACGAAAAGCAGCGCTCGGCCACTTTTACCGATCAGGGGGTCGAAAAGCTCGAGGCGCGCCTCGCCGCCGACGGGCTGCTCAAGGGTGACTCGCTCTACGACATCGAAAACGTGGCGCTCGTCCACCACTTCAATTCGGCGCTCCGCGCCCACAAGATGTTCCAGAAGGACAAGGATTACATCGTCCGCAACGACGAGGTGGTGATCATCGACGAATTCACCGGCCGCATGATGCCCGGCCGCCGCTATTCGGAAGGCCTGCATCAGGCGCT
>JAUXUM010000176.1 GCA_030680995.1 Devosia sp.
GATGATCCAGTCGGCGGCGCGTGTGGCCGCGGTTATCATCACACCCTCCATGGCGCTAGTAGCTCAGCGGCGGACGCGGTCCGCCTTTGGGCTCGGCGAGCCGCATGGTGTCGGTGTGATCGGCATCGAGCGATTGGTAGGCGCGATAGGCGAGGACCAGCAGGAAGGCGAACATGGCGAAGCCGATGACGATGGCGGTCAGGATCAGCGCCTGTGGCAAGGGATTGGCGGAGCCCGCCAGCGGCGCCAACGCGTCCAGGGCGATCGGCGGGCGGGCACGCGTCAGCCGCCCGGCGACGAAGATGACGAGATTGACGCCATTGCCGAGCAGCGCGAGGCCCAGGAGCATGCTGATCAGCGAACGTGACAGCAGCATATAGATCGCCGCGGTCATGAACAGGCCCGCGAGAGCCGCAATCGTGTGATCCATCAGCCGCCCTCCCCGTCGTCTTCAAGGGCAAGGGCAATTGCCGAAATGGTGCCGAAGACGACAAGATAGACGCCGATATCGAAGACCATCGGCGTCGAGACCGCGATGTCGGCATCGCCCAGGTGCAAATCGACCCAGAGGCCGGTGAGGAAGGGGACCTGGTAGGCGAGCGACAGCAGACCGGAGAGGGTCGCCAGCACTACGCCGAGCCCCGCAAAGGTTATCGGATGTGCCTTGAGCGCCTTTTGCACCGCGGCGGGCCCAAAGGCCATGCCATAGATGGCAATGGCCGACGCCGCAATCAGCCCGCCGACGAAGCCGCCACCCGGTTCGTTATGACCGCGCAGCATCACGAAGAACGAAAATACCACCATCACCACAACGATCAGCGGCGCGATTGTGCGGAAGATAAGCGTGTTCAACTGCTCGCCTCCCGCTTCGAGCGAGCCCGCATGGCCCGGGGCGGCGACCCCTCGGGCGCTGCGGGCAGCGGTATCTTCTTGGCGCTCCGGATGAGCGCGAGAATGGCAATGCCCGCCGTCATGACGACGGAAATCTCGCCCAGCGTGTCCAGCCCCCGGAAATCGACGAGAATGACGTTGACGATATTGCGCCCGTGCGCGACCGGCGCGCTGTTGGCGTTGAAGAAGTCGCTGAGCCGCGGATCGAAGGTGCCCTCGAGCACGGCAAAGAGCAGCGCGGTGACGCCCAGACCGCAGACCAGCGCGAGACCGCCGTCGCGCAGCAGGTCTTCGAACTGGCGCTGGTCATGCTGGTCGAGACGCAGCCGCGTCATCACCAATGTCAGGATCACGACCGACAGGATTTCCACCATAAACTGAGTGAAGCTCAGATCCGGCGCACCGAACAGCAGGTAGAGCAGCGCCACGGCAATACCCTGAATGCCGAGCGCGACGATGGCAAAGAGCCGGGTCCGGGCGGATACGACGATAGCTATGCCGATTGCGGCGATCAGGACGACACCCCATTCGTGGAGGGTGAGATCGGGGAACGGCACCGAGGACGGGAAGCCACCCATGCTCCATAGCGGCACGATGATCGCCATCGCGAACATCGCAAAGATGACGACGAGGTAGAGTTCAAGCTGGCCGTGGTGCCAGAATCGCGTGATTGCGCCGGAGAGCCGGATCAATCCGAACATGAGGGAATCGAAGCCTTTGTCGAATGTCCAGCCAACGGCACCCTGGCCCCGGCGCAGCAAGGTCCTGATGGTGTCGAGCCGCCAATAGATGAGGCCGCCCAACAGCCAGGTCAGCAGCGACAGCCAGAACAGCGGATCGAGCGGATCGACGCGCAGCTCGAGGTGGCTTTCGATGCCGGCACCGGCAATGACGGAGGCTGCCGGGGCGATGATGGTCTTGCCGACCCAACTGGTCATGACCCCGGCAAGCACCCCCAGTATCGAGAACAGGGCGGGGCCCGCCAGCAGGCCGATCGGCGCCTCGTGCGGATCCTTGGGCAATGGCATGAGCGGCCCCATGAAGGGCTTGACGAGTATTGCCAGGGCGATGCCGGCCAGTAGCGCGTTCCCGGCGACGAGCACCGCAAGAACGAACAGGGGCTGCCATGAATCGGTCAGCAGCGCGGCGTACATCTCCTCCTTTGCCAGATAGCCGACCAGCGGCGGCAGCCCGATCATCGAAATCGCGGCGAGGATGGTGGCGATGAAGGTGAAGGTCAAAGAGTCCCGCAGGCCGCTCAATTCGGTAATGTCGCGTGTGCCGGCCTCGTGATCGATGATGCCGGCGATGAGGAAGAGCGCCGCCTTGTACAGGGCGTGAGCGACGAAATAGACGACTGCCGCGGTGATGGCGACCTCCGTGCCGACGCCGATCAGCAAGACCAGCAGGCCCAGCGAGGCGACGGTGGTGTGCGCCAGCATCTGCTTGAGGTCGGTCTGGCGCAGTGCCGAGACCGCGCCCCACAGCAGCGTGACGCCACCGAACCCGACCAGCGTGGTGCTCCACAGCGCGGTGTCGCCAAGCGTCGGATTGAGCCGCGCCAGCAGATAGACGCCGGCCTGCACCATGGTTGCCGAATGCAGGAACGCCGACACCGGCGTCGGC
>JAUXUM010000183.1 GCA_030680995.1 Devosia sp.
TGGCGACGCTCGGCATGATGTTCCTGCTGGTTGGCCTGCAGCGCATCCCGACCGAAGGCCGCTCGATCGCCACCGGCATGACCATGCCGGACGGCTCGACCGCCAACGGCACGTTCAGCCCGGAATTTTTGGCGCTCGGCCGGCATCGGTTCGACTTCTTCCTGCCCAACCTGGTGCCGGTGTCGGTAGTGGTGCTGATCGTCCTCGCCATCCTGATCTGGTTCTTCCTCGAATACACCCGCTTCGGGCGGATGATGTATGCGGTGGGCAGCAACGAACGGGCAGCTCAGCTCGCCGGCGCCCCGGTCAACGCGTACAAGATCTGGGCCTATGTGATCTCCGGCGTCTTCGCCTCGATTGGCGGTATCTTGCTCGCGGCCCGGCTGGGGCGCGGCGACATCGCCTCGGGCAACAACCTGCTGCTCGATTCCGTCGCCGCGGCGCTGATCGGCTTTGCCGTGCTCGGTGCGGCGAAGCCCAATGCCTTCGGCACCGCCATCGGCGCGCTGTTCGTCGGCGTCCTGTTGCAGGGGCTGACCATGATGAATGCCCCCTACTACACCCAGGATTTCGTCAAGGGCGCGGTGCTGGTCGTCGCCCTGGTGTTCACCTTTGCCCTGTCCAAAAGGGGCAAACGATAAGGGGATCAACCCCGAGACCGACTACCAATGGAGGAAAAGAAGATGATTACCCGTAGAACCCTGGGCAAGCTCGCCCTCGGCCTGATCGGCGCCACGGCGCTGGCCGCCCCCGCCTTCGCCCAGTCGATGCCGGCCCCGTTCGACAATCCCGGTCAGGTCAAGATCGCGCTGGTGCGCTATCTGTCCACCGGCGATTTCTTCCAGGCCTATCTGTCGGGCGTCGAAGCCCAGGCAAGGGCGCTCGGCGTCGATCTGCGCGTGCTGGACAGCCGGCAGGATGCGGCCCTGCAGGCCGACATGGTCGATCAGGCGATCGCGCTCGGCGTCCAGGGCATCATCATCCAGCACGGCCTGACCGAGTCGATGCGCGACGCGGCGCAGCGCGCCGTCGAAGCCGGCATCAAGGTCGTCGCCTTCGACGTCAATGTCGAAAATGACGCCGTGCCGCAGATCGAGCAGTCCGACCGCGATCTTGCCCGGCTGGCGCTGGAGCAGGCCATCGTCGACAATGGCGAGACTTGGACCGCCGGCTATGTCTATGTCGCCGGCATTGCGCCGCTCGACCGCCGCGACGAGACCTGGAAGGAATTCAAGGCCAAGTACGCCGGGATCACCGAGAAGGCGATGTTCGGCACACTCGACAATCCGATTGCCAATTCGGTCGCCAACCAGGCCCGCTCGGTGCTGGCCGCCAATCCCGACATCAACGTGATGTTCGCCCCCTATGACGAGTTCGCCAAGGGCGTGAAGATCGCCGTCGACGAGGCCGGCATGTCGTCCTCGATCAAGATCTACTCGGCGGATATCTCGACCTCCGACATCGCCGCGATGCGCGAGCCGGGCAGTGCCTGGGCAGCCACCGCCGCCACCAACCCGGCCGTGGTCGGCCAGGTCTCGGTGCGGGCGCTCGCCATGATGCTGGCCGGCGAAGATCCGGGCCACAATGTCGTGGTGCCGCCGACCCTGATCACTCAGGCGCAGCTGATCGACAACGACATCAAGAACATGGAAGAGCTTTCGGTCAAGCTGCCGCAGTTCGCCCATGCCGATGTTGCGATGCCGGCCTGGATGCCGCTGGCGGTAAAATAAGCCCCCCGGGCCGAGTGAGATTGCAGGCGGCCCCCCGGGCCGCCTCTTTTTATGTCCCAGCCTTGCTCAAGGCGGACAAGGCACAAGGCGAGGGGCGTCACCCCCTCAACGCATGGCGGCGGCGATATTGCCGCCATCGACCGTGGTGACGTCCGCCGTGGTGCGGGTGGCCAGCGCCTGGTGCACGAAGGCCTGGGCGACGTCGCCGGCGGTCACTTCGAGCCCGAGCAGATTGCCCGACATGTAGTCTTTCACCGTCAGGCCGCGCGAGGCGGAGCGAGCGGCGATCATCTCGTCGTTAAGGAGCCCGGAGCGGATGCGGTCGGCATTGACGGCGTTGACGCGTATCCCATCCTTGCCGTGCTCGAGCGCGTATTGGCGGGAGAGGAACAGCGTCGCCGCCTTGGGCAGGCCATAGGCGCCGAACTTGGCGCCCGGATTGACCGCCTGTTTGCTGGCGTTGAACAGCAGCACGCCGCCAGTGCCCTGCTGCAGCATGATCCGCACGGCGTTCTGCGCCACCGTCTGGTGCGAGAAGAAGTTGAGCTCGAAGCTCTTGCGCAGCAACGCCGCATCGAGCGTGGCGATAGCGCCTTCCCAGGCGGCGCCGGCATTTGAGACGACGATATCGACACCACCGAAGGTTGCGACCGCCGCATCGAAGGCGGCGCGCACCGAGGTGGGGTCGGTAACGTCGCAGCCGACCCCGATCGAATCATTGCCGGTGGCCTTGGCCACGGCCTTGGCGCGCTCGCCATCGAGATCGAGCACCACCACATGGGCGCCCTCGCGGGCCAAGGCCTTGGCGGTCGCCGCGCCGATGGCGCCGGCGCCGCCGGTCACCACGGCCACCTGGCCGGTGAAGGGTTTCGGCTTGGTCCCGGCGAGCTTGGCCTGTTCGAGCGACCAATATTCGAGATCGAACAGGTCGGGCCGGAAGACCGGTTCGAAGCGGCCGACGGATTCGGCGTCGCGGGCTGCCTCGATCCAGGTCTCTCCGACATCTGCGGCGATCATGGCGTCCTTGAGGGTGCGGCCATGGCCGAACATGCCGAGCCCCGGCACCAAGGTGAGGCGCGGCATCGGGTCAAGCATGATGCGCCTGACGTCGTCGCGCGCGTCATTGGCGCGGAAATATTCGGTGTAATCGGCGACGAAAGCAGCGACACGCGCGTCGATGACGGCGCGGTAGCCGGCGAGGTCCCCGGCCGCCGGCGGCGGCAGCACCACGGGGCCGGTCTTGATGCGGATGGAAAGGTCCGGCGTCGAGACGCCGCGGCGGGCCATGTCCTCGACCTCGTGGGCATTGACGAAGGCGAGGATGTCCGGAGAGCTGCGGAATTCGGAGACGAAGCGGTCATAGGCGCCTTCGCCGCGGGCAAAGGCCACGGCGCCGCGCAGCATCGGGGCGATCTCGGCCGGGGTCGCCAGCTTTTCGGGCAGCGTGACCGGAGTGAAGGGGTTCTTTCCCTTGGCTTTCACATAGTCCTCGGCCATCGAGACATAGCGGATCATCAGGTCATAGGCCTTCCTCGCCGTGTCCCCGAAGGTGAAGATGCCGTGCTTGTCGAGGATCAGGCCATCGACGCTCGGGTCCGCGTCGAAGACGTCGGCGGCGGCCTTGGCCAAGGCGAAGCCGGGCTTGATGTAGGGCACGAAACCCATTTT
>JAUXUM010000184.1 GCA_030680995.1 Devosia sp.
CGGCGACGCCCGGTTCTTCGGCGCCGTTGAAAGCGAGGAGCCGCCCGATGTGGCGGTAGCCCGGCTCGCGGCCCAGTTGGCGCGGATGGAAAGCGTCACGGTACTGACGCGGGCTGAAGCGTGGGGCCTCGCCGGAACCACGGTGCGTGCTCACCAGGTCGAGATGGAAGACGGACGCGCCGCGGGTCGTGCCCTGACCATCCGGGCGAAACGGGTTGTTCTGGCGACGGGCGCGATCGAGCGCCTGCCGGTGTTTCCAGGCAACCGCTTGCCGGGCATCGGCGGCGCGATAGCGGCGTTCCACCTCGCCGACCGCTACGGCGTCTGGCCCGGCAAACGGACGATCTTCAACACGCCGCACAATTTCGGCTATCGGCTGGCGCTGCTCGCCAACGATGCCGGGCTGCAGGTCGAGCGGATCACCGACACCAGGGTCAACCCGCAGTCCCGCTTCGTCGATTTCTGCAAGGCCTCGGGCATCGCAATGACCTTCGGTCTCGCCCCCAAGGCAGCGGTCCCGGCCAAGAGCGGCGGCGGCGGGTTGTCGGTCCGGTTCGCCGTCGCCATCGAGGGTGTGAGGCAGGATTCGGCGGCGATGCGGGTCGACCGGTTCATCGCCGCCGGCGGATGGCAGCCGGAACTGTCGCTATGGCTCATGGGAGGCGGGCGGTGCGGGTGGAACCCGCGAGCCGCTTGGCTCGAAGCGCAGGGATGCGTCGACGGCGTCGTCCTTGCCGGTTCGGCATCTGGCTACCGCAACTGCTCGGCCTGCATGCAGAGCGGGCGTTCCGCCATCGGGGCACTGCTCGGCCGGCCGACCGCCCCCATCGCCGACCGGCAAATCGACGCCGTCTACGAGAGCCCCGATGGCCCGACGCCGGTCGCGATGGCGGGTGAGCCCGTGAGGGCACGCAGCTACCTCGACGCAGGATTCGACATGGTGGCACGCCCCACCCATCGGCGACGGGGGCCAGCCGCCGTGTTCACCGCGCAACCTCAGCCTCTCGGGCTCGAAGACATCGTGGCGGCAGTCCAGGCCGGCGACCTTCCGGCGAACGAAGCGGGCGTCGTCGCCGCGGAACGCTGCCTCGGTCCCGGCATGATCGCCGACAGCGGCTGGCGCGTCCCACCCGCACCCGCCGGCACGGCGGTGATCGCGACGCCTCCGGCCTATCTTGCCGGCCGCTTCGGTCCGAAACCTCGGCTGGCGATCGTCGGAGCGGGCGACGCGCGCCATTTCGAACCCGGCTGCCTGATCTTCCTCACCTCCGACCGCACCGATCCGGCCAGGGCGATCGGCGTCATCGTCGGGTCAGCCCCCGGCGGACGAAGCGGCGGCCTGGCGCTGATCGGCGCGGCATCGGGCGGCGTTGGCGCGAAAGTCTACGTGCGCGATTCGAGCGGACCGGTGCAGGCCGCATTGCTGGAGCGGCTCAAGGCCGGGCAGCCTGCAAGCTAAAGCGTGTTCGGAAAAGGTCGGAACGCTTTTCCGGTTCGAACGTGCGACCAGGCAAAAATCTGGCGCCCCAATCCGATTGAATTGGATCGGGCTCGGCTCTAGACCCGCTTTTCCGCGGTTTCCTTGGCGCGTCGCAGCACGTCCGCATATTCGGGATTGAAGCGCAACTCAGCCATCTTGATGGAAGCGTCGAGCCGCTGCGACGTCGCGCTGTCCGCGGGGTTCTGCCGCAGGATCTCGAGGTTGCGCTGGATGTGGACTTCGAGCGCCTGACCGACCTGCGTCCAGGTCTGGTCGAACAGTGCGTTCAGCGCCAGCGAATCGCGGCAGTCCCTGATCGTGGCAAGCACGTAGACGCCGTTGAGCGCCGACAGCAGGAGATCGCCGTCGAACCTGTCCGCTCCCTCGCGCGGCCGGCGCAGAGCCTTGTTCACGTCCGGCCCGACATCGCGAAGCCTCGGTTCCACGCGCTCCGATACTCTCTTGGTCAGGGCGGCGACGACCATTGCCCAGCGCCCGGCGCGACTCAATTCGACAAAGCCGTGCACAGCGCGGATCAGCCGGTGAAACCGCTCGATCGCGCGGCAGATCAGGTCGATGTCGGCAAACGGTCCCATCTGGCCCAGCAAGGGTATTTGGTTCTGCGCGTGCGCCAGGAGCGCGTCGACCAGCGGGCCGAAGCCGGCGCGCTGGATGGATGCCTCCGCGGGCGAGCCGGCGATGCGGACGACGGCGGTCATCAGCCGGCTGGGACTTGCTACCTGGCCTATTGCGGCCTGCATGAGCAGCGCCGCGATCCCCTGATCCTGCAGGGGCATGGATTGCAGCGCCGTGGCTAACGTCGCCTCGTCGTTCATGCCGTTGACGGCACGTCCGAAGCTCTGCGCCTTTTCAAGCAGCGCGCGGCATTTGAGCGCGTTGAGCACCAGCGGCAGCCGCGCCCACGGCTCTTCCCCTCCCAACTGGGTCTTGAGCCGCCGCTCGGCCTCGTTCGTCGCGCTGGCGTTGTCCACCGCGATGCGGGCACGCGCGAGCAGTTCGGGCATCAGCGCCCCGAGCGCCCTGGCCGCTTCGGGATCGTCGACGGAGGTGTCGGGGTCGATGAGGTCGGAGGCCAGATCGCGCAACATCCATGTCCAGACTGCCATGGCGTGCGCGCGCGAGATCGCGGCGCTGAACTCGAAATCGGCGGGACCCTCGACCAGCACGCTGTCGATCAGTCCGAAGAACGGCTTACCGGTCTTGCTGGCGGAACGCGGAGGCGCTGCCGGCCCGGACGCGGGGATCGGGTTGGCGAAGCGGGCGCTGGGCTGGGACATGTTACGCAAGGTGGACAGGGGCAACTATCCCCCTAGCCTAGCGACAGTTGGTAATCACAGATTGCTGTGGCGCCTGCCGAGTTTAACTGCCTTGCGGCCGGATCGGCTGCCCGCTTCTAGCTGACGACCGACCAGCGCCCGTCGAGTTCGCGGCAGGCAGTGCCCTTGCGTACATAGGACTGGCCCGAGATCGACACGGTGTGAGTGAAATCGCGGCAGTCGATATCGTTGACCCGGACATAGGGACCCACGGTCACATTGCCCGATGCACCCCTGTCGCCCTGCCACGAGCGGGGAGCGCCGGGCCGGCCGAACTGCAGGGCGTTGAACTGGGCGCTCGCCGCCTCGGTCCGTTCCTTTGGGCTCAATAGCCCGATTGCGGCCGGATCGATGAAGGACGTCACATCGGTCATCGACTGCGCCGTCGCTACCTGCTGCGCGGGAGCGGGCTGCAGCGAGGCTGTCTGCAGCATCGGCTTGGGCTGCGGCAGCGTCGACCCCTGGGCCAGATTGGTGGACGTGCCGCCCCCCATGCTGGCACAACCGGCAAGCACCAGGACGCCAGGAAGCGCGAAAATACCAAGAATCTGCCGCATCGGTCTCTCTAAGTGGCCCGCATCTTCTTCCCCGTGGATTGAGGCGAAAGTGGGGTTAACTGCGCCCCAGCCCGCCGAGCCTGGCCCCCGGAAGCCGTAATTCAGCCAACAGCCCGCCCAGGACGGAGCGCTTCAATTGCAGGCTTCCGCCATAGACGTCAACCAGTTCCTTGACGATATCCAGTCCCAGGCCGCTGCCCGGGGTTTTTTCGTCCAGCCGCACGCCGCGCCGCAGCACTCTTTCGGCTTCCTCCCCGGTGAGGCCCGGGCCATCGTCTTCAATCTTGATGAGAAGCGTCGAGCCGAGCTGACCGCGCTCGGCGAACATGGAGATGCCGATCTTGCCGTTTGACCACTTGCAGGCATTGTCGAGCAGATTGCCGGTCATTTCCTCGAGATCGCCCTCGTCGCCGCGAAACCACGGCAGCGAGGCGTCCGGACGAACGAAGGCGATGGTGATCTTGGGATTGAGCTTTTCCATCACTCGCGCCAGACGCAGCATGACGTGGGTCGCGTCGGCCTTCTTGCCCACCGCGGCGCTACGGGCAGCGATGCGGGCCCGGTCGAGATAGGTGGTGACGAGTTGGCTCATCTTCTCCGTTTCAGAGAGCACCACCTTGGCGAGGGCCGAGTTCTTGCCCGCCGCGGCCTCGTTGCGCAGGACCGCGAGCGGCGTCTTCAGCCCATGGGCAAGATTTCCGACCTGGTTGCGGGCCCGTTCGATGATCTGGGTGTTGGAGCGCAGGAGCTCGTTGACTTCCTCTGCGAGCGGCGCGACCTCGCGCGGATAGTCGCCCGTCACCGACTCGCTTTCGCCCTCACGCACCCGTTCGATTGCCTTTTCCAGACGGCCGATGGGACGCAGTGCCAGCCGTGCCACGATGCCGCTCATGATCGCCAGCATGACGCCCACCGCGCCCAGGACGATCAGGGTCTGGCCGCGGAAATCGTCGACCAGTTCGAGGATTTCGTCGAGGCTGCCGGTGACGGTGACGCGGAGCGGCAGGCCGTTGACGGTTACCGCCCGTTCGATCATCCGCATGCGGGTGCCGAATGGATCGGTCATCACCGCGGTCCGGCTGTTGTTCTGGTCGAAGCTATCCTCGATCGGCGGCAGGATCATGCCGATCACCGAGCCGGAAAAGTTGACGACCGCGTCATTGGCGTCACGGATGGCCCAGTACCAGCCCGAGCTCGTGCGCTCGAAGCGCGGGTCGCCGACCCGGATCTCCTCGCTCTTGGGGTCTTCGTTGATGAGGACCAGGTCGACCAGCGTCTCGACGTGGAAGTCCAGCGTCTCGGAAAGGCTGGTGTCGAGCGCCTGCGAATAGAGTTCGGTCAAAAGAATTGCTGTCGCCAGCAGAGCGACGATCAGCCACCCCGCCGACAGCCAGAACAGCGAAGCGGCGATCGAACTCTTCTGCATATTCCTGTCGCACCCTTGGCCCGCTGTTCAAAACTTGCCGTGCCGAGTCAGATAGCTTGGCTTTCGGCAACCGGGGCACGGCGTACAATCGTACGTGAGCACCGGAAGCGCGGAAGTCGCGCCAAATGGCCGGCGGGGCACGTCTTGGTCAGTCTTCGAGGATCTGGTAGCCCAGCCCGCGTACCGTCTGGATGCATTCTTCCGGCAGCTTCTTGCGCAGGCGGCCGACGAACACTTCGATGGTATTGGAGTCGCGGTCGAAATCCTGGTCGTAAAGATGCTCGGTCAATTCGGTCCTGGAAATGACCTTGCCCTTGTGATGCATCAAATAGCTCAGGAGCCGCAATTCGTGGCTGGTGAGCTTTACGGCGTTGCCGTCGACGGTGACCTTGCCGGCCTTGACGTCGAGCCGCACCGGGCCGGCGGTGATCTCGTTGGAGGAGTGCCCGGCGGCGCGCCGGACCAGCGCGCGGATGCGGGCAAGGATTTCTTCCATGTGGAAGGGCTTGGCGACGTAGTCGTCGGCGCCGGCATCTATGCCCTGGACCTTGTCGCTCCAGCGGTCGCGGGCGGTAAGGAGCAGCA
>JAUXUM010000193.1 GCA_030680995.1 Devosia sp.
GGCAAGACCACGACGCTGCGGATGATTTCGGGTCTCGAGGTTCCCACCGAGGGCGAAATCTATTTCGACGCCGCCAACGTCGCCGACCTGCCGGTGCAGCGGCGCAATGTCGGCATGGTGTTCCAGCGCTACGCGCTCTTCCCGCACATGACGGTGGAAAGGAACGTGTCGTTCGGCCTCAGGGTGCGCGGCACGCCGAAGGCGGAAGTCGATCGGCGGGTGGACGAGATCCTCGGTGTAGTCCAGCTGGAGGAGCTCCGTCATCGTTTCCCGTCCCAGCTCTCCGGTGGGCAGATGCAGCGCGTCGCCATTGCCCGCACCCTCGTGACCAATCCGTCCGTCCTGATGATGGATGAGCCGCTGGCGAATCTCGACACCAAGCTTCGCGGCGAGATGCGGGTGTTCATCCGCGGACTCCAGCAGCGGCTCGGCATCACAACGATTTTCGTCACCCATGACCAGGTCGAGGCGATGGAACTGGCGGACCGCATCGCGGTGATGTTCGCCGGCAAGATCGCTCAATACGACACCCCGCTCAACATCTTCCATCGACCGGCATCGCTCGACGTCGCGCGCTTTATCGGCGCACCAAACCTCTTCGAGGCAAGGGCCCTGTCGCGAAACGGCGAAGCGACAATCGAAACGCCTTACGGGACGCTCCCCGTCGCCGACCTCAATGGACACGCCGATGGCGAGCGAGTTGACGCCATGATCCGCCCGGAGGCGGTGGTGCTGACCGTGGCCGGCGAGGCAAGCCAGGGCAATCTCGACGGACGCATCGTCTCCGCAGACTTCTTCGGTCAGGCGACCACCTACATGGTCGATCTCAACGGCGCGACCATCCGCGCCGATGAGATGTCCAACCGCCAGCTTGGCGTGGGCCAGCCAGTGACGGTTCGGCTGCGGCCCGAGAAGATCTGGATCTTTCCGGCCAGTCGTGGGGCTGCCGGCGTGAATTGACGGCCGCAACGGCCGCAACGGGCGTCAGCGATTGCCGACGCGAAACCATAGGGAGGACGTTATGAAGTGCTTGAGTAGGGTTGCATTGATCGCATCCATGTCTGTTGCGCTGATGGCCGGCATTGCCTTTGCTGACGAGTCGGCGGGCAAGTTCCAGGCCGATTTCCTGGCCGGCAAGCTCACATGGGACGACGTCCTCGCGCAGGCCAGGCAGGATGGCGAGATCCAGTTCTATTACTGGGGCGGCGACGACAATCTCAACATCTGGATCGACAGCGTCGTCACCCCGGCTTTGGCTGCTGAGGGTGTCAAGCTCGTTGCAAACCGCATCACGGGCACCAAGGACGCGGTCGATCTGGTCATCGCCGAGGCCAATTCCGGACGCGGCATCGGCGACGGCAGTGTGGATGCGATCTGGCTCAACGGCGAGAACTTCTACACCCTCAACCGCCAGAAGCTGCTCTTTGGTTCGTTCGCTCAGGCGGTTCCCAACGCGGTCAACTTCGAATGGAATTCCGAAGACCCGCGCTCGCAGCTCAATCTGCGCGATTTCGGCATTGAAACGAACTCGCAGGAAATCCCGTGGTCGGGGGAACAGTATGTCTGCGCCGTCAACCGGGCGTTGATGCCGACGGAGAAGACGCCGTCCACCTTCGATGGACTGAAGGCCTATCTTGAGGCCAATCCGGGCAAGTTCACCTACGTGAAGCCCCCGCATTATCTCGGCAATACCTTCGTCCAGGAGGTGCTTTACGCTTTCAATCCGGATGGCACCGGCTCCGCGCCGTTCCAGAAGTCGCTCGAGGAGCTGGGTGTCGATGAACTCGCGCGCATTGCCGCACCGGGCTTCGAATATCTCAAGTCGATCGAGCCGCTGCTGCTGGGCGGGCCGACCGGTACCGTGCGTTATCCGGAGGATGCCTCGGCAGCCCAGGGTCTCTTCCGCAACAGCGAAACGCATATGTATTGCGAGTTCGGTCTTTATGGCGTGGCCACCAATCGTGCGACCGGCAATTATCCTCAGACCGCTGAGGAAATCGTCTTCCCCGAGAATGCCATGATCAAGAATAAGAACTATCTCGCCATCCCGGCGAATGCGCCCAACCCGGCCGCGGCGCTGGTCTTTGCCAACTACATGGCGTCGGTGGATGCTCAGGCCTCCAAACTCGAGACCATCGGCTATCCCGCCGGCATCGACCCCTGGAAATTGACAGTGGAAGACGCCGCGCGTCTCGAAGCGGCGGCGCCCGGGCATTTTGGGGTGACGCAGGCTGACCTCGACGCCAACATCGCGCCGGACACCAATGCGTCGCTGGTTGACGTGATCGAAGCCACCTGGCTCGAATACATCGAGCGCAAGTCGACGGCGCCGCTGGCCGAAATCATTGCCACGGCGGCCAAGAACCTCAACAAATAGCCCCATCGCAAGAAGCCGGACGGATTCTCCGTCCGGCTTCCTTGCCGTAGTCAAAGGGATCGACGTCTTGACCATCGAGCACGGCCTGACGCAGGGAAAGGCGGAGCCGCCCAGCTGGCGACTGCTGCTCGAGCTCGCGCCAATCACGCTGGTGCTCGCGTTGCTGTTTGGGGCTGCCACGGTACTGGCGGTGGCGCAGAGCCTCGGCTTCGCACCCTGGTACGGCATCAACACTTTCCCCGACTTCCGGTACTTTGCGGCCCTGTGGGGAAGTGGGATATTCTGGGTTTCGCTGGGTCTGACGCTCTACTACAGCCTCGTATCCACCATCCTGGCGCTTGTACTGGCCGTATTGCTGTCTCTGGCCCTCATCAAGGCGTTTCCTGGCAAGGGCCTCTACAAGTACATCTACAAGTTGCCGCTGATGATCCCCTACACAGTCGGCATAGCGCTCGCGGTAATCATGCTCGGCAATGGCGGGATGATGTCGCGCCTTGCCGCATCGATAGGTCTCATTTCCGATCCCTCGCAATTCCCGCGCATCCTCAATACCCATGCCGGCTGGGGCATCATTGCGGTCTATGTCTGGAAGCAGACGCCTTTCATCACGCTGGCGGTCTACGCGGTGCTCCTCGGCGTAGGGCGCGAGACCGACGACGCGGCCGCGATCCTCGGCGCGAACAGGTTCCAAATCTTCTTTCAGGTGACGCTTCCGCAAATCCTGCCGGGTATCGTCTCGTCGACGCTGATCTGCTTCTCGTTCAATCTCGGTGCATTCGAGGCGCCGTTTATCCTCGGTGGTGGTTTCCCCGATACTTTGCCCGTCGTCGCCTGGCGCTACTTCAACGATGCCGATTACACGCTGCAGTTGCAGGGGATGGCCACCGTTGTTTCGATTGGCCTCGTGGCCGGTGTCATCCTCTTCGCCTACCTCGCCGTTTACCGCCGTTACGAACGTCAGCGCGGGAGGGCATAGTTCATGGCCATCAGGCGACGCAACGACCGGGTCAACCTCTCGCCGTTCCAGAAATTCTACCTGCTGGTGGCCGGCGCCGTCATCATCGGGCCCTTCGTGCCGCTGCTGATCCAGTCCTTTGCCTTCCAGTGGGACTGGCCGAATGTATTGCCCTCAGAATGGTGGTGGAGCGCCCGCACCCGGGCCCGGCTGCCGCAGGGATGGGACTATGTGCTTTCCCCCTACAGCCGGCTACTGGAGGCGACAGTAAACACGGTGGCTATCGGCCTCGTCGTCATGGTCATCTGCCTCGCGATATGTCTGCCGGCGGCGCGGGTGCTGGCGCGGGAAAAGTTCAGGGGCAAGAACGGCTTCGAGTTTTTCCTGTCGCTGCCGCTGATCGTGCCGGAATCGGCGATCGGTATCGCCTTGCTTATGATCTTCATACGGTTGGGGCTGGCGGGAAGCTACGCCGGCATCATCATCGCTCATCTCATCCCGACCATCCCCTACATGATCCGCATGCTCACCGCCGTCTATCAGGGCCTCGGGCGCGAATTTGAGGAGCAGGCCTACATTCTGGGGGCCAGCCGCTGGCAGACCCTGCGCATGGTGACATTGCCGATGCTCATGCCGGGCGTGGTGGCCGGCTGCCTCTTCACCTTCCTCGTCTCGACCAACATCTTCCTGCTGACCTTCTTCCTCGGCCAGGGGCGCATCATTACCCTGCCGACCTTGCTGTTCTCCAAGATCAGCGGCGGCACGCTCGATGCCTCGGCGGCCGGCCTGACGCTGCTGGTCTCGCTTCCGGGCATTATCCTGCTCATCGTTTCCGAGCGGTTCATCAAGGAAGAAGCCTTCGGCAAGGGGTTCGGTGCATGATGCCACGCTTTGCGATCCACTTGGCGCTCTGGACCCGCGACTGGGCGGACGACATCGTGCCATTCGCGAGGAAGGCCGCAGAGATTGGCTATGACGGCGTGGAGGTTTCCCTTCTCGGCGCCGCCGCCGGAAACCCGATCGAAGTGGGCAAGGCCATCACCGATCTCGGTCTTGCCGTCACCTGCACCACCGGTCTGAGCCGCAGCGACGACATCGCCAGCCTTGACCCGGCCATCCGGGCGCGAGGCATAGAGGCCTTGAAACGCGGCGTGAAGGCGGCTCACGGGCTCGGCGCCCGGCATCTTTCGGGTGTGATCTATGCGCCCTGGGGGGCATTCGACGGTCGAAATAAGCGTGTGCGCCGTGACCTTGCCGCCGAAGGTCTACGGGCTGTGGCGCCGCTTGCGGAGGCGCTCGATGTCCGGCTGGGGATCGAGGCCATCAACAGGTTCGAAACGGACCTCGTCAACACGGCGGCGGAGGCAGTCTCACTGGCCGAGTCCGTGGGCTCCACCCACGTCGGCGTCCTGCTCGACAGCTTTCACATGAACATCGAGGAGGCGGACCCCGCCGCGGCTATCCGCGCCACCGGCCGCCGGTTGTTCCATTTCCACTGCGCAGACAACGACCGCGGCGTGCCTGGCGGCGGCAAGATCGACTTCAGCGCGCAGGCCAGGGCATTGGCTGCCATCGGTTTCGACGGCTGGATCACCGCCGAGATGTTCGTTCTTCCCGACGTCGCCGTGAGTCCAGACCTGTCGATCTGGCGGCCGATCGAAGCGGATCCAGATGTCGCCGCGCGAGACGCCTTCGCCTTCTTCAGGAAGACCTTTGCATAATGGACCGCACACAAACGCTCTCATTCTTCGATGCTCTTCTGGAAATCTTCACCCGGGAAGAGCAGCCGCTCAATGCGCTCGATGCCCAGATCGGAGACGGGGATCACGGCACGACCATCCTGCGCGGCATGCTGGCCGCGCATACCAGTGCGCACGCTTCGGCCAGCCTGCGCCCGGGGCCTATGCTGCTCGAAGCCGCCACTGCCTTCCAGAAGGCAACGGGGGGAGCTGGCGGCACCTTGTTCGCGCAGTTGTTCAAGGGGCTCGGCACGGCGGCAGGCGGGGCGAAAGCACTCGATCGCGAGATCATCGCCAGGGGCCTCGCTGACGCCTGTCGCCTCGTGCAGAAACTGGGCCGCGCCAGAAGGGGCGACAAGACCATGTTCGATGCCCTTGAGCCCGCTTCGTTGATCTTGACCGAGGGCAAACCGGTCGCCGATGCGGCCGCGGCGGCTTGCTCGGGCGTGGAGGCGACGCGTGACATGTCCGCGGCCCTCGGCCGGGCGCGCTTCGTCGCCGACGGAGGCCGTGGGCATTACGATCCCGGCGCGTGGTCCATCGCGCTGATCCTCGAAGAACTCTCGCGCCAGTTCACCCCGTGACGTTCGTGGAAAATCAGTGTCGGGAACGGTGATATGAAGAAGATGCTGAACACCATCGCCGACGCCGTCGACGAGATGATCGCCGGCTATGTCGCGGCCTATGGATCGCGCGTCGCGACCCATCCCGGGAACTCCCGTATCATCGTGCGTGCGGTGCCGAAGGCGCGTGGCAAGGTGGCATTGGTGATCGGCAATGGCTCCGGCCACGAACCCATCGCCGTGGGCTGGGTGGGCGAAGGCTTGCTCGACGCCAACGCCGTCGGCGATATTTTCTCGGCGCCGTCGCCGGATCTGATCTGCGCGGCCGTACGGGCAGCCGACCGCGGAGCGGGAGTACTGCTGCTGATTTCCAATCATTCGGGGGACGTCATCAATGGGGAAGCGGGCGCCGACATGGCCCGCAACCTCGGCCATCGGGTCGAAACACTGCTCATGTATGACGACATCTCGACCGCGCCGAGAGTCGATGTCGATCTGCGACGCGGCGCACCGGGCACGACCTTTATCTACAAGCTTTGCGGCGCCTTGTCCGAGGAGGGCGCAAGCCTTGCGGATATCAAGGCCTTGGGCGAACGCGTGCGCGATGCGACGGTGACCCTGGGCGCATCCTTGACCCCAGGCATCTCTCCGCTCACCGGGGCACCGATGTTCACCCTGCCGGAAGGCGAAGTCTTCATTGGTGTCGGTGTGCATGGCGAACCCGGCATGGCACGCATGCCCGCCGGTCGGGCCGACGATATCGTGCGCTTCATGGCCGAAAAGCTGATCGCGGATTTGCCTTTCATCCGCGGGGACGAGGCCTTCGCCATGGTCAACGGCATGGGCGGCACCACCATGATGGAGCTGCTGGTCATTTACCGTGCCTTTGCGGCGGTCTGCGCAGCACATGGCGTCACGATTGTGGAGGAGCCGCTGATTGGCAGCTACGTTACAGCCCAGGAGATGGGCGGGTTCTCCCTCTCGCTGCTGCGGCCGGATCGGGACATGAAACGGCTTTGGCGGCAGCCGCAGGATGCGCCCCTGTTCCACCACCAGCAGAAGGCATCTCCCGCCGTCGCGAGCGACAAGAAACGCGCAATGCTCGATAGCCTGGTCAAGCCGTTCGGCTTCCTGGGGGTCCTCGCCATCGATCAGGGCTCCTCGCTCGCCAATATGATTGTTGCCGCCGGTGCCAAGGGGGCCGCGCCCGATCAACTGCTGTTCACGTTCAAATCCATACTCGTCGAAGAGATCGCTCCCGAGGTCTCGGCGGTTCTGCTGGACTACCGTTTCGGCAATGATCTGCAAAAGCGCGTCGCGCCGGATGTCGGTATCCTGCGGGCCTACGAACTCGATGTCTATGCGACCGGGGGCGAAGAACGGCTGACCGCCATGCCACTCGACGGAACGGTCCGTGGCCTGCTTGCCGCGGGCGCTCACGGCATTAAGCTCTACAACTACTACGATCCGGACGACAGCCCCGAGACCAATGCGAAGAAGAAGGCCTTGGTCGAACGCGTCGGGGCCGAATGCCTCGCCAACAATGCGCCGTTCCTGTTCGAGCCGCTTGTATATTCCGGCCGAGACGACCTCGCCGGCGCCGAATTCGCCCGCAAGAAACCGCGCCTCGTCACGCGGGTGATCGAGGAGTTCTCGAAGCCCGAGTATCATGTCGATGTCCTCAAGGTCGAGCTCCCCTTCAACATCGCCTTCGTCAACGGTGCCAGATCGCAAACAGGCTCGGGGTGCTATTCCCGCCATGACGCGCGGGACTTCATGCGCGAGTGCGCAAAGGCGAGCGGACCGCCGCTGGTTTTCCTCAGCGCCGGCATCGCGGCGGACGCCTTCCGCGAAGGGCTGGAGATCGCTGCCGAAGCCGGGATCGCCTATGGCGGTTTCGTCGTCGGCCGCGCCATCTGGAAAGATGCCATTCCGATTTTTGCGGCCGAAGGTGACGCAGGCCTCAGGGCATGGGCGCACACCGAGGGGCGCCGGCGGTTCGCCTCCCTGGTGCAAGCGGCCAGGCCGGCCGCGAGGCTCTAGGGTCGAAGCTCGAGGGCCGTCCCGTCCCAGTCTGAACCGATTTCGAGAAGGCCCGGATGATCCCTCCGAACCCTCGCTACTCGCCTTGCTCCGCCGCCGCCAACTTGTCGTAGAAGTCCATGAAAATCGCGTCGCGGTCGATGTCGTAGGCCTCACGCATCAAATGGCTGTTCTGGGGGTGCTCCCAGAAATAGTCGTCGCCGAGGAGGGGCGAGCGGGTCAGCCTGGTTGGCACCCATTTGGGATTCAGCAGCCAAGCGATGTTGATCATGTCCCAGATTACCCAAGTCTTCCGTGCCGTGTCGAGCATACCGCGCTGCTCGTGGATCGGGTTGTGCGTGTAGAGATGATAAAGATAGTCGCCAATCGCGCCCTTGCCGCGCACGAAGCGCTCCATCTCGGGCAGCGATATGCGCAGTTGCGCGCCGACGTGATAACCTGGCAGGTAGACATGCGCCGCGCCGGACGCAAACAGCAACTGCGACGCCAGCATGTCCTGAACGAGATTCAGCGAGGGCTCGTTGCTGTGCGGCGCGTGGGAGGGATAGGAGGAAGTCCAGAGCACGACAATGTTCTTGATGATCGACGGCTCGATGAGGAGTGCGGAAGCCAGATTGGTGAGGCACCCGATGGCGGCGATGTAAAGCGGCTGGTCCGAGGCTGCCAGGGCCCGCTCGATGATATGTTCGGCCGCTGGCGTCCGCAGCGGCGCATCGAGCGATTTCAGATAGCCCTCCGACCCGCGGAACACCTTCCCGGCCGCGGAGAGTCCGAGCTTGTCGTAGACCGTGTGGATCTCCTTGACGCTTAGGTCCTGTCCTTCCTCGGGCGGCACGAACACGATCTCGTCGGGCGTCTTGCCCAGGGCCTCGTAACCGTCCAGCCAGCTTCGATAGCTTTCGACAAGCTCATGCTCAACGCCAGTGGAAGGTCCGCCGCGTGCGACTATGTCTCGAGCGAGCAGCATGTTGCGGCCGAGGTGCTGGAACGAAAACGGCTCGGCCGTTACGCCTTCGAGTTTGATGCGATCCTGCGACAACAGAGTCCAAGCGAGCGTGAACTGATCGTCAATTTCGTTGGCCGTATCCGTGTCCAAGATTAGTCTCACCGGCCCGGTCGGCGGCTCAAGCAGCCGACGGATGTCGTGGTCCGAAGCACACCTGAAGCGATTGGCAACGTAGTCCGGTACTCCCATGATCCCCGCCATTTTCCTTGCATGGAGCTTCGAGCAAGTGACCATGATCATATCAAAGAAAGCAAGTCTAATTTGTCATAACAAAAATTCAGGCGGGCCGGCGAAGGAGGAGTGTCAGCGAAAAGCCGACAGGCCTCTCTACATACTCGAGTCCGCAATGATGCCAAAGCTGGGGTCCCGCAGGCCCCGCCATCGCAGGGAACGCCGTCGCAGGGACATCCAATCACGTGCGTTTGAACTCTGATGAGTAACAAGTGGTCAACCCAATCGACACTCAGTACGTAAGGAAAAGTCGCCGCACCTCACTTTCTCGGGAGTCCTCGGTGAATCGCTTGACAAGTCCTACGCCCGGCGCGGTGCAAAATGCATTCAGGTCTCGAATCACAATGGCCACGCCGAAGCGTTCGATGCGTTCGGCTGCGACCCGCCCCGAGCCCGGTCGATCGACGATGTGTAACCGTACCGTAGGCCCGCTCGAAGCCTGGCTTCCGGGGGATGTATAGTGGGCCGGCTTTCGCGAAACGCGGAACTCAATGTTGCTTTTTTCTCGTTCGTTTTTCACTTTATCTGGGAGCTTTTGCAGATTCCGACTTATGCCGGAATGGCCCAGCTTGACCATTGGACCGGAGTGTTGGTCTGCACTCAGGCAACGCTTGGCGATGTCGCATTTGCGCTGACCGCATTCTGGATCACTTCAATCGCCGCCCGATCGCGCCGATGGATGAGCATGCCGACGACGTGGCACGTCCTGTCCTACTTGTCCGTTGGTATCGGACTGACCATCGGCTTTGAGTACTACTACACGCGGATCACGCATCGATGGACCTACTCCGAACTCATGCCGCTTGTGCCGCCGTTCGGAACAGGGCTCAGCCCGCTTGTGCAGTGGGTTGTCGTGCCACTCCTCGTGCTGTTTGTCGTTCGCAGACAGACAAGATGACCGGCCGGTCTCTGCCGACGGCAGTCACTTTAGGAGAGAGAGCTGGAGTGAACCGGGGAGGCGAGGGCGGTCGCCTGGCGGGTCGGGGTTGGTCCCCTCCGTTTCGCTGTCCCGATGCGTGTGCGTCAGTTCGACATGAACCGGCTGATCGTCTGGGAGGCCAGCAGGTCACGTGTCATGCCGCCAAACAGCCATTCGCGGAAGCGGCTATGGCCATAGCCTCCGGTAACGATCAGGTCGGCTTCGAGTTTCTTGGTCGTCTCTTCCAGGGACACGGCGGCTCCGGACTCGTAGGGGTAGACATCGCCGCGCGCTTTGATTCCGTGCCGGCGAAGCCAGCCGAGAACGTCGTTGAGGCTTGCCTTCTCGGCTGCCAGATCGCCCTCGTGGATGGTTACGACTATGACATCGCTGGCTCGCTCAAGAAACGGTAGTGCATCCGACACTGCCCGGCGGGCTTCACGCGTGTCCTTCCAGCCGACAACGACCTTGTCGGCCTTGATCTCCGCAACCCCGGCACCGACAACAAGCACCGGGCGGCCCGCGGTCAAAACTAGATCGCCCACATCGACAGAACGCAGGTAGCTGCCGTCAGCACCATGGCGAGAGCCGACTACAATCAGGTCCGCGCATCGTGCGTTCAACACCAGGCTGCGGTTGGGAGCTTCGACATAGGGCCGCCAGTCGACCTTGATGCCGGGAGGCGTGAGCGCGCGGAATTCATTCTCCATGGCGCGGAGGCGAGTTTCGATCTCTTCCCGCTCTTGCGTGTACCAGGTGGCCGCCACCACCGCGCCTTCTATCCCGATCAACTCGGGTGAAGGCCCAGCGGCAGCAAGACCGATGAGATCGGCCCCAAAGCGCTGGGCCAGATTGCCCGCGCATTTCACCAGCGCCGGCGAAAAGTGATCGACGTCGAGATTGACCAGTATGCTGCGGATTTCCATGGCAGTTCTCATCAATTGGTGTTCGATGACCCTATCTGGCCAAGGACGCGTTGTCTTGATCCGGGTCAAAAGGCTAGAGTGCCATTTCCGGCGAGGAGGACCGGGCTGGCTCCGGCTCGGGGATCTCGGTCATGGTCGCCTCGGTGAGCAGCAGCACGCTGGCCACGCTGACGGCATTTTCGAGAGCAACGCGGACGACTTTGGTGGGATCGACTATGCCAGCCTCGATGAGGTCGACGTAGATCTTGCGGCCGGCGTCGTAGCCGAAGGCACCCTTGGCCTCCATCATTTTTGCCACCACCACACCGCCGTCCGCGGCCGAGTTCTCCGCGATCTGGCGGGCCGGCGACTCGATGGCGCGCCGCAGGATCTGCACGCCCGTGCGCTCGTCGCCTTCAGAGCGACTTGCTTCCTCGTCGATGGCGGCGGCGCAGCGAAGCAGGGCCAGCCCGCCACCTGGCACGATGCCCTCTGCGACTGCCGCCTTGGTCGAACTGATCGCGTCGTCGAGCGCTTCCTTCCTGGCCTTCATTTCGGCTTCGGTCGGTGCGCCGACCCGAACGACGGCAACGCCGCCGCTCAGTTTGGCCAAGCGTTCCTCGAGCTTTTCCTTGTCATAGTCGCTGGTGGGCTTCTTTATCTCGCGGCGCAAATTCTCCACCCGGGCTGTTATTGCCGCCTTGGCGCCCTGGCCGCCGATGATGGTGGTCGCGTCCTTGTCAATCACGATCCTCTTGGCCCGCCCCAGTTGTTCAATGGTGACGTTTTCCAGCTTGAAGCCAAGATCCTGGGAGATGACCTGGCCTCCGGTGAGCACGGCGATGTCTTCCAGCATTGCCTTGCGGCGGTCTCCGAATCCCGGAGCCTTTACTGCGCAGTTGCGGAAAGTGGCGCGAATATTGTTGACGATGAGCGTTGCGAGGGCCTCGCCTTCCACGTCCTCGGCGATAATGACCAGCGGCGAGCCGGATTTGGCCACTGCCTCGAGGAGGGGCAGCAGATCCGACAGGATGCCGACCTTGCCGTCGACAATCAGGATGGCGGCGTCTTCCAGGACGGCCTCCATGCGCTCGGCATTGGTGACGAAATAGGGTGAGATGAAGCCGCGGTCGAACTGCATTCCTTCGACGACTTCGAGTGTCGTCTCAGTGGTCTTTGCCTCTTCCACGGTGATGACGCCTTCGCCCCCGACCTTGTCCATCGCGTCGGCGACCAGCGTGCCGATGCCGGCATCGTTGTGGGCGGAAATGGTAGCGACCTGCTCCTTCTCCTTGCGGCTGACCACCGGGCGCGACAACGCCTTCAGCGCAGCAATCGCGCATTTTGCTCCCCGATCGAGGCCGCGCTTGATGTCGATCGCGCTCGCGCCGGCAACGACGTTGCGGATGCCATCGGCGAACATCGCATGGGCGAGGATGGTGGATGTGCTGGTGCCATCGCCGACCATTTCTCCAGTCTTCTCCGCCGCCTGGCGGAGCATTCGGGCGCCGAGGTTCTCCTCGGGGTCTTTGAGGTCGAACTCCTTGGCGATGGTCACTCCGTCGTTGCAGACAAGCGGAGCGCCCCACTTCTTCTCGATGAGAACGGACTTCGACCGCGGTCCAAGCGTCACTCGCACGGCGTCGGCGAGCTGCGTTGCACCGCGCAGGATCTTCTCCCGGGCTTCCGATCGAAAGAGCACTTGTTTGTGCGACATGGCTTCGCGTTCCGTGTTGAGGAAAGTGTCTTGGCTACACGCCGCCACTGAGCCGGGCCAGCAGAGTGAGGTCGGGCGCCGGTACATTCAGATGGCTGGCAATCGGCCCATCGCCTTCGGCGTCCCGGCCGTGGCAGATGGCGCAGCAGAGTTCAAAGATAATCTGGCCAGCCCTGGCCCGCCGCTCGAAGGTCTCGTCCGCGATGGCAGAATTGACCAGCGCAAGCATTGTTGCGACTGCCGACACGACGAATCTGGCACTGACCATGGCGGCTCACCTCGGCCCTTTGATGTGAGTGCACCCTAGTTGACCGCCTGCGGGCCGTTTTGACGCGCGTCAAATCAGGCGGGGCCGCACTCGCATGTCACAGGAGCCGTTCACGAACTCATGGGAGGGGTGCGATGCGCGCCTTGTCACGGCGCCTGTTCTAGATGTCCTCGGCGGCGCCGGCCTCACTCGCGGGCCGGGTCAACTATGCCGAAAAAACCTCCATGCCAATGATGGGCGGGGGAATGGAAGGCATGGCAGACACGCCCGGAGGCCTGACCGCCCCTATGCAGCTTCGCGCGGGGGACGGCTTCATTGTGCATCCCGCTCGGTCAGCAACGGTCTGAGCGCGCGATCGAGGAATGCTTCGATGCCCGCCTCTCCCAGATGATCGCTGTCAAAGTAGAAGCGAGACTCCTCGAACATCAGGGAATAGTCCTCGAACTGGATTCGCCGTGCCTCCAGCCGCTCTTCAAGCCTGGAATCGAACTCTGCTTCTCCTGGCAATTTGCCGTAGAAGCGCGGCGGGACCGGCATCTTGATGACCAAAACCTTCGCCCCGTGGGCCTCGGCCAAGGCGAGCAGCTCATCGAATTCGTCCAGATAGCGTTCGAGGACGGCCGGATCATCCGATCTCACGGGATAGAGATAGGCGATGCGGTCGTCCTCGGCTTGTGCCGATGGCCGATAGCGGCGCGCGAACTGCACCTCGCCTTCCCATGTGTCGACCGCGAAGCGCTCGCGATTGTTGATCTTGGAAAAGCCGGTCAGGTAGTCGAGCAAGGCTCGCCAATCGGCACCTTCCTTCGCGACATATGAGGCGAGCCGGGCGGCGATCGAAAAATCGAACGGCGTACGACGCAGCAGCTTCGCATCCGCGAGGCGGTCTTCATTCCAGAGCCGCGACCGGAAGGCGAAGGAATCGACGGCGTAGAGGATGGCCTTGGCTGAGTGCCGCTCGAGGAATTCCTCCAGCACCAACCGGTTGTAGAGCGGCCCCGCGCCCTGCACGGCGAGGTTGATGAAGCTGAGGCCGGTCGCCGCCTCGATGTGCTGCTCGGTGTCGCGTAGGTCGAGCGGCATGGCGTGGGAGGCTCCCAGGATCACCCAATCATAGGTCTGCAGGTCGGCGGTCGCGGTCTTGAAGAACGGATTGGCATGCCCGTTCCGATAGACCAGCGCTTCGGACATGGCGAAGAGGCTGGCGTAAATAAGCATGCCAACGCCGATGAAACTCAGCACGGTGCGCCAGCGTAGCGGCGCGGTCATGACTGCCTCGGCCAATCGCGCCTCCTCAGAACTGCATGTAGATGAACTCGGCGCCTTGCCAGCGGCCGAGGACGAGGATGGCGAAAATCACCGCATAGTAGATGATCCAGCGCACTGGCCTGGGCATCGACGCAAGGCGCTCAGCCGCCGGGCGGCGCTCCTCGATGAGCTCGATCCCCAGAAGGAGCAGGATCAGTGCCGCACCGGTAATGTGATCAGCGGTGAACGGGTAGTGCGCAAGGATGCCGGGAATGGCGGGCAGGCCATTCCAGACTTTCTGCAGGATCAGCAGCGCCTGGTCGATCGAGGTTGCCCGGAAGAACACCCAGCTCAGCAATATCAGATGGAAGGTCAGCAGGATGCGCAACGCCCCAAGCCAGCGGCTTTCCGCAAGCTTTGGAACTTTTTGACCAACCGCCGCCCGCATTGGTCCGGTCGCGAGGCCGACCCATTGATAGAGCCCGTTCATCGCGCCCCAGATGAGGAAGGTCCAGCCCACACCGTAGCCCAAACCGGCATGCCAGAGGCCGCTGACGACGAACACGGCCATTGCGTTGAAATAGGTGCGAATCGTGCCGGCGCGGCTGCCGCCGAGCGGGATGTAGAGATAGTCGCGGAACCAGCGGCCAAGCGAAATGTGCCAGCGCTGCGCCCAGAACTCGGAGACGCTGCGCGAGAGGTAAGGGCGGCGGAAATTCTCCATGAGGTCGATGCCGAACAACCGGGAGATGCCGATCGCCATGTCGGCGTAGCCGGAAAAATCGCAGTAGATCTGGAAGGCGAAGAAATAGACCGCGATCAGCAGTTCGAGCGGGGAGGCGTAGGCGGCGATCGCGAAGGCGTTGTCGACGACCGGCGCAAGATTGTCGGCGATAACGACCTTCTTGAACAGGCCCCAGCCGATCAGCTGCAGCGCGCTCACGGTGCGGGTCGGGTCTGCGGCGATTGTCGAGCGGACCTGCGGCAGAAACGCCGTGGCGCGCTCGATCGGTCCCGCGAGGATCTTGGGGAACCAGGCGAGGTAGAGCGCGACCCGTCCGGCATGGCGCTCGGGGGCTAGCCCGCCCCGCCAAGCGTCGATCAGATACGACGCGGCCATGAAGGCGTAGAACGAATACCCCGCAGGCGCGACGAGCCCCAGGCGCGGCACCGACACGCCGCCTGCGGCCTGCAGCTCGCTGGCGAGGAAGTCGTAGAACTTGAAAGCGAAGAGCGATCCCAGAACCGCGACCAGACCAGCGGCAAAGGCGATCCGGCGTACCGCCGAATTGATCGACCCGATTGCGAGCCCGCAGACGTAGACGACGCCGGTGACCGCGCCGAGATAGATCAGGTTCGCGGGGTTGCCGTAGCCGTAGAAGACATAGCTCGCCGCGATCAGCCAAGCCCACCGCCACCGCGGGGATACGAGCACGAAGCCGATGAGTACGACGATGAGGAATAGCGGAAACTCGAGCGAATTGAAGAGCATCGCTTCGCTCTTCGGGCCGGGCGCCGGCTAGTACGAGGCGCCGCCGGCGCGCAGTTCGGGCGGGACCTGCTCGATCGGGATGCCGGCGTTCACGACCAGGTAGTCGGCCAGCGCCTCGCGCTCGGGTTCGGTGAGATTTACCTCGATGTGGCTGGGCCTGTGCATGGTGCCGAGCCACGCTTCGCGGGCACGCTCCTGGGTTACGACGACAGTGATGATGTGGCAGGACTGGCAGTATTCGAGCGAGAAATCGCGCCCGTCGCGAGGGAGCGTCGAGGCATCGACGGTTTCGGGCACCGCGGACAGGGGCATGTTGTAGGCGAGATAATCCGCCAGCGTCTGGCGCTGATATTCATCCATGTCGGCAACCGACGGAACGGAAGGCGCCTGCTCCTCGAGGTAGCCCAGCCATTCCGCGCTGGTGCGTTTGCCGGTCAGCAGTTCTGTCTTCGTCTCCTCCGGGACTCCCGCTTCCACAACTCCGGCCAGAAGTGTGCGGCCGCCGTCCGGAATGAACGCGAAGACGTCGTCCGTTTGCGAGTAGGCGACGCTCACCAGCCCGAGGGTCAGGATGGAGGGAGCGATGAGGGCGAGCCTGCGTTTCATTCCGGTACCTCCTGGTGGAAGCGGGGGGTCAGAACCTGAGCTCTGGCGGCACATCTTCGTACTCGAGCGGCGTGTTGGTAAACGAATAGAGCGCGAAGGTCTCGCGCTGGCGCTCCGTCATCTGGATTTCGCGGTGGAACGGCGAGGCGAAGGTATTGCGCCACCCCTGTGCGTCGCGGTCCTGCATCAGATAGCCCGAAAAGATCGAGTGGCAGAACTGACAATTGGCGACAGCGAGTTCCTTCCCATCTGCGGGGAAGGCGGACATGAGGTCACCGCCGGTCTTTGCCGCCTCGAGAGCGGTGTCATCGATCGGCAGGTTGACGCTCAGATAGCCCGCAAGCGTTTCGATCTCGGTCTCAGTCAAGTCGGCACCGAGACCGCCCAGATAGCCTCGCCACTCGGCTTCCCCGTGCGTTTGGGTCGCAAGCTCGGCGAGGGACGCTTGCTCCCCGCCGAAAAGCTGCGCCAGCAATCCCCGGCCCCCGTCGGGCATGAACTCGAAGCCGACCTGCCCACTCGCCGGCAACAGGCCGACCGCCAGCGTCGCCACGAGCGCAAGCGGCAACAAGGCGGCCCGAGCCGTCATCTCACCACGCCCTCGTTTTCGGTGTCGACGACCGGCAGATAGTCGCGAAATGAGAAGACGGGAGCGGTGATCGAACGGGCGGCCTTGGACGAAGGGAAGCCCGCGCCGCGCATCAGATCGAGGATGGTCACGGTGGCGTCGTCGTAGAACTGCTCGTGGCATTCCGTGCAGACCAGAGCCGGAAGGTCCTCGACCACGACCAGCCGGTCATAGTGCCAGAAGGCGGAGCGCACGATGGCGGGCTTGATCTTGCCGCTGCCGCATTGCGGGCAGTTTACCGCCGTTTGCTCGACCGATGCCGTATCGATGTCTTGAGCGTTCAAGTGGCTATGCATGTCGTGTGCCCCAAGGGAAAGAGGGGCCGGCAGGGATGCCGGCCCAGGTGATTGGCGAGGGGGTTTCAGCCAACCAATTTCCTGGCAGCGCCGGCGATGTGGCCGGCGTTCGGGCGCATCCAGAGAAACATCTCCGGAGAGGCCGGTGGCGGCGCGTCCGGGAAGGCGATGCGCTTGTACTTGGCGCCGTCGACATTCTCGGCGACGCGCGCGATCACTTCAGCGGCAGGCCCGAGCGTGTAGTAGGACTGATCGACGGCCAGCAGGCGCTTGGTCTTGCCGACCGACTTGACCAGCGTCTCGGTATCCATGGGCTTGAGCGACCGCAGGTCGATGATCTCGACGCTCATGCCTTCCGCGGTAAGGGCCTCGGCCGCCTTCAGCACCTCGGGCATTCCGCCGCCCGAGCCGACGATGGTGATATCGCTGCCTTCCATCCGCACCACAGCCTTGTCGAGCGGCACTTCATACTGCTCGTCCGGCACTTCCTCGACCAGCTCGCGCAGACCGGCTGGATACAGAAATACCACCGGGTTGGGGTCGCGCAGCGCGGAGACCATCATGCCCTTGGCATCATAAGGCGTCGACGGGATCACCGTCTTCACGCCTGGAATGTGGGCGTAGTAGCTATCGATCTCGTAGTCCGAATGCTGCCCGGCAAAGCCGGGCGTCTGGCCCGTCATCTCCATGATGAACACTACCGGCATCGATGCCTTGCCACCGGTCATGGACCGCAGCTTGCCGGCGTGGTTCTGGATGATCTGGAACGGCATTGCCGCACCCTGGTAGGGAATGTAGGTCGCGGCCTTGGAACCGGCGAGGCCGGCACCCAGCGTTGCAGCAACCATCCACATTTCATCGATGCCGGTGTTGACCACCCGCTTCCGCCCGAACTCGGTTTCGAGGTTGATCACCGGCTTGCCGGGATTGGAGGCGACCGGCGCGGTCAATTAGAACAGCCAGATCAGGTTGGGATCCTGCCGCATCTCGTATTGCACGGCCTCAAGGACCGCGTACATCCAGCTCTTGCGTGCCATTTTGTTTCCTTTCGAAACTGTACTGAAGCGATCCGTCAGCCGAACTGCCGCGCTTCCACGACGCCGTCGACGAAGACGTTCTTGAGCCCATCCTCAGGATTGCAGAGCGGCTGCTCGGCGGCCCAGGCGAAGGCATCCAGTACTTCCTGCTTGACAGTCGCTTCGATCTCGTCGGCCTTGGCCTGATCGATCACCTCCCAGTTGATCAGCGTGTTGCGGCAGATGTCGACCGGGTCGCGCTGCATCCAGGCACGCACTTCACGCTCGGGCCTGAAGGAAGAGATGGCCAGCGGATCGTAGCCGAAGGCGCCCAGTTCGCCCGGCTTGGCGCCGGGGGCGCCCCAGTGGTTGTAGTAGCGGTAGGTCTTGGCCTCGATGAGCGTCGCGCCTTCACCGGCGCGGGCGCGATCCACCGCCACCTTGGCGGCACTGTAGACCTGCATGACATCCTGGCCGTCCACCACCACGCTGGGGATGCCGTACGGCTCCGCGGCTGTAGCGATATCCTTCATCGGGACTGAGAATGAGTAGTGAGCGTACTGGTGGTAGAGGTTGTTCTCGACCACATAGATAAAGGGCAGCTTCAACAGCGCGGCGTTGTTCAAGGCCGAATGGAAATGCGGCGTTGCATAGGTGCCGTCCCCGCCGAAGTTGACGACCACCTGGTCACTGCCCCTCGCACGGAATGCGAAGGCCGATCCGGTAGCGATCACCGGGCCCGGTCCGATCATGCCGTCCGCGCCAATGAACCCAACGCTCGGATCGGACAGGTGCATCTCCGCCGCATAGCCGCCATTGAGGCCGGTGGCGCGGAAGTCGTTTTCCGCCGCCATCAGCTTCATGTCGACGCCTTTGGCGAGCGCATGGCCGGTAGGGCGGTGTGTGGAATAGACCAAGTCGATTTGATCGAACGGCCCGGAATTGCGAAGAGCCGCGCATACGCCGGTCGCCACCGCTTCCTGGCCGGCATAGAAATGATTGTAACCCCGGTATGTGGGATCGGTGAGCATCTTGTCTGCCATTGTGCGCTCGTGCCAACGGATGCGCAGGATGGTCGAGAACATGTCGATCAGCTTCTCGTCCGGCAAATCCTTGGCCCAGTAGCCGCTTTCGCCGGCGCCATAAGCGAGGGTATTGCTCAACGAGATTGCCGCGCCAGCCGCCGCAGCGGCTTTCAAGAAGCCGCGGCGGGAGGGAGAAAATCCGTTTTCGCAGACTTCAGCATGGTCATCGAACGATTCCTTGGACATCGGACTCTCCTCATCAGATCCATTGCGTGCGGATATCAGGATTAAAAATGCCCAATTCGCGAGCTTCGAGTCTTGACGGACGTCAAAACCGGCGTCTGTCGCGATTGGATGATGCCATTCAGTGCAACCAGCCTAGGCCCGCGCCCAAAGAGGGGAGCCTTGCGAAAAAGCCTAAGGTCTTCGCGAGCCAAGCCGGAAAGGGCGAGCAGCATCTCGTACGCGAGAACCTCGAAACGGCTGCTGTCTATGATGCGGATGACCCCAATTCGCGAGAGATGGTGAATGTGGCGGCTGATCGTCTCGATCGTGGTGCTCAGGTAGCTGGCCAGATCGCGCCGGGTGATGGCCGAAACGGCAACTCGCTTGTGTTCCTGAAGTGCGACGTCGGCGAAGAGTTGCTCGCGGTGTTCGAGCATGACGAGAAGATAGGTCGCAACGCGCTCGAGGGTGTTCTGGCAGCCGAGCAGTAGCATCCGCTCGCGGGCGAACGCGAGGTCGTCCAGCGTCGTCAGCAGCAGCTCGTGCTCGAGTTCCGGGTTGCGGGCGACCACCGCCTCGAAGCTACGCCGATCCATGACGCAAAGTTCGACGTCCGTGGCGGCCTCGTAGGCGAACTCTACGGTCTCGGAGTAGGGGCGACCGAAGAACTCGCCAGGATTGATGAGGCCGACGATCTGCTCTCTGCCGTCGGGGAGTGTCTTGGTCATGCGCAGTACGCCGGCAAGAACGTTTCCGACGATGCTCGCCTCGGCGTTTTCTGCGAGGATAGTCTCTCCGGCCGGGACCCTGCGAGTGCGCGAGACCCGGGCCAGCTCGTTTTCCGCCGCGAGGTGCGCGACAGCACAGACAGTGCGGTCGCGCACTGCACACCTGTCGCATCGGCTGTTGTCTATGTGTGGTTTGTCACTTTCGAACATGATCGCCCCTCGCGCCTGAACCCGGGTTTGGTGCGCCATTTGAATGGCTGCGTGACTTTGAAGAATTGGGCGGGTGGCCCCGCCTGGTGCATGTATCGATGAAATCATGGGGCCCGCCGGAGCGCCCATTTGACCTGGATCGTGCAAAACGTCGATCATGGCCTGGAGGTTGCCAGTCCACCGCGAGAACGAGCAAAAAATATGGCCAAGCGCCCGCCGCGATTTGATGCGCATCAACTGGAGTGGGGTGGGAACTGGTTAGCTTTTATTTGGTGCAGTTCCGCTGCGCCTTGAGCAACCCTCAGACTCAGGACGTGTCATTATGGCAAATTCACCAGCTTTGGTCCCGTCGCTTTGGGATGAAACCGGCAAACTCCTCTCCTTCGAATCCCTGCACAAGCAGATCGATCGTATTTTCGCGGAGTTTCATAACAACGTCGGCCTGCCGTCTTCCATTGGCAACGGTGGAACCTTCGACTTCCTGCCCAGCGCCGAATTGCACGATGCTGAAAAGGAAGTCGCCATCCGCATCGAACTGCCGGGCGTCGAGATGAAGAATGTGGACATCTCCGTGGCAGACCGTTCGATCGATATCTCCGGCGAAAAGAAGTCCGAGACGGAGCGCAGGAATGGCGAAAACTACCGCACCGAACGCAGCTTCGGCTCGTTTCGCCGCAGTTTCACCCTGCCGTTCATGATCAATGCGGACAAGGTCGACGCCAGGTTCGACAAGGGCGTGCTGACAGTGAAAATTGCCAAGCCTGCCGAAGCCCAGACCCATACCCGCAAGATCGCGGTCCACGGTTAGCCGGCTTCGACGATCCGGCCGTGGCGGTCAAAGCCGCCGTGGCCCGACCTCCGGCATCGGACGCTCTTCGGGATCTGCATCCGCCGAGAGCGCCGCGATGACTTCGGCGTCGCTCACCTGCGGAAATTCCGCATAGTGCTGTCCGACGGCCCAGAACGGGTCGGGCGTGGAGAGGCAAATGACGTGATCCGCCTCGGCCTTCAGATCGTTTATGGTGTCCTGCGGCGCGACCGGCACGGCAATTATGACCTGCCCCGCAGTCCTCTGGCTATGACCGCCTTGATCGCAGCCCGCATCGTCGCCCCAGTGGCGATGCCGTCATCGACGAGCACTGCGGTCTTGCCGCTCAGGTCGATGCGGCCGCGGGTGCCGAGATAGACCCTCCGCCGGCGCCTAAGCTCCTGATGCTCGCGTTTGGCCAGCCCGCGCACATCCTCCTCGGTAAGGTTGCAGGACTTTGTCACCTCCCGGTTGATCACGAGGCTCGATCCGGGTCCATCCGCAGTTGCGCCGGCCGCGAGTTCGCTGTGACCAGGCGCGCCGATCTTGCGAACCATGATCAGGTCGAGCGGGGTTCCGGTTGCTTTGCAGATTTCCCTGGCGACCGGGACTCCTCCTCGCGGCGGCGACAGGATCACGGTCGTATCGGGATTGAGGGAACTCAACCGTCCGGCAAGGGCAAGGCCGGCTTCTTGGCGATTGTCGAACATGGCCGCCTCCGTACAAGATCTATCCTTGGAGGACGAACGGACTTTGATCCGGATCAAGATATGAGGGCCGCTGGTTCGTAATGTCGAGCCACCATGCAGACCTCGGTCTCAGCGCCCTTGGCCGACCCGCTGCAACTCGCAATTGCGGTTGCCGCTGGATTGGCTGCGGCCATCTTCGCCGATCTCCCGACGCTTGTTCCTGCGATTCGCCGCATCGTCGGCGCAACGGCGACAGGTGCCACCCGCGCTCGTTCGGCGCTCGCCGGGCGGCAACTAACCTCGACGTCCCATCCGGAATCTTGAACAGGAGCCTGAACATGCGCCTATTCGCTCTCAACGGAACACACGTGCTCGGGCAAGCCGTGGCCGACGCAATCGACGCCGAGCTGGACGTCATTGAGGAACGCGAATTTGCGGATGGCGAACACAAGGCACGGCCACTCGTCAGCGTTCGGAACGAGGATGTCTATGTCGTTCAGAGTCTGCATGGGCGTCACGGGCAGTTGCCGTCGGACCGGTTGCTGCGCCTGCTGTTCTTTCTCGCGACCTGTCGCGACAACGGTGCCCGCCGGGTCACAGCGGTTGTTCCCTACATGGCCTTCATGAGGAAGGAGCAACAGACCAAACCGCGCGATCCGGTAACCAGCCGCTATGTCGCCGCGCTGTTCGAGGCGGTTGGGCCTGACATGGTCGTCACGCTCGAAGTGCACAATCCAGCGGCCTTTCAGAATGCGTTCCGGTGCAGAACCACGCATCTCGACGCGCGACACCTGTTTGCTGCCGAGGTTGCGGAACTGGCCGCCGGCGGACGGGTCATCTTCCTCTCACCCGACAGCGGCGGCATGCGGCGCGCACATCTCATGCATGAGACCTACTGCGCCGAGGGCGACCGCAAAGCAGGTTTTGCGATGATGGAGAAGCACAGGAGCGAGGGTATTGTCTCGGGCGAGTTGTTTGCCGGCGATGTGGAGAATGCCGAGGTGTTCATCGTCGATGATATGATCGCGACGGGAGGTACGGTGCTGCGCGCCGCCGACGCATGTCGCCGTCGAGGCGCAAAACATGTCTACGTCCTCGCAACCCATGGCCTGTTCTCAAGCGGCTCGAGCGAACTCTTCTCCGGATCGAGCATCGACAGGCTCGTCGTCAGCGACAGCGTCGCGCCATTCCAGGTTTCGCCCGCGGAAACGAATGGAAGGCTCAAGATCGTGACTTGCGCCGGGCTTCTGGGCGACGCCATAAGGCACTTGCATGGCGGAGGTTCGATCCACCCGCCGCTCAACCCTCAGCCTTGATGCATTCTTCTTCCGCGAGCGTCAGATATGCATGCGCCTCACCGGGCCAGCGCTCCGGTTCGCTCGGCTGGGGATCCAGTAGATGCGCGATGCAGATGCGGGCCCGAAGCACGGCCCGGAATGCGCCATAAGTGCAGAGGAGTCTCGGCTCGGGCCGGCCGCCGAGAATGTCTTCGACAACCCCGAGCATCAGTGGCCTGATCCAGCCCGCGCCGAGCAACTCGCATTCGAGGCCGAGGTAGTTGATCTCGTCATAGGGATCAAGAAGGCGCATGTTGCGATCGAATTCGAGGCAATCGATGATCGTCACGGGGTTGCGGAGGCTGACATGCTCCGGGCGCAGATCCCCGTGCCCTTCAACGATCTTGCCGCTCCTTACGCGCTCCGAAATTGCCGGCGACCACCTGCGCAGAAGATCTTCGGCGCGCTCGACGACCGCCTCGGCCTGATCCGTATGCAAGCCGAATCTCCCGCAGGTCAGCAACTTCCGGTTGATAGCGCTCTCTTGCACCAGGTGCGCGAGGTAGGCCGCGCCGTCGCGCACCTGCGGCCTGGCGGCAGCATAGAAACGCCCCAGCTTCTCCGCCACCGCCACCGCCTGGTCCGTTCCTACCCGGCCCTCTCGGATGCGGGTATCGAGCATGTCGCCGGCCGGCAGTTGCTCCATCTCGATGAGCCAGTCGACGATCTCGCCCTTTCCGTCGAGATTGAGCTGCCCGTCATGGTTGCGGCGCAAGGCAATGAGCCGTCGGTAGATGTCGCCCGCCAGCCGCCGGTTGAGCCGGAGTTCGGTGGCGCAATGGCGTTGCCGCGCGTCAAGTGTTGAGAAGTCCAGGAATGGGTAGCGGGCCGCCTTTTTGAGCTTGTAGGCGAGCGAGCCGGTCAGAAACACCCACGACATATGCGTTTCCCGGGTCTCGACCTGCTTGGGCCCGTGCGGGTAGGCGGCAGGCGAACGGAGGAAGGCGACTTTCTCGGCGAGCGCGGCCGCCGTCAGGCCGGACGGAAACATCGGTATCTCCACACCTAGGTCGTAGCGACGATTTAACTATTTGCGCCAAATTGCGATAGCGGCGAGTTTGACGAAGCCCACGAAGTTGTCGAGGAGCTTGTCATAGCGGGTGGCGCCGCGTCTGAACCGTTTGAGCTTGTTGAAGAAGCGTTCGATGAGATTGCGCTCCTTGCAGAGTTCGGTGTCGCAGGAACGCCGCGCTTTGCGATCGCGCTTTGGCGGAGTGACGATTTCGCTGCCATGTTCCGGCAATCTTGCGGTGCAGGTGGCCGGCGTCGTGGCCCTTGTCGGCGATGGTGGCATCGGCGTCGGACCCATCGATGAGTCGGTGCGCGTGGGTGACGTCGTTTTCCTGTCCGGATCCACAAAAGTGTGTCGAGGAAACGGCACTTGTCCATGCTCGGCCCCTTGCTTTCGACCTGCCGGGGTGAGGCGTGAAAAAGACGACGACCCATCTTGACGGAGGTTCAAAGTCTAGCATAGTTGTGATATCTCAGACATCACTAATCGCATCCAGCACATTTTAATATACGTCATACCTCATAGCCGGCAACAGAGGATCAAACCGTGATAACTGCTGCACAGGTAAGGGCCGCCAGGGCTCTTCTCGGCATCGACCAGCGTCGGCTCGCCGAGTTGTCAGGGCTTTCCGTGCCAACCATCCAGCGCATGGAGGCGAGCGCATCGATGATTCGCGGCAACGTGGACTCACTTATGAAGTTGGTCGACGCCCTTGACCTCGCCGGCATTGAGTTGATTGCGCCGGGCGCGCCCAGCCAGACAGGCGGGCGCGGCGTGCGGCTGAAAGCTTGTTTGGATACCGCCTGGATTCATGATCGCAATGATGCGGACATCCGGAGGAGGCTGGCGTGATGTGGTCGGCCGCTCTGGCATTGTGGTGTGTCGCCGCTCTGCTGGGGACAGCTGTGCTGGCCATCTGGCTGAGCCGATCGAGCGTGACGACCCGCCTCGTCTACGGCGCCACGCTTGGCATCTCGGCGCTCATGGGTATCGTTGCCGTCAGCCAGTTCTTGAACGCGCCCGCCGCGGCATCGGCGCTGACCTTGCCGCTCGGGCTGCCCTGGATTGGCGCTCATTTCCGATTGGACGCCCTCTCGGCGTTCTTTCTCATTGTCGTTAATATCGGCGGTGGCATGGCAAGCCTTTACGGCCTCGGCTATGGCCGCCACGAGTCGGCGCCGCACCGGGTACTGCCGTTCTTCCCCGCGTTCCTGGCCGGAATGAACCTCGTGGTGCTCGCTGACGATGCATTCACCTTTCTGCTCTCGTGGGAATTCATGTCGCTCGGTTCCTGGGCGCTGGTCATGGCCCACCATCGCGAACGCGAAAACTCCAGGGCAGGCTACATCTATCTGGTGATGGCGAGCTTCGGCACTCTGGCGCTGCTGCTGGCCTTCGGCTTGCTGGCCGGGCCGGACGGAAGCTATGGGTTCGAAGCGATCCGGGCCACCGAGCATAGCCCGTTCGTCACAGCTCTCGTGCTCGCCCTCATGCTGCTGGGCGCCGGATCAAAGGCCGGTCTCGTTCCGCTCCACGTCTGGCTGCCTCTCGCGCATCCTGCCGCGCCCAGCCATGTCTCAGCGCTCATGAGCGGGGTCATGACCAAGGTCGCAGTCTACGGTTTCATCCGCATGATCTTCGACCTCCTCGGTCAGCCGACCTGGTGGTCGAGCGTCATCGTCCTGTTTATCGGCGGGGTCACTGCGGTACTGGGGATCCTCTACGCGCTGATGGAAAAAGACATCAAGCGGCTCCTCGCCTACAGCACCATCGAAAACATCGGGGTGATCTTCGCGAGCCTCGGGCTGGCGCTCGCCTTCCAGGCGAACGGCATGGGATTGGCCTCGGCGCTGGCCCTGACGGCGGCGCTCTTTCACGTGCTCAATCATTCGTTCTTCAAGACCCTGCTGTTCTTCGGCGCCGGCGCAGTGCTAACTGCCACGGGCGAGCGCAACATGGAAAAGCTTGGCGGCCTCATCCATCGCATGCCGGTGACCAGCGTCGCCTTCCTCACCGGGTGCATCGCGATCTCGGCACTGCCGCCGCTCAACGGCTTCGTTTCCGAGTGGCTGATCTTCCAGGCGATCCTGGAAAGCCCGGACCTGCCGCAATGGGGCCTCAAGCTGATGGTGCCAGCCGTCGGCGGCATGCTGGCGCTCGCCGCCGCCCTTGCCGCCGCCGCTTTCGTGAAAGCTTTCGGGACGATGTTCCTGGGCCGGCCGCGCAGCACGGCGGCGGAGCAGGCGCACGAGGTCGACCGGTACTCCCTCGCCGCCATGTCCATCCTTGGCGTGCTGTGCCTCCTGGCCGGCATCCTGCCGGGGCTGGTGATCGATGGCCTGTCGCCCGTGGCGATGGCGCTCATCGACCACCGCATGCCAGTGCAGATGGAAGTCCCCTGGTTGTCGCTGGTGCCGATCGCCGAAAGCCGAAGTTCCTACAACGGACTGTTGGTGTTTGTCTTCATCGTGGTGTCTGCGTCGCTCGCGGTCTACTTCATTCATCGCTTCGCGTCGCGGGCGCTGCGCCGGGGGCCGGCATGGGGCTGCGGCTTCGCAGACGTAAACTCGTCCATGCAGTATTCGGCGGGCAGTTTCGCGCAACCGATACGGCGTGTATTCGGGACGCTGGTGTTCCGGGCACGCGAGGAGATCGAGATGCCCGCGCCCGGCGACACCCGGCCGGCGCGATTGACTGTATGGATGCGCGACCTCGTCTGGGACGGGCTGTATTCACCCATCACGAGCGCCGTGGGCTTCGCCGCCGACAGGCTCAACGTCCTGCAGTTCCTGACCATTCGACGCTATCTCAGCATCGTCTTTGCTGCCCTCATCACCCTGCTCTTGGTGCTCGCGCTGTGGTCCTAATTGCGAATATCTTCGTTCAGGGCCTTCAGATGGCGCTGGTGCTGCTGCTGGCGCCCCTCCTGACCGGCCTCGTGCGCAAGGTCAAGGCCCGCCTTCTGCGGCGCCTGGGGCCGTCGATCTTTCAGCCCTATCGCGACCTCCTCCGGCTGTTGCGAAAAGAAGTCGTGCTGGCCGAAAACGCTTCGTGGCTGTTTCGTGCGACGCCGTACCTGATCTTCGCAGCCACATGGGTTGCTGCCGCTTTGGTTCCGACCTTTGCGTTGGGGCTGCTCTTTACCTGGAGCGCGGACCTGATCGCGATAATCGCGCTTGTCGGAAGCGCCCGCTTCTTTCTGGCGCTTGCTGGAATGGACGTGGGCACCAGCTTCGGCGGCATCGGCTCCAGCCGGGAGGTGATGATTGCTTCGCTCGCCGAGCCCGCCATGCTGCTGATCGTGTTCACGCTCGCGCTGGTCGCCGGCTCGACCCAGCTTTCCACCGTTGCCGCCGTGATGGCCTCGCCCGAAATAGGTCTGCGGGTCTCGCTCGGCATGGCGCTGGTCGCGCTCATCATGGTGGCGCTCGCGGAGAATGCGCGCATCCCGGTCGACAACCCGGCGACGCATCTCGAACTCACCATGGTGCATGAAGCCATGGTGCTCGAATATTCCGGACGCCATCTGGCCATGATCGAGTTCGCGGCGTCGCTCAAGCTGCTGCTCTATATCTCCCTGATTGCGTGTGTCTTCGTACCGTGGGGGCTGGCGCAACCCGGGTCCGATCTGGGCGCCCACCTCATGGGCTTCGCCGCCTATTTGGGAAAGCTCTTCATTGGCGGTGTGCTGCTTGCCGTGTTCGAGACCGCGACGGCAAAGATGCGCGTCTTCCGAGTTCCCGCATTCCTGGGCGCCGCGCTCATGCTGGGGCTGCTGGGCACCCTTCTCCTGTTTGTCTCACGGAGCCTTTGATGAACGGCTTCGTCTTCGATACTGCCCACCTTCTTGCCGGCGGCCTGGTGCTGGTGAGCTTCATGATGCTCTATCAGGACCGTCTCTACGCGCTTCTCAATATCTTCGCGCTGCACGCGTTGGTGCTGGCGCTGTCGGTGGCCT
>JAUXUM010000195.1 GCA_030680995.1 Devosia sp.
GGTCCACGAGTCTTAAGCTCGACCCTGCGATCAAGGAGCGCGTACAGCGTCTGGCTGATGCGCAGCGGCGCTCCGCCCATTGGGTGATGAAGGAAGCAATCGAGGAATATGTCGAGCGCGAGGAGAAGCGGGAAAAGCTGCGTCATGACGTAACGGAAGCTTGGGAGCACTACGAACAAACTGGTCTTCATCTCACCGGAGATGAAGTTGATGAATGGTTGAGTAGGTTAGCGGCCGGCGAAGACGTGGAACCGCCCGAATGCCACACTTGAGTTGGTCTGACAACGCCATCACCGACCTTAGACGACTGAGCAAATTCCTACACATAAAGAACCCCGATGCCGCTAAACGGGCAATACGTGCAATTCAAGAGGGCGTAAAAATCCTGCGGCAATACCCGATGTCGGGCCGACCAATGCCTGATATGGCGCCAGAGTACCGGGAACTTCTCATCGGATTTGCAAGCGGCGGCTACCATGTTTTTTATCGAAGCCTCAGTGATGTCGTCGTCATTCTCGCCATCCGGCATTTCCGTGAGGCCGGATACTCGCGCGAATAGCCACCCTTAAAGCCCTCTTAACCCACGCCTCTCATCCTGCCTCAAAACGGCACAGCGCGATTCGGCGGAACGGCGATCGCGCGGTAGACTTCCGAGGCAGAATGACGCGTGTTCTGATTGTCGACGACGACCCGGTGCAATTGCGGCTGACCGCCGAAGTGGCGGCGCGGGCGGGATTCGTGCCAATGACCGCGGCCGGCGGCGAGCAGGCGCTCGACCTCCTGCGGTCCAATCCAGGCATCGGTGCCATGGTGCTCGACCTGGTGATGCCCGATCTCGACGGCATGGCGGTGATGGAGGCGATGGCGCGCGAGAACCTGCGCACACCGGTGATCATCCAGACCGCCCACTCGTCCCTCGACACGGTGGTCTCGGCCATGCGCAAGGGGGCGGCCGATTTCTTCGTCAAGCCGGTGGCGCCGGAGCGGCTGATCATCTCGTTGCGCAATGCGCAAAAACTGGACGAGCTGGAAACGCTGGTCCGCACCGAACGCAACCGGCGCAGCGGGATGCTGGCAATCGCGGATATCGTTACCAGGTCCCCGGCCATGGATCGGGTGATCGCCCTCGCCGGCAAGGCCGCCAAAAGTACCATCCCGGTGCTGATCGAAGGCGAGACCGGCACCGGCAAGGAGCTGATCGCCCGCGTCATCCAGGGCATGGGCGATCGCGCCGGCAAGCCGTTCGTCACCGTCAATTGCGGCGCCATCCCGACGCATCTGGTCGAGTCGACGCTGTTCGGCCACCGCAAGGGCGCCTTCACCGGCGCGATCAGCGACCATACCGGCAAATTCGCCGAAGCTCATGGCGGCACGCTGTTTCTCGACGAGGTGGGCGAACTGCCGCTCGAGACCCAGGTGAAGCTGCTCCGGGCCATCCAGCAGGGCGAGATCGAACCGGTCGGATCGAGCAAGGTCGAGCGCGTCAATGTGCGGGTGATCTCAGCCACCAACCAGCGCCTCCTCAACCTCGCCAAGTCCGGCGCCTTCCGCGAGGACCTGTACTACCGGCTCAATGTCTTCCCGATCTATCTGCCGCCGCTCCGCCAGCGGCCCGAGGACGTGGTGCCGCTGGTCTCCCATTTCATCGCCCGGCTGGCTGCAGAGAGCGGCAAGCGTGTGGCCGGCATCTCCCCGCCAGCCCTGGAGCTGTTGCGGAGCTACAACTGGCCGGGCAATATCCGCCAGCTCGAAAACGCCGTTTATCGCGCCGTCGTCCTCTGCGACACCGCCTGTCTCGAAATCGCCGACTTCCCGCAAATTGTCGCGCAGACCTCCGGTCGGGAGGAAGCCCTCAGGCTGACGGAAACCCTGCCGGTCCCTTCAGCGCCCGTTCATATCGACCAGGCTATCGTTCGTCTCCGTGAAGTGGAAACGCGGGAGGCAATTCCAGACCGTTTTCTCGACGAACGTGGCGAAGTGGCCGCCCTGGCCGATCTCGAGCGCGAACTCATCGCGTTTGCCTTGAGGCATTATGGCGGTCGCATGTCGCGGGTGGCCCGGGCGCTCGGCATCGGCCGCTCGACCCTCTACCGCAAGCTCAGGGAATACGGTCTCGACGAAGGTGTGGAGAGTGACGCGGCTTAGGCATGACCCCGAAAGCTGTTTTTTGGACAAGGTCATACACGGAAAGCAACGCAAGTCGTTGCACGAAGGCCACAAACCGTGCTCACAAAAACGCGAGGAATTGTCAGCGTTAACGATTGTGGGATAAGCAAAATTCATATGGGCCAGCTGCCGCGACGATTCCTCCCGTCGCATGCGCGTCCCCATTGACAAAGCCCGGCGGGCATGGAGCTTTTATGCGCAGATCAATTGCATCGATCCTTACCGTCGCCGTGCTGCTCGGCGCCCCTTCTGGCGCTCTGGCGCAGGAGAAGGTCTCGCTCGCCGGCGGCGAGGCGACCCGCATCGTCATCGCGCCGCCGCAGACCGAACTCGCGCGCATCATCAAGGCAGGACTGTCCGCCGCCTATGTTTCGGCAAACCGGGAAAGCCGCGCCTACCTGCAGGCGCAACAGCTCTATTATTTCTACGGCGCCCGCCATTTCGAGCCGCTGTGGCTCACTCAGGGCGAGACCGGTGAGATCGCTTTCTCCTCCAATGCCGAAAAGATCATCGCGGTCTTCAAGAAGTCCGAGCTCGAGGGCTTCCGCCCCTCGGACTATTTGACCCCCGACCTCGACGTCGCCGCCGCCGGCGCCGACCCGGCCAAGCTCGCCGCTCTTGAAACTGCCTTCTCCGCATCAGCGGTGCGCTATGCTCAGGACGCCTATGGCGGCCGCGTCGCGCCAACGGAGGTTTCCCGGCTCTGGACCATCGCCCCGCGCAAGATCAACGAAGCCGACATGCTGATGAAGCTGGCGGCGAGCGGTGATCCCGACCGGATCCTGCTGGACCTCTCGCCCAAACACCGCGAATTCCTGCAACTGAGGGCGGCGCTGGCCAGATTCGTCGACGGCAGTGTCGTCGATGCGGCGGTCGTCATTCCCGACGGCCCGCTGCTCAAGCCCGGCATGAAGGATCCACGCGTTGCCCTGCTCCGTCAGCGCCTCAACCTTGCCGGGCCGGAAATCCCCGAAACCGCGGGCACGGCCGCTGCCGTCGACATTATCTATGACAACGCGCTGGTGGAGGCCGTCAAAGCTTTCCAGGAAAGCCTCGGGCTCACCGTCGACGGCGTCACCGGGCCGGCGACAGTGGCCGCGCTCAATGGCGGCTCGGCCACGACCTGGGACGACATCGTCGCCAATATGGAGCGTTGGCGCTGGACACCCGAGGATCTCGGCAAATTCTATGTCCAGGTGAACATTCCCGAGTTCAAGCTCGCCATCATGGACGGCGACCGCACGCACTACACCACGCGCGTCGTGGTGGGCACGCCGAAGAACCAGACGCCGGTCTTCTCCGACGAGATCGAGCACATCGTCGTCAACCCCTACTGGAACGTCCCCTCCTCGATCGCGACCAACGAGATCGCGCCGCGGCTGGCCGCCAATCCGGGCTACCTCGCCGGGCAGAACATGGAGGTTCTGCACGGCGGCAAGGTGGTGAACGCCGCGGCCATCGACTGGTCGACCGCCAATATCCGCAATTTCCATATTCGCCAGCGCCCCGGCACCGGCAACGCGCTGGGCCGCATCAAATTCCTGTTCCCCAACCAGCACGACGTTTATCTGCACGACACGCCGTCCAAATCGCTGTTCCAGCGTTCGTTCCGCGCCTACAGCCACGGTTGCGTGCGTGTGCAGAATCCGATGGATTTCGCCGGAGCGCTGCTGGCATTCGAGCCGAAGCTGACGGTGGCCTCGCTGGAAGGCATGTTCGGCAGTACCGAGCGCTGGGTGAACATGGAGACTCACATCCCGGTGCACATCACCTATTTCACGCTGCGCGTGGACCAGGATGGCACCATCCGCTCCTATGGCGACGTCTACGGCCACAATAAGCGGTTGATAAGTCTGCTCGGCGAATAGGGCCTCGCCGGCCATGGGCCGGCGCCAACGGCAAGGCCCGGCAACGAGATAGTGCCTGGCATTCGTCCTCGGTCGACGGTCAAGCGTTTACACGCGCTTGACAATTCGGCCTTGGTTCAGCCGCGATTTTTGACTAGAAGAAGCAACTGAGGGTGGCTGGCAACAGGCACCGACGGGTCGTTAGCGTTAACAGACTATAGTGGAGTTGACGCTAAACTTCCGCGCATCACTGTTGTTGCAATGGGTCGGTCGGGGCGTGTCGGGGAAACCAGTTAGCAATTGGCAGCATTGTGTGCGGCTCATCCTGGCCGCGATCATGGCTTTGACCGTGCTGCTGCCGCCCACGACGATTCAGGTCAGCGCCGCCTCCGGTGACCGCACCCTCTATCTCTACCATACCCACACCAAGCAGATCGGGCGCTTCACCTTCAGGCGCAACGGTCAGTATGACCAGCGGGTGCTCAGGGATATCAATATCTTCCTTGCCGACTGGCGCACCAAAGAGCCGACCAAGATGGACCCCGCGCTGTTCGATCTGCTGTGGTCGGTCTACCAGGAAGTCGGCGCCACCCAGCCGGTCAGCGTCGTCTCCTCCTACCGTTCGCCCAAGACCAATGCCATGCTCGCGAGGCGATCCTCCGGCGTCGCCGAGAATTCGCAGCACATGAAGGGCAAGGCGATGGATTTCTTCATCCCCGGCGTCGACCTCACCAGGTTGCGCGAAGTGGCGATGCGCCACCAGGTCGGCGGCGTTGGCTACTATCCGACCTCGGGCAGCCCCTTCGTGCACCTCGACACCGGCAGTGTGCGCGCCTGGCCCCGCATGACCCGCGCGCAACTGAAGAAGGTATTCCCCGACGGTCGCACGCTGCATCTGCCCACCGACGGCACCCCGCTGTCGAATGAAGGACGCCGGTATGCCGAGGCGCAGTGGCAAAAATGCCGTGCCGTACCGTGCAATGGCGGTGTCGTCGCCCCGACCATCATGCTGGCGAGCCTGAGTGAGGGCGCGCCGCTCCCCGCCGTCAAGCCGCGCACGCTCATGAGTGCCTTCTCCGGCGACGGGCAGCAGGCGGAAATCCAGCTTGCCTCGCTTCAGGAGCCGACCCAGCGTACCGTTTCGACCATCGGCATCACCGCTCCGGCACCGGCAATCCGCTCCTCCGCTGACATTCTCGCGGCCGGGAGTGGCGACAGCGGGGGCCCGGTTCCCGCGCAGAAATCGCCACGGCTGATGCTGGCCACGCGCTCTGCCCTGCCCGGCGAGACCGCGCTTTCCGCGGTGGCCGCCCTGGGCTCGCCGGTGCCGCGGCCCCGGCTGCTGATGACGCCGGAATCCGAACCTGAGCTGGTGACCGCCTACGTACCGGCGAGCGAACCCGACCCCGGCGCGCAGCTGGCGCTGCGCATGATCATCGAACGCGAAACCACCGCATCGGTGCCGGCAAGGGCCGTGATCTCGAAGCCGGAACCGGTCCTCGATGCCAGCGCGCTGCACACCGCCTCGCTCGGCGGCGGCCTCCAGGGCATGTTCGAGATGACCTTCAACGCGCTGACCGCGGCCAAGGCGCCCGCCCCGATGGCTGCGGCCCTCACCGATCTGGCGCAGAGCCGCCAGCCCAACCGGAGTATTGAGCCGCGGCCGGTGGAACTGGTCGCCCCCGAGGTCGACCACGTCAACGAGACGCTGGTGCATCCGGTCCTCATGTCGAGCGCCCATTTTGCGGTGCTGACCGAGGCCGAGGGCTATCTCGACAAGGCAACGGAACTCGGCCCGCTGAGCGGCCGCATGAGCTTCCGGCGCGAAAGCGGGTTGCCGATCGAATACGACCGGTTCGTCTCCAACGCCCCGCTGCTTGTTGCCGCACACCAAGCGTTTTCGTTGCAATAGCGGACGCTAAACTCTAAGTCAGGCAAGACAACAACACGCGCCGTCAAGATTGACCTCGTTGCCCGAGAAGCCGCAGACACCCCTGCTCGACACCATCGCCGCGCCGGCCGACATGAAGGCGCTGAGCCGTGAGCAATTGCGCCAGCTCGCCGACGAGTTGCGCGCTGAAATCATCGACGCCGTCTCTGTCACCGGCGGCCATCTGGGCGCCGGCCTCGGTGTGATCGAGCTGACCGTCGCCCTCCACGCCGTCTTCGACACGCCGCACGACCGCCTGATCTGGGACGTCGGCCACCAGGCCTATCCGCACAAGGTCTTGACCGGCCGCCGCGACCGCATCCGCACCCTGCGGCAGAAAGACGGACTATCCGGCTTCACCCGACGCGCCGAGAGCCGGTACGACCCCTTCGGCGCGGGTCATTCCTCGACTTCGATCTCCGCGGGCCTCGGCATGGCGGTGGGTTCCGAGCTGCGCGGCGAGAAGCGCAATGTGGTGGCGGTGATCGGCGATGGCGCCATGTCCGCCGGCATGGCCTATGAGGCGATGAACAATGCCGGCGCCATGGTCGCAAGGCTGATCGTCATCCTCAACGACAATGACATGTCGATCGCGCCGCCGACCGGCGCCATGAGTTCCTATCTCGCGCGGCTGGTCTCCGGCCCGGTCTATCGCGGCGTACGCAAGACCGCCAAGCAGATCGTCGAAGCCCTGCCCCATTTCCTGCACGAGCCCGCCCGGCGCACCGAGGAGTTCGCCCGCTCCTGGTGGACCGGCGGCACGCTGTTCGAGGAGCTCGGCTTTTTCTATGTGGGGCCGATCGACGGGCACAATTTCGATCACCTCCTGCCGGTGCTGCAGAATGTGCGCGATGCCGAGGACGGCCCGATCCTGGTGCATGTCGTCACCAAGAAGGGCAAGGGCTACGTTCCGGCCGAGGATTCCGCCGACAAATATCACGGCGTTTCCAAATTCAACGTCATCACCGGCGCCCAGGCCAAGGCGCCGTCGAACGCGCCGTCATACACCAGCGTCTTCGCCCAGTCGCTGATCGACGAGGCAAGGCGCGACGACCGTATCGTCGCGGTGACCGCGGCCATGCCCTCGGGCACCGGGCTCGACAGGTTCGCCGAAATCTTCCCCACCCGCACCTTCGATGTCGGCATCGCCGAGCAGCACGCGGTGACCTTTGCTGCCGGCCTCGCCTGCGAAGGGCTCAAGCCCTTCTGCGCAATCTACTCGACCTTCCTGCAGCGGGCATATGACCAGGTTGTCCACGACGTCGCCGTGCAGAGCCTGCCGGTCCGTTTCGCCATTGACCGGGCCGGCTATGTCGGCGCCGACGGGCCGACGCATGCCGGCAATTATGACCCGGCCTATCTGGGCACCGTGCCCGGTTTCGTCGTGATGGCCGCGGCCGACGAGGCCGAGCTCCGCCATATGATCGCGACCGCCGCCGCCTATGACGAGGGCCCGATCGCCTTCCGTTACCCGCGCGGAGAAGGCCTCGGCGTCGAAATGCCCGAGCGCGGCTCGGTGCTGGAAATCGGCAGGGGCCGCATCCTGCGCGAGGGCGGCCCGATCGCCATCCTCTCCTACGGCACGCGTCTCGGCGAGGTGTTGGCCGCAGGCGAAAAACTCGCGGCCCTGGGCCTCAGCCCGACCATCGCCGACGCGCGCTTCATGAAGCCGCTCGACGAGGCCCTGATCGCGCGCCTCGCCCGCCAGCATCAGGTGCTGCTGACGATCGAGGAGGGTGGCATCGGCGGTTTCGGCAGCCATGTGGCGACTTTCCTTGCCAGCAGCGGCCTGCTCGACGGCAAGCTCCGCTTCCGCCCGCTGATGATCCCCGACCGTTTCACCGAGCAGGCCAGCCAGAACGACATGTATGCCGAGGCCGGGTTGGACCGCGCCGGCATCGTCGCGGCGGCCCTCAACGCGCTGGGCAATGAGGCCGAGGCGATGCGGCTGCTCAATCTGAGCCGCGACAAGATTAGCTGAACCGCGCTATTCTTCCTCGCCCTCCTCGCGGGGCGCGGCAGCCATGCCGAGCGCCGCCATGTACAGTTCAAGCAGCGCTTCCTGTTCCATGCGCTCGGCGTGATCCTGCTTGCGGATGCGGACGATCTGGCGCAACACCTTGATGTCGAAGCCATTGCCCTTGGCCTCGGCATAGATCTCCTTGATGTCGTCGGTGATCGCCTTCTTTTCTTCCTCCATGCGCTCGATGCGCTCGATGAACGCCCGCAACTGATCCTGAGCGACGCTTTCGGTGGACACGGTAGCCATAGTGAACCTCATTAATTCGAGCCCCCGTTCAAGCTCTTCGGAGCGCGCCGTTCAAGCCCAATCCGCGCCAATCCACATACCATCCCGGCCCCCTCTCATTTCCGCCAAAAGCCTCGTTTAGCGGTTGACAGCCAAAGGGGCCGTGCGCACAACTCACCGCGCTCCACAGCATTTCGCTTTCCTCATCCGGGTTGGATCATTGCGCTATCTCATGGCCATTGGCGGTCTGCTTGCCGGGGCGGTCGCCGTCTTCGCCATCTGGTTCCTCATTCCCAAGAACAGCGCCGAACCTGCGGCACCCGTTGCGGTTGCGGTTGCGCCACCGGCCGATGCCGAGCCAGAGTCCGGCGAGGGCAGCCTCCGGGTCTGCAACCAGACCGCCAACCCGGTATCCATCGCCCTCGGCTATCGAGCGGAGCGCGGCTGGCAGTCCGAGGGTTGGTGGGTGGCGGGCCCCAGCGAATGCAAGACCGTCTACAGCGGCGATCTCGAAGCGAGGCGCTACTACTATCTCTACGCGGCCGACGACATCGGCGGCGGCTCCTGGGACGGCAACGTCTACATGTGCACGCGCGACGAGACCTTCACCATCTTCGGGGTTGAGGATTGCCTCGCCCGCGGCTACGAACGTACCGGCTTCTTCGAGGTCGACACCCAGAACCGCAGCAATTGGATGCTGCAGCTGACCGACACCGAGGTTCTGGGGGCCGAACCCGTTGACGGGGCCGAAGACAAGGCGCCCCTGGAGGGCGATCTTGAAGCCGGTTCCGGCGACGACCAGCCCGCCATCGATGAAATCCCTGTTGGGGAAGGTGCAGATACTCAATGAAACGTTTGCGACGCGTGAAGATCCTGGCGACCCTCGGTCCGGCCTCCAGCGATGAAAAGACCATTGAGGAACTGGCCCGGGCGGGTGCGGATGTTTTCCGCATCAATATGAGTCATGCCAGCCACGATCTGCTCAAGCAGACCGTCGAGCGCATCCGCGGCGTAGAGGAACGCCTGCATCATCCGCTCGGCATCCTCGTCGATCTGCAGGGCCCCAAGCTCCGCGTCGGCATCTTCGAGGGCGGCTCGGCGCAGCTGGTTGCCGGAGAGAGCATTTCGCTCGACAGTTCCCCGGTGCCAGGCACCAAGTCGCGCGTGCAGCTGCCGCATCCCGAGATCACCGAAGCGGTCAGCGTCGGTGACCGGCTGCTGCTCGACGACGGCAAGATCGAGCTGCGCGCCACCCATGTCGGTGGCGGCGCCATCGATTGCACCGTCATCCATGGCGGCAAGCTCTCCGACAAGAAGGGCGTCAGCCTCCCCGACACGTTGCTTCCCGTCGGTGCGCTCACCGACAAGGACCACGCCGATCTTTTGAAGGCGCTCGAGAACGATGCCGACTGGATCGCGCTCTCCTTCGTGCAGCGCCCCGAGGACATCATCGACGTGCGCAAGATCGTGCAGGGCCGCGCCGGCGTCATGGCCAAGATCGAGAAACCGCAAGCGGTGGAACGGCTCGAAGAGATCATCAAGCTCTGCGACGCCTTCATGATCGCGAGAGGCGATCTCGGGGTAGAACTCCCGCTCGAGACCGTGCCGGGCCTGCAGAAGCGCATGATCCGCGTCGCCCGCCGCTATGGCAAACCGGTGGTGGTTGCCACCCAGATGCTCGAATCGATGATCAGCTCCCCGGTGCCGACCCGCGCCGAGGTCTCCGACGTGTCCATCGCCGTGTTCGAGGGCGCCGACGCGATCATGCTCTCGGCCGAATCCGCGTCCGGGCAATATCCGGTCGAAGCGGTGGCGACCATGAACAAGGTCGCCGTGGCGGTCGAGAACGACGTCAACTACCGCTCGATCATCCGCGCCCAGGCCACCGAGCCCGAAGCGACCGCCGCCGACGCCATCTCGGCGGCCACGCGCCAGGTCGCCGAGACGCTCGACCTGGCGGCGATCGTCACCTACACCTCGTCCGGCTCGACCGCCATCCGTGCCGCGCGCGAGCGGCCGTCCAAGCCCATCCTCGCGCTCTCGCCGAACCTGCGCACAGCCCGCCGCCTCTCGGTGGTTTGGGGCATCCAATGCGTCGAGACCGAAGACGCGGTCAATCTCGAGGACATGGTCGATCGCGCCTGCGTCATC